>JAUMWI010000047.1:10440-11788 GCA_030529725.1 Eubacteriales bacterium | reverse complement strand
GCTGATCGAAGCCTACGGAACCGGAATGCCGAAAATCATGAAAGCATATGACGGAAACGAACGAAAACCTGAAATTGAAGTAACCGGAAACGCCTTCAAAATCATGCTTCCGAACCGAAATGTCGGAGTAAAAGAAACTGCTGTAGTTTTCGGATCTCCTAAAAGCGAAGAAGCGAAAATTCTGTCCTTTATTGAAACGAACGGCCAGATCGTTCGCAGTGATGTTGACGTGCTGCTTGATGTCAGCCAGGCAACCGCAAACCGTATTCTGAAACGTATGGTCAAAGAAGGACTAATATATCAGGACGGCAGCGGACGGAATACAAAGTACAAAAAAATATAGTTTTACCGTCATGTCAGGGAGGTGCAAAATATGGACAGCGAAAGCAATTATCTTCCCGGTGCAATCCGTGACCGTTTGCAGGACTTAATGAAATCGCATAAAGTTTCGCAGGCAGAACTTGAAACGCGCATCGGCTGTTCGGAAAGTATGCTGAGCCGCTTCATCAGCGGCAGAACGGACAAGCTTGGCGGCGAAAGCATCAATGCTGATCATTTGCTTATTGATAATCAAACAATGCAATTCTTGAGGAGAAACAAAAGTGACACTGTCTTCACACGCCGTTGAGTAAAATGGAAGAAGGATCGTGCCAATCTGTATTTCGAGGAAATCACCTGCAGAAATCAAATGCACTTCTTCTGTTTCTTCCTCGGGGGAAATCGTGTATTTTTCCCAGTCGATGAAGGATTCGATTTCCCCGGTATTTTTGCTTTTATCAGATAATCTACTGCTGAGCCTCATAAATTATCCCTCTAATTCTGCAATGATCTTTGCAATTTCATCCCTTAACACTTGTTCTCTTGCAACGATTTCTTCAAGCTCCGCATTGAGCTTCGCAATGTCGATCACTTCTCTGGTGTCTTCCTGCTCTACATAAGTGCTCACCGAAAGGTTGTAGTCCTGACCTTTGATTTCATCATACGGCACACAACGGGCAAAATGAGCAACATCATTACGAGATGCAAATTCATCGACGATACGGGTGATGTTTTCATCGGTCAGCTTGTTGTTATTCGTAACCTTTACAAACTCATTGGAGGCATCAATAAAAAGCGTGCGGTTGTCGGACTTGCTGCGTTTCAGCACCATGATGCAGGTTGCAATAGAAGTGCCGAAAAACAGATTGCTCGGCAGCTGAATGATGCAGTCAATAAAGTTGTTATCAATCAGATATTGGCGGATTTTCTTTTCCGCGCCGCCGCGGTACATAATGCCGGGGAAGCAGACGATTGCCGCCGTTCCATTGGTGGCAAGCCATGACAGAGAGTGCATGATAAACGCAAGGTC
>JAUMWI010000047.1:0-10340 GCA_030529725.1 Eubacteriales bacterium | reverse complement strand
CCAACAACTGCAATACGAGTCAGCAGCTCAGATACTTCCTGCGGGGTGAAAAACTCGCCGCCGCTTTTGCCGGCATTGGAGGCATACATACTCATCAAGTATTCGTAAGCGTCACCGAAAGCATCAATAGAGCTGTCCTTGTAATTGCCGAGGCTCATTTTTGCGATGCCTTCGATCAGCTTGACTAGCTTCGCGTTGCGCTTGGCAACAGTTGCACCAAGCTTATTGCTGTTGACGTCTATGTCATCAAACAGTCCGGCGAAATTATCTTCGCTTTCGCTGCCTTTTGCTGATTCCTCAATATGATTGAAAACAGTCTCCAAAGTCATATTCAGGTTTTCGTCACTCTCGGCTTTTTTCCTGATATTGCAGAAGAGCTCCGACGGAAGAATAAAGAAGCCTTTGGTTTTTACAAGATCTTTGCGGGCCAGTTCGGCTTCTTCGTCGGATAAAAGCGCATAGTCAAAGCCTTCGTTTCCGGCTTCGATTTCACCCTCGTTGATATAGTTGGTCAGGTTTTCGGAAATGTAGCGATAAAACATCATGCCAAGTACATAGGACTTGAAATCCCATCCATCTACGCTACCGCGCAATTCGTCGGCAATCGCCCATATTGCACGATGGAGTTCATCGCGCTCTTGTTCTTTTCTGAGATCAGCCATTGTTTTTTCCTCCGTTTATGCTCTTGATAGCCTTTTGATACTTGGCAGGGTCTTTCAAATATGCTTTTGCATCTTCATTAAAAAAGTCGGCAAGTGAGCTGTCATTTTGCATTAGTGTTAGTTTCAAATCTTTGTGAAGCGCTGCGGGGAGACGTACTTGAACTTGCTTGTCTCGTTCGCCAATTACATCTGTTTTTTTAGGCACTCGCTTCACCTCCAAATGATATCAAGATATTTTGATATAATGATATCATATACGAATAAAAAAGTCAATAATTTCAAGGGAAAACTCTTGCTTTACCAGCGAATTTTTGCGCAAATGCAGGTCATTTTATATATAAATTAATGACATTTTTCTTTGCCGCACTGCCATCGCTGCAAACTGTGCCGCGCCGCCCCAGGCATGGATAACAACTGAGCAATAAAAATGTGCCCACCGATTTGTCGATTGATCGGTGGGCACTGCTATTTTTTCTTTTAATCCATCAGCCTATGTTCCGGTGTTCCTTTCAAGTATGCCTCCAAGCCTTCGCCAAGTACAAGTTGTGCATACTCCAGAGGCTTGTTGTAAATCAGCCAGTCAAGCTCAGAACGCTGGTACATATTGTCTGCGACCTCATTTTCCACTGCGATGGTGTCAATGGAAATCAAGGCACCCTCAGCGTATTTCAGTTCCACACAGGCTGTGTCCATGTTATATTCGCAGGAAAGCAGTTTACTCATAGTTTGTACCCCTTTCTTTCTACGAAATCATTCCGAAATGTCGCAGCGCATCCATGATCGCTTTCTCTTTTTCCAGCGCACACTGGGGCACACGTGCATCCTCAGATTTCGGCTTGTTGTAGCTCTCTCCGACATCAAGCCCGCATTTCCGCTTGATCTGCGAGATATACAGCGAAGATACCTTCAATCCTGTCTGTTCCAATACATATTCCTTGATCTGCGGATAGGTGGCTTTCTCCCGGAACGATGTGATCTCCATATCGTCCAGAGGAAACTCTACGCGGATTCTTTTTGAGTCGATTTCACCCTTGGAAAGAAGGACAACCGTCTCCACGTGATCCGCTCTCGGGAACATATCCACGGCGCAGGCACGAACGGCGGTATAGCCGTTGTCTGCGAAGCGCTTGACGTCGCGTGCAAGCGTGGCAGGATCACAGGAGACGTACACCACGCACTTCGGCGCCATCTGTGCAATCGTCGTCACCACATCCTCGCTGAGTCCCTTGCGCGGAGGGTCAACGGTCACGACATCGGGGCGCAGATTCTCGTGGGAAAGCTTTGCGGCGATCTTGGATGCATCGCCGCAGAAAAACTCCGCATTTTCGATGCCGTTGCGCACGGCGTTGTCCTTTGCATCCTCAATGGCCTCCGGCACGATCTCCGCGCCGATGACCTTTCCGGCGCTCTTCGCCATCGCAAGCGTGATCGTGCCAACGCCGCAGTAGAGGTCGAGCACCGTCTCTTTTCCCGTGAGCTGTGCAAATTCGATGGCTTTGGCGTAAAGCCGCTGGCATTGCGTGTGGTTGACCTGATAGAACGACGACACACTCAACCGGAATGAAAGGCCGCAAAGCGTATCCTCCAGCCGATCCTTCCCCCAAAGTGTGCGGTAGCGGTCTCCGAGAATGACATTGTTTCTCATGGTATTTGTGCCGAGCACGATGCCGACCGTCTTGGGACAGGCCTCGCGCAGCATCGCGACGAGCTCCTGTTCATGCGGAAGAGCGTCCGCGTTAACGAGAACGCAGACAAGGCTTTCCCCTTTCGTGTTGGAGCGCACATAGAGATGCCGAAGCAGCCCCCTTCCGCTCTTTTCGTCATACCCGGAAACGGCATATTTGGTCAGATACCGCCGCAGAGCCTCAGCCGCGGCCTCCGCTTCCGGCTTGAGCAAAAGGCAGCTCTCGCACTCGATCACCTCGTGGGTGCGTGCGCGGTAAAACCCCACCGCACCGCCGGCTCCCACCGGATACTGCGCCTTGTTGCGATAGCGCACCGTATCCGCGCCGCCGAGGATCTCCTCCACAACGACATCGCTGCCGCCGATGCGCGTGAGCGCATCCTGCACACGCTGGCGTTTCAGCCGCAGCTCCTCGTCATAGCTCATATGGCGGTAGGTGCAACCGCCGCAGCGTGGAAAGTACGGACAGTCCGGCGTCACGCGCTCACTCGATGTCTCAAGAATCTTCTGCACCTTGGCAAAAGCAACGCTTTTGAGCACCTTGAGAATGAGAATTTCGCACTTCTCCCCTCTAAGTGCATTGTGGACGAACACGACGCGCCCGTCAATACGCGCAATGCCCATACCATCGTTTCCGTAACCTTCGATCGTCACGGTGTGCAGTTGATTTTTGACAAGCTCTCCCATAAATGAGTTATCTCCACTTCTCGATGAGATTGAGAATCTGTTCGGTCAATGCCTTCTTTTCCTTGTTCGGCGCGCCCTTCTTGCTGCGTGCCAGGGCGAGAAGGGCATCCGCCGCGGCAAGGAGCTTCTTATAAAGGTCGTCAACAAGCGTAGATGCAGCGGAGGGTTTCTTCTCCGGCTGATAGCCGCGCTCAAGCTCCCGGTCTGCCGCAAGGTCATAGCTTGCGGTATAGAGCGGCGCATAGGTCGCTAAGCCGCGTGCTTCCAGCTCTGCGGAAAATGCAGGGATGACATCCGCGTCACCGTGGACGACAAACACTCGCGCAGGCTTCGGCTCAAAGGAATCGATCCACGCGAGCAGATGGTCGTGATCCGCGTGGGAGGAAAGGCCCTGGAAGTTGACGATCTTCGCGCGCACGGCGATCTCCTCGCCGAAGAGCTTCACGCTCTCCACACCGTCAAGAAGTCTCCTTCCGAGCGTGCCGACGCCCTGGAAGCCGACAAACACCACCGCGCTGTTGGCACGCCAGAGATTATGTTTCAAATGGTGGCGGATACGGCCCGCATCGCACATACCGGACGCGGAAATGATGACCTTTGGTGTCGTGTCCATATTGAGAAGCTTTGACTCCTCCGAGGTTTCGACCAGATGCAGGTTCGGGAACGAGAACATGTGCGTGCCGTCCTTGACAAGTTCAAGTGCAGCCTCATCGAGATAGCCGTGCAGATCACCGCAGAAAACGGTCGTTGCCTGCTTGGCAAGCGGAGAGTCGATATAAACCGGAAATTCGGGCACAGACTTCACAAGCCCCGCGTCCTTGATTTCGCGGATAAAGTACAAAAGCTCCTGTGTACGACCGACCGCAAAGGACGGAATGACAACATTGCCGCCCTTGCCGAGCGTTTCGTCAATGATCTCCGCCAGCTCGTCGGTGTAGCTCCAGACTTCCGTGTGGTTGCGGTCGCCGTAGGTCGATTCCATCACGACGTAATCTGCTTTTTTGAGCGGCTGCGGATCGCGGATGATCGGCTGATCGACGTTGCCGATGTCGCCGGAGAATACGATCGTCTTTTTGGTGCCGTTTTCGCTCACTTCCACGGTAATGCTTGCCGAGCCCAGCAGATGTCCCGCATCGGTAAAGGTGACGCGCACACCGTCGCAAAGCTCGACCGTCTCGCCGTATTCGCAGGTCTGCACGAATTTGAACACATTCTGCGCATCTTCGATGGTGTAGATCGGCTCCACCGGTGTCTTGCCGGCGCGCTCGCCCTTGCGGTTGTCGTACTCCGCCTCGCTTTCCTGAATATGCGCAGAGTCGAGCAGCATGATCTGCATCAGCTCCGCTGTCAGGCGCGTAGTAAGGATCTCACCGCGAAAGCCGTTTTTGACCAGCAGTGGGATACGTCCCGTATGATCGATATGCGCGTGCGTCACCAGAACATAGTCAATGAGATTCGGTGCAAAGGGCAGCGAACGGTTGTCAACCTCGTCACGTCCCTGTTGCAAACCGCAGTCAACAAGAATCTTCTTTCCGCCCACCTCAAGGCAGTGGCACGAGCCGGTAACGCAGCGGTCAGCACCGAAAAAAGAAAGTTTCATAAAAATGCCTCCTGTTATTTTCCGCAAAGTTCACCGTACAAATTTTGATTACTGTTATTTTAACACAACTCAACCCCCATGTGCAAGGCAGCAGAAAGTCTTGCCTTGCGTAAATTTACAATTCATTCACGGACCTTTGGCAAATTTCCTTTGCATATCATGCTGCCGCGTGTTATACTTTATCCGTGATGATATACTCCCACGAAAGGAAGTTGCAATATGGGACTTTTGACAAAAATGTTCGGTACCTACTCTGAGCGCGAGCTCAAGAGCATTTACCCCATCGTTGATAAAATTGAAGCACTCGAGGACGAGTACAAGGCACTGAGCGATGCCGAGCTCCAGGCAAAAACGCCGGAATTCAAAAAGCGCCTTGCTGACGGCGAAACGCTCGATGACATTCTGCCCGAGGCATTTGCCACCGTGCGTGAAGCATCCGACCGCGTGCTTGGTCTGCGTCCGTATCGTGTGCAGCTCGTCGGCGGCATTGTGCTGCATCAGGGACGTATCGCCGAAATGAAGACCGGTGAAGGCAAAACACTGGTCGCAACACTGCCTGCCTACCTCAACGGTCTGACCGGAAACGGCGTGCACATCGTCACCGTCAACGACTACCTCGCCAAGCGCGACAGTGAGTGGATGGGCAAAGTACATCGCTTCCTCGGGCTTACCGTGGGTCTCATTGTCCACGATCTTTCCAGCGAGGAGCGCAGAGCTGCCTACGCCGCCGATATTACCTACGGCACAAACAACGAGATGGGCTTTGACTACCTGCGTGACAACATGGCGATCTACAGCTCCGAGCTTGTCCAGCGCGGACACTCGTTTGCCATCGTCGACGAGGTGGACTCCATTTTGATCGATGAGGCGCGCACACCGCTCATCATTTCCGGCATGGGTGAAAAGTCCACGGAGATGTACTCCCGCACGGAGTCTCTTGTGCGCACCTTCCGCAAAAAGGTCATTGCCGAGACGGACGAGAAGGAAGAAGAGGACGTCAACGAAACTGCCGATTACATTGTCGATGAAAAGGCCAAGACCGCAACGCTGACGCAGCGCGGTATCAAGAAGGTCGAAGACTTCTTCAACCTCGAAAACCTGTCCGACCCCGAAAACTCCACGATCGCGCACCATGTCAACCAGGCACTGAAGGCACACGGCACGATGAAGCGCGATATTGACTACGTCTTGAAGGACGGTCAGGTCGTCATCGTTGATGAGTTTACGGGCCGTCTCATGTTCGGCCGCCGCTACTCTGACGGTCTGCATCAGGCGATCGAAGCCAAGGAGCGCGTGGAAGTTGCACGCGAGAGCAAGACGCTTGCCACCATCACCTTCCAGAATTACTTCCGTCTTTACAATAAGCTCTCCGGCATGACCGGTACGGCGCTGACGGAAGAGGAAGAATTCGGCACGATCTACAGCCTTGATATTATCGAGATCCCCACCAACCGTCCCATCGCCCGTCTCGATAATCCCGACGTCGTGTACAAGACGGAAAACGCCAAGTACCGCGCCGTTATTGAGCAGGTCAAGAAGTGCCACGCAAAAGGTCAGCCGGTACTCGTCGGCACGGTATCCATTGAAAAGAACGAAAAGCTCTCCTATCTTCTCTCCCGTGAGGGCATCAAGCATAATCTGCTCAATGCCAAAAACCACGAGAAGGAAGCTGAGATCGTGGCACAGGCCGGTAAGTTCGGTGCCGTCACCGTTGCCACCAACATGGCAGGCCGCGGCACGGATATCATGCTCGGCGGTAACGCGGAGTATATGGCAAAGAATGACTTGCGCAAAGCAGGTCTTTCCGACGAGCTGATTGCCGAGGCGACCGGCTATGCCGAAACGAAGAATCAGGAAATTCTCGACGCACGCGCCATGTTTGCTGAAGCGCTCAAAAAGCACAAGGACGAAATCGCCGGCGAAGCGGACAAGGTGCGTGAAGCAGGCGGCCTCTTTATCATCGGCACGGAGCGTCACGACTCCCGCCGCATTGACAATCAGCTGCGTGGACGTTCCGGCCGTCAGGGTGACCCCGGTGAAACGCGCTTCTACCTCTCGCTGGACGATGATCTGATGCGGCTGTTCGGCGGCGAGCGCATTACGAATCTGATGGAGCGTCTGGATCTTGACGAGGATACCCCGATTGAAAATAAGATGCTCACCAAGTCCATCGAAAACGCGCAGACGAGCGTGGAAAGCCGCAACTTCCAGTCCCGTAAGGCAACGCTCGAGTACGACGACGTCATGAATAAGCAGCGCGAGGTCATTTACGGTCAGCGCAAGCAGGTGCTTGACGGACTTGACATCAAGGCGACCATTCTCAACATGCTGCACTCCAGCATCGAAAACCACGTTGCTGTTGCCGAGGGTACAGACGGACTTTCCAAGGAAGAAAGCTGCCGCGAATCCCTCAAAGCGTGTGAAGGTATGTACTTCCCGCGCGGCGCTGTCAGCGAACCGATCGGCGAGCTTGCCGCACTTTCGCAGGAGGAACTGGTCGAGAAGTTCTATACAACCTCCGAAGCGTTCTATAACGCCAAGGAAGATGCTCTTACCTCCCCCATTATGCGTGAGCTGGAGCGCGTGGTGCTGCTGCGCGTGGTCGATGAATACTGGATGGATCATATCGACGCGATGAGCGAGCTGCGTCAGGCGATTCGCCTGCAGTCTTACGGCAACAAGAATCCGGTGGACGTTTACAAGCAGGAGTCCCTCGATATGTTTGAAGAGATGATCTCCGCCATTCAGAACGACACCGTGCGCCGCATTTTCTCCGCCCGCGTTAAGACCGAGTCCGAGGTCAAGCGTGAGCGTGTGGCAGAAGGCATTGTTGCCACCACCGCCGGTGACGGCACGGTGAAAAAGCAGCCGCGCAAGGTGCAGAAGATCGGACGTAACGATCCGTGTCCCTGCGGCAGCGGCAAAAAATACAAGCAGTGCTGTGGGAGGTAATACCATGCCCTTTACTGAACACAATCACAATGGTTTACTTTACGATACCGCCGACGGTCTGAGTACCCTCGGCGGTATTCGCCATGCCTTTACTACCCGTCACGGCGGCGTGAGTGGTGCGCCGTTCGATACGCTGAACTTTGCCGATCATCGCGGTGACGCGCCGGAAAACCTTTTGGAAAATTACCGCCGTCTCGGGAAAGCCGTTGGCTTTGATGGCACCCGTGTGGTCGGCTGCCGCCAGATCCACAGCGATTTGGTACGCATTGCATCGGAGGATCACGCCGGAAAAATCCTCTGGGACGAGCGCCCTTATGATGCCGATGCCCTGGTAACAAACGTGCCGGATCTTCCACTGGTCGTCTTCGGCTCTGACTGCTGCACGATCCTGCTCTATGACACGCTTGCCCACTGCATCGGCGCATGTCACGCCGGCTGGCGGGGAACAGCAGGCGGCATTGCGCTGAAAACCGCAATCTCTATGATGACCTATTACGGTGCAACACCGCAGACCATGCATGCCGCCATCGGCCCGTCCATCGGCAAATGCTGTTTTCTCGTGCATGATGATGTCAGGAAAGAGTTCGACAATCTCCTTGATCCTGCCATTGACGAACAGATCGCAAAGGTCGGCGACCGATACAGCGTTGATCTCAAGGCAATTAACCGGCTATGGCTGTTGCGTGCGGGACTCGATCCGAAAAATATTGAGATACACCCCGACTGCACAATGTGCCATCCTGAGCGCTACTGGTCTCACCGCCTGATGGGCGAGCAGCGCGGCGGTATGATCGGTGTGATTTCGCTGGAGGGATGATCATGAGAGCAAAGAAGCTCTGCGCCCTTTTGCTTGCGCTGTCAATGATGATCCTGCTGTGTTCGTGCTGGGAGGAAGATGAGTCCGACGAATTCTGGAACGAAACACTTCCGAGCGAGCAGGAGAATGAAATCGTTGAAACCCGGATCTCCTCATTCTCCCTTCCCTATTTGCAAAACCAGACGCTTGACCCAGTCACCTGCATCGACGGCATCCAGCAAACGATCGGTGCGTTGCTTTACGAGGGCTTGTTTGCACTGGATGAAAGTTTCTTGCCGCAAAAGGTTCTTTGCAGCAATTACACCTATGACACGCAGAAGCGGACCTACACATTTTATGTGCGCGATGACGCCACCTTTTCTGACGGCTCGCCTCTTTCCGCTTCTGACGTGCTTGCTGTCTATCGGCGTGCTGCCGCATCGGAACGCTACGGCACGCGTTTTGACAATGTGTCCTCGATGATTCTTTCCGGAAAGGCACTTGTCGTCACCCTCAAGCAGGAAAACAGCGCATTTCCCGCCCTGCTTGACATTCCCATCGTAAAGGAAGGCTCAGAGAAAGATCTTGTCCCTCTTGGCACCGGGCCGTATCTCTTTCTCACAGATACCGGAAGCATGTGCCTAATTAAAAATACGGATTGGTGGCGCGCAGCCGATTTCCCGATCGAGCGCATCGCGCTTGTGTCTGCCAGAGACAACGGCACCGCCTCCTACCTGATCTCCTCTTACGATGTGCATCTGCTTGTATCTGATCTGACCGGCACAGTCACCACCGGAAACGTCGGTGAAGTTGACGTTTTCGATGCTGACAGTACCGCGATGCTTTATCTGGGGTTCAACACCCGGCGCCCCCCCCTCTCTGAGAGCAGTGTGCGCCGTGCCATGAGCAGTTCGATCAATCGGGACGCGATTGTATCCGCGCTTCTCTCTGGGCATGCGCGTGCCGCTCAGTTCCCGATCTCCCCTGCCGCAGCTCTTTACCCCTCGGGCTTATCTGCATCCGGCACTGACTATGTGCAGTCTCTTTCAGATGCCGGCATCAGCAGCAAGCATCCCAAAACACTGACGCTTCTTGTCAACCGGGAAAGTAGTTTTAAACTCTCCGTTGCCGAGGCTCTTTGCCGTCAGCTTTCTACCGATGCTCTGAGTATCACACTAAGGGCGCTCCCATGGGAGGATTACCTTCTTGCCCTGCAGGTGGGTAATTTTGACCTGTTCCTTGGCGAAACAAAGCTTACAGCAGACTGGAATGCCGCGCCGTTGATCAGCTCTGCCGGCGTCCTTAATTACGGCGGTTACGTTGATGATGAGGCAGACAGACTTTTGGGCGCATTTCTTGCAAATGAAACTCAAAACACCGCGCAGGCATATTTCCAACACTTCGAGCAGAATGCGCCGATCGCTCCGATCGCTTTTAAAGCCGTCTCCACCCAAATCTCCGCAGGGCTGGTCGAAAACGCCTGTCCCACAGCAGCAAACCCATTTTACAACCTCAACCAGTGGACACTCCACCTGGAGCAGTAGTTCCCCGTGTATTTCTGTTCTCTCCCTTAGTCAGACTGTCAAAAAACCGCCTTTGCCGGATTTTCGGGAAGGAAGATCGTGTGAAAAAAACGGGAGGGGTGTCTTTCACAGTTTGAAGGTTCTATAATAAATGTTGGGGTGGACACTCGAAAAGAGTGATCCACACCCAACATTTTTCATATAGGAAACAAAAAAAGTAGAGCATAGAGAAAAAATCCTTTAAAATGAAGTTACCACACATCCAAAAGAAAGGATATCCATATGCTCTATGAAAGATAATACTACAACATTACTCGGATTGAAAGATGTAATCGTAAAAAAAGTGGAGGAATGCTCCGACTCAATTCATATAGAGCTTGAATGGAGTTGCCACGACTTGTTTCCCTAACGCAAAGATCGTTGCAGACAGATACCA
>JAUMWI010000065.1 GCA_030529725.1 Eubacteriales bacterium | reverse complement strand
AGAAGCACTACTTTAGGTGGTGCAAATTAGGGATTCTCAATCCTGGAAAAAGTATCGGCATAGTTTGGTATATATTTACCAGCTATGCCGATTTTTTAATATCAATAATCTCTGGCGCTGTAAACTCGCCAATTATTTCCGTAGATAATTATCAGAAACGGCATCGTATTTGCGGCAGCATCCGGCGCAGTTTCCACAACAGCCTCCGTCTTGTCCGCAAGCGCAGCGAGGCTTCTTTTTGTAGGCAATCAATGCCAGCACAAACAGCGCGGCAACGACAGCTATTATGGAGCAATCAAGAATCGTCATAATAACAATCCTCCCACGTTGAATATCACAAAAGCAGTGAACCATGCCACAGCGCACTGCATGAAAACGATAAGTACAGTCTTTCCGCTGCTGCCCCATTCGCGTCTGATGGCCGCAATCGCCGCGGCGCAGGGTGTGTAAAGCAGAGTAAAAGTAAGAAAGCTTGTAGCAGAGAGTGCAGTAAATACGCCTTTAATAACAGTCGATAGCGCATCAACATCCGTACTGAACAGCACGGCCAGTGTGGATACTACAGCCTCCTTTGCGGTTATTCCTGTTACAAGAGCGGTAACCATCCGCCAGTCACCGAAGCCCAGCGGAGTGAATATCGGCGCAACAGCATGACCCAGAAACGCCAGCAGAGAATCTGCGGAGTCCGAAACCACATTGAGCCTTGTGTCAAAGGTCTGCAAAAACCATATTACTATAGTTGCCATGAAAATCACGGTAAATGCCCGCTGGATAAAATCCTTCGCCTTATCCCACAGCAGTCTTCCGGTAGTTTTCAATCCCGGCAGACGGTAGTTGGGCAGTTCCATCACAAAGGGTACCGGTTTACCCCTAAACACAGTGCTTTTCAGAACAGCAGCCGCAATTATTCCGACGAAGATACCGCCGAAGTAAATTGTAATCATGGCAAGTGCACTGTGCTCCGGGAAAAATGCCGCCGCAAACACGGCATATATAGGAATTTTTGCTGAACAGCTCATGTACGGCGTGAGCAGAATGGTCATCTTTCTGTCTCGGTCAGAGGATACCGTTCTCGTGGCCATGATTGCCGGGACAGTACAGCCGAAGCCTATCAGCATCGGGACAAAGCTCTTTCCGGAAAGGCCGATTTTTCGTAAAAAGCCATCCATGAAGAACGCAATTCTCGCCATATATCCGCTATCTTCCAATATCGACAGGAAGAAGAACAGCACGACAATAATCGGCAGGAAGCTTATAACACTCCCGACGCCTGCCAAAATACCGTCCACTACAAGCGAGCGTACTGTCTCATTGATGCCATAAGCAACCAATCCTTTGTCGATAACTGCGGTAAGTGCATCAACACCCGTTGCCAGAAGATCCTGCAGAAATGCGCCCACAACATTAAATGTAAGATAGAATATCATTGCCATGATTCCAAGGAAAACCGGAATCGCCGTATACTTACCGGTCAGAATACGGTC
Source organism: Eubacteriales bacterium (assembly GCA_030529725.1). Taxonomy (GTDB): domain Bacteria; phylum Bacillota; class Clostridia; order Oscillospirales; family Oscillospiraceae; genus Hominicoprocola. The sequence continues at coordinate 1,894 of JAUMWI010000065.1, read as the reverse complement.
AAGCTTCACTGATCTCGCGTGCTCCAGGCTCTCATGCGGCTTCTTAACACAGTGCTCAACAACATTTTCAATAAAGGCGTATCGCATCTCAGCAAGGGCTGCGTTTCTGTCGCGTCCGGTCTCTGACTCCATCTGAACTATGCAATGCTCCAACAGTTCTTTCTCATTCGAATCCAGCATAAGCCGATCTGCCATATCGTTGTCGCCTTCAATGAGCTTTGAGGCACAGAAACGATTTGAAAGCCCAAGGCGTTTTGCGTGGTCATCGATCAGATGTACAACAGCGTGAATACATCTATGTATCTGAGAATCCTCTTTGCAGAAATCGTACACTGCCGGAAGCGTTTTAGACCCAGCCACCGCAATGATCTTATCTGTAAGCTCGGATATACCATCGCCTCTGATGGCAGAGATTGGCACCACCGGTACACCAAGTGCCTTACTCATTGCGGCAATATCCACGCTTCCACCGTTTGCGCTTACCTCATCCATCATATTCAGCGCTACCACGGTGGGCACCCGAAGCTCCAGAAGCTGCAGTGTAAGATACAGGTTCCTCTCAATATTTGTGGCATCAACAATATTGATTATTCCATCAACTCTGTTGTTGAGAATGAAATCATGCGAAACGATTTCCTCCTGCGTGTAGGTTCGCATGGAATATATTCCCGGAAGATCGACCACCTGACAGTCCTTGTGTCCAAGAATTGTTCCCACTTTCTGATCAACAGTCACACCGGGGAAATTACCCACGTGCTGATTCGATCCGGTAAGGGCGTTGAATAATGTCGTTTTTCCGCAATTCTGGTTTCCTGCAAGCGCAAATATCATTTCTCAGCCTCCCTCACCTCTATGAAGTCCGCATCCTCACCTCTCAGTGTAAGTTCATAACCCCGGACGGATATCTGCATCGGGTCCCCGGTGGGTGCTACCTTTACCTTGACTATCTTCGTATCCGGTATGAGTCCCATATCCAGCAGACGGTTTCTCAGTCTGCCTTCACCTCCAACAGCCACAATGACTGCCTCAGTATTGATCTTCAGATTCTTAAGTGTCATATTTGCTCCTTTCTCTATATATTAAATTGGGCAGTGCAATCTAATCAATTCGCTTTCGTCAGTAGTTAGCCTTGGTTAACTACTACGCTTAGTATAGTTAACCTCGGTTAACTTGTCAAGCGTTTCTCTTGAATTTTCACATTCTGGTGGTACAATAAGAACGAGGTGAGAAGCATGTCATTACAGGAATCCGGAGAAATGTACCTTGAAACGATTCTGATTCTCAGCAAAAAGAATGGTGCTGTTCGCGCGGTCGATATTGCCGAACACATGGATATATCCAAGCCAGCTGTGAGTAAGGCGATGGCAAAGTACAGGGAGGAAAAACTCATACAGATAGATGCCTCAGGAAACATCACCTTGTCCGAAGAAGGTTTTTTAATTGCAAAAAAAATCTATGAGCGTCATGTTGCCCTCACAGGTTTTCTTATGCAGTTGGGCGTGGATGAAGATACTGCCACTGCTGATGCCTGTCGAATTGAACATGTGATCAGTGAAAAATCATTTGAGGCTATGAAACGTCACAACGAGAAGTATTCAAAGTAGAACAACAAACTTCAGTTTGTCAGGAAAAAAAGATTGCCCGCCGAAGAGAAAAAACTATTCTTCGACGGGTTTAAGCATCCTTATGAGGCTGGGCCGATCATGGCGGCCTGTTATTCAAACGATATATGCAGACGTTTTCCCATGCCAGCCGCCAGCGCCTGCAGCGTGGCCACGGTCGGGCTTGCTGTACCGTTTTCGATCCGGCTGATATTGGACTGGCGTACTCCCGAACGCTCCGCCAGCTCTTTCTGTGTCAGATTTAACTTTATACGTGCATCAATGAGCGCGCG
>JAUMWI010000006.1:25896-58930 GCA_030529725.1 Eubacteriales bacterium | reverse complement strand
GGGCAAACCTTCTGCTATCGCGGAAAGGGTCCGTATCACATTGCGCTGCTCGGTGATTACCAGCTCGATAACGCCATCACCGCGCTCGATACTTTGGAAGCGCTGAGAGACAAAGGCTGGCAGATCACGGACCATGCGCTTGCACAGGGCTTTGCATCTGTCACCTGGCCGGGACGTCTGGAGCTTGTGCGCCGCAGGCCCGATTTTCTTATTGACGGGGCGCACAATCCGCAGTGTGTCGATGCGCTGATGCGGTCGCTTTCGGGTCTGTTTGGGGAAAAGAAGCTTATTTTCCTCGTCGGCGTGCTTGCCGATAAAGACTGGCAGCTCATGCTCTCGCGTGCGCTGCCGCTTGCCAAGGCGTTTGTCACCGTTACACCGCCAAGCGGACGTGCGCTGACTGCCGACGCGCTTGCCGAGTACTTGAGCGGCTGCGGCGTCGAAGCACACGCGGCAGTGTCCCTTGAAGATGCGGTCGAACTCGCACTCCGGCTTGCAACACCGGACGATACGATCTGTTCCTGGGGTTCGCTTTATTCGGTCGGCGAGCTGCGTCATATTCTCGGATTGTGCTGAAAAAATCCAGGCTGTCAAAAAACCTGCCTTTACCGGATTTTTGGGAAGGAAGATAGTGTGAAAGAGACCATGGATGGGTGTCTTTCACGGTTTTAATCATAAGTTTTGCAACTTTTTTGAAAGTTGCAAAACTTGCTCAGCTTGTCGAAAAGACTTTTTCGACAAGCTGAAAAAATCAGCGGTTCCACTGTGAACCGCTGATTTTTTGTATTTACACTTCGATTTCCACCGGCTCATCGAGCGTGACGCTGCCGCCGATATACGCTGTAACGACCTCTCCGCCCTTGCGCACCGCAGTGGCGCACACGGTGCCTGCCGGCTGGATATAGTCGCGCTCAAATTCGCCGTCATCCATGCCCTCGCTCTGCGCGATGGCGGAGGCAAGCGAACCGGAGCCGCAGCTCCCCTCCCAGACAAGGGAGTTTGCCGCCGGCACCTTCACGAGCGGCGTCATGCGGTGACTTTTGCTGTCATGGAAAATCACACCGTAGGCGTCCAGCCCGGCAAGCTTCTCAAACATCGGCTCGGCTTCGCTGAAAAACTCGACCGAGGGCTTCACATCTTCCACAACAAAGTGCGCGATCCCGCCGAGATGAACGAGCGTCCCCTCCACATTCCCGACTTTTTCCCTGCGCACGAACAGTGGCAGGGGCATTTCCGCGCGGGCAGTGTCGGCAATCGTATCAACATCCACGCCGACCTGCTTTTCGCAGCCGCTCACGCATAGTGTCAAATGGCACTGACCGCGCAGACCGTTTTTCTTCGCAACGTACATGCCGAACGCGCGCGTGGCATTGCCGCAGAACTCGCCGCCCGCCATCTCCATGTGACCGTCGGCGCCATCAGTACTTTCGCAGACGTAGCCGACCTGCTCCGCCCGAAATTCCGGTATTGCCATCAGTTTTTCGGCAAGTGCGCCGCGCTTTGACTTCTCGACCGGATCGAGGACGAACAGCGTGATATTTCCGGCGGGGTCTGCCCGCATTACGTTCAGCTTCATAGATTTCCTCCGTGCAGATCTGATAAAAATGTATAGTTTTCCCGGGCACCTCGTACAATTCATCAAGAGGTGATGTTATGAAAATTCAATGGAAACGGCTGCTCGTCTCCCTTGCGATCCCGCTTGGCGTGGGTGCCTTGGCAGGAATCTTGACGAAAGACAGCATGATGCAATTTTCGCTTCTCAATAAGCCGCCGCTCTCTCCGCCCGGATGGCTGTTCCCCGTGGTGTGGACGGCTTTGTTCCTTCTGATGGGGTTTGCTTCCTACCTCGTCTCGCGCTCGGACAGTGCGCGGAAGCGTCCTGCCCTCATTTTATACGCGATCCAGCTCCTCGTCAATTTCTTTTGGTCTATTTTTTTCTTTAACTTTGAGTGGTATTTGTTCTCTTTTTTGTGGCTGGCGCTCTTGTGGGTGCTGATCCTTTTGACGATCCGCGCCTTTTGGCGCATTTCTCCCGTGGCGGGAATTCTTCTGATCCCCTATCTCCTCTGGGTGACGTTTGCCGGGTACTTAAATCTTGCAATTTATCTGCTTAATTGAAAAAAAAAGGCATGGACACACGTCCATGCCTTGTTTTCATGGAAAATTACTGGAAATCGGGCATGAACTTCTTCACAATGTCAAGAAGCTCGCCGGAACGGATCATGCCCTCAACCGCACGGATGTCGGGCCAGATCTCGCGGTCGACTTCATAGAAATCAACCTTTTCACGAACATGCTGATACAGAGCCTCATGCAGCTCGGTGATGCCCTGGCCGTGAGTGTTCAGGCGGCGGCGAATGTCGATGGCCTGGCACGCGGTGAGCAGCTCGTCAGCGAGGACGTCCTGCGTGTTCTGCAGGATCATCTTGGCCTTACGGGCAGCGGTGGTACCCATGGAGACGATATCTTCCTGGTTGGCAGAGGAAGGAATGGAGTCCACGGAAGCAGGGTGTGCATAGACCTTGTTCTCGCTGACCATGGAGGCGGCAGCGTACTGAACGATCATAAAGCCGGAGTTGACGCCCGGCTGAGTGGTCAGGAACGGGGTCAGACCGTTACTCAGCGCGGAGTTGACCATACGCTCGGTACGACGCTCGGAAGCGTCAGCCAGCTCGGAAGCGGCAATGCCGAGGAAGTCGAACGGAAGCGCCATCGGCTCACCGTGGAAGTTACCGCCGGAGATGACTGCCTCGTCATCGAGGAACATCAGCGGGTTATCGGTGACGGCGTTGAGCTCGATCTCAACCTTCTCGCGGACGTATTCAAGAGCATCGCGGCAGGCACCGTGCAGCTGCGGGATGCAGCGCAGGGCATAAGCGTCCTGAACGCGGTCGGTCTGGCAGTTGTCAATGATCTCGGAGCCACGGAGCAGCTCGCGCATGTTGGCAGCAACAAGCATCTGACCCTTCTGGCCGCGAACCTGATGGATGCGCGGGTCAAAGGCGTTCTTGAGCGCGGTCAGGCCTTCCATGGACATGGAGGCGATGACATCAGCGAGCTGAGAGGCGCAGATGGTGTCATACAGGGCAAGTGCGCCGACGGAGGTCATAGCGCAGGTGCCGTTGGTCATGCCGAGACCTTCCTTGGAAACGAGGGTGTCGACGGTCTGGATGCCGGCCTTGGCCATCGCTTCCGCACCGGTCATCTTCACGCCCTGATACATGGCTTCGCCCTTGCCGAGCATGGGGAGCGTCATGTGAGCGAGAGGAGCCAGGTCGCCGGAGGAGCCAAGAGAGCCCTTCTGCGGCACGACGGGGGTAACGCCCTTGTTGAGCATGTCAACGAGCATCTGGACCATCAGAGGACGGACGCCGGAAACGCCGCCGCAAAGAGCGTTGGCACGCAGGAGCATCATGCCGCGGACGATCTCGTCAGCGTAAGGCTCGCCTGCGCCGGTGCAGTGGCTGAGGATCAGGTTGGTAGAGAGCTGATTGGACATCTCCTTGGGAACGGCGACCTTCTGGAATTCACCGAAACCGGTGGTAATGCCGTAAGCGACGCGGCCTTCCGCGGCGATCTTTTCCGCGAGGTCGCGGGACTTCTGCATTGCCTTGAGCGCAGAATCGGCCAGCTCGACAGTTGCACCGTAGCGTGCAACGGCGACAAAGCTTTCAAGATTCAGGCTGTGGCCGTCCATGACGATATGTTTGATTGCAGTCGGATTCATAATCATGGTATGATACCTCACTTCATTTTGTCAGTTCTGGATGACCGGCCTCCCGGCACTGCCTGCAAAGCCGTCAGGCACTGCCGAGAAGCCGCTTTCATCAGCAGCAGGTTCATAGAGAAGCTGTGAAATACGGGTGAAAATCTTGCCCCTTGCCCATGGGGTTTTCCACCGTATCCGTCCCTTTGCCGGAAGCGCTCTGCCTCCGAGTTCATCATAACACAAATTTGTATAAAATCAATATTTTTCGACTTAACATTTTTTATTCTTTTGTGCGATATGACGATAATTTGATATCATGTTATCGCAATAAATCGCTTTTTCGGGTCGCTTGTGTCTCGCTCAGCCTGACGAAAAGACTCTTCGAAAAGCTGAAAAACAGCCCCCGGAATATTCCGGGGGCTGTTTTGCTTACTTTTTGCGCTTGCGCGCTGCTTTCTCTTCTTGTTTTCTTTTCTGGGCTGCTTCCGCTTTGGCTTTGGTGTCCGCCGCATCATAAATTCGGATCGCAGGATTCTGCTTCCTGGCAAGTGCCAGGATGGCGTCCTTATCCTTTTTGGGGAAGAACAGCTTCTTCGTGCGGTCACCCATCGTGAAGTACAGCGTCACAACGCCGGGCGTTCGGGAATCCTCCTCATGCGTGACGGAAAACATTTCCTCCCACGGCCAGAAATAGTACTGGGTGGTGATTTGCATATCAAAGAAGATCTCCAGTCCGCGCTTTGTCACAACGTTATCGCGTTTGGTCAGAAGCGTGATTGTGTACAAAACCGCGAACACAAGCGCGATCTTAAACTTGGTGACTAATCCGCCGATCAGCAGCAGCACGACAAAGACCCAGCCGCCGGGCTGAACCCACTTCGCCTGCTGTTTCGCCGGACAGTCATGATAGATCGGGCCCGGAACGGACTCCCATGGCAGCACTTGTTTCACGTTGCAGTTCCCTTCTAAGTAAAAGTAGAGATCAAATCAGCAATTAGCCAATCTTGGCAGCCTTGCCGGCAGCACGACGCTCTTCGAGCTGCTTGAGTGCATAGGCGTGAGCCTCTTCGGGAGCACCGGCGGGCTTGCCGGCCTTGGTCTTGCCGAACAGGTTGGTGTAGGAACCGTCAGCCCAGAAGATGTTGCGGCCGAGGCAGGCGGTGATGGCAGCATAGATCGGGTTGAGCAGGTTGACGAATGCGAACGGGAAGTAGACAAACGGGCTCATGCCGAGGATGCTCATCTGATAAGCACCGCAGCCGGTCCACGGGAACATCGGGGACCAAAGAGTACCGGCATCCTCGAGGGTACGGGACAGCATGTTGCGGCCGAGGCCCATCTCATCATACTTGTCAACATACAGAGGAGCGGGAACACCAATGCCGAGGAACTGGTCGCACATGGTGGCATCGCAGAAGATGGAGGTGACCATGGTAGCAATGACCAGGGAGCCAACGCTGTTGAGCTTGTGCTTCAGACCGCCGAAGATGCGCTCGATGGAGCCGCAGCGCTCGAGAGCACCGCCGTAAGCAACAGCGAGAAGGACGAGGTTGATGGTCCACATCGTGCCGTCCATACCGTGAGCCTTGCCAATGATGGAGTCAACGACTTCGTTGCCGGTCTCAACGGTGTACATACCGTAGTGGAGCAGATCAAAGACATTGCCGATGGTGTGGCCGTCCGTCCAGACATAGTCAAGCTGGAAGATCAGGGAGAACAGGATAGCGGTTGCGACAGAGATGCCGATACCGACCAGGCCGGGCACGCGCAGGATGCACATGAGAATCACGACGACCAGCGGGATGAGAACCAGCGGAGTGATGTTGAAGCTGCCGGCGAACGCATCGCAGATCTCCTGAGCAACAGCGGGATCATAGGTGGAAGAGTCAACATTCAGGCCGAGGATGGTGTAAAGCACCAGAGCGATCAGGAAGGTCGGGCCGGTGGTGGAGACCATGGCGGTGACGTGATCGAAAAGACCGGTGTTGGAAACGCCGGCGGCGAGGTTGGTGGTGTCGGACAGGGGGGAGAACTTATCGCCGACGTATGCGCCGGAGATAATCATACCGGCCGTGATAGCGGGGTTCATGCCGAGGCCGGCGCCGATGCCGACGAAGGCAAGACCGACGGTTGCGGTAGCGGTCCAGGAGGAGCCGCAGGCGAGACCGACGACAGCGCACATAATGCAGCCGACGGGAAGGAACGCCTTCGGGGTCAGGAGCTGCAGACCGTAATAGACCATCGTGGGGATGGTACCGGCAGCCATGAAGGAAGAAACCAGGAAGCCGACCGTGCAGAGGATCAGGATGGCTTCGAGAGTTGCGCTCAGACGTTCCACCATACCGGCGAGAATGTCAGAGAAGGAATGGCCGCAGACGCAGCCGACGATGCAGGCGACCGCGATGGAAATGACCAGCGGCATGTGTGCATCAACATAAAAACCGTCGAAGTTCAGGCAGTAGATCATCAGACCCATCATCACGATGATGGGGATCAATGCCTCGATCATGCTGGGAGCTCTTACTTGCTTTTCTTTTGCCATTTTGAAAATACCTCTCTCTCCTTAAATAATAGGTGTTTTTGGGGACTTGCTGTGGCAAAGGGCGAACAGCGCCTCCGGCTCACCGCTTGGGCAAACGGTGCTTCTCCCTGCCGGAATGCTTCTGTTCATCAAGTATGCGGAAAACAGTCCGGCCATTCGTGCTGACTATTCTCCACCATAATTGTAGGTGTAGTCTATCACATAAAATCGTAAAAATCAACAAACCCTCACATAATTTTATTAAGTTTTTGTGCTTTATGCACATATTATGCTATCGTAAAACCGCGGTAGCGTGCAAAAGTGCATCCCACTGTCCAGTTCTCTGCCGCATATTGACAAAATCGACGCCGTTTGTTGCTGTTTTTTTGTTTATTTTAATTCTTTACATTATCGTATTATCATGCTAAAGTAGCAAAGTAATCACAAAAGGGCGTCTGCCCTTATCTTTGGAGGAAAATACGATGAAAAAAGCATTGTCCCTGATTCTTGCACTGATTCTGGTTCTTTCTCTTGCCGCCTGCGGCAATAAGGACGATTCTTCCGCTGCCGGTCTGGAGGAGACTCCCACCTTTATCATGGGTATTGACCCCGAGTATCCCCCGTTCAGCTATCTCGGTGACGACGGCAGCTACACCGGCTTCGATGTAGAAATCTGCAAAGCCGCCTGCGAAAAGCTCGGCTGGAGCTTCGAAGTGTTCGGCGTGAACTGGGATGACAAGCTCGTACAGCTTGACGCCGGCGAGTGCGACTGCATCTGGTCCGGCATGACGATTCTCGAGAGCATGAAGGAAGCCGGCTATGTTCTCTCTGAGCCGTATTATGACAACACTCAGGTACTTCTTGTCAAGTCTGACAGCGGCTTCGCTTCCTCTGCGGATCTCTCCGGCAAGGATGTCGCCGTTCAGCTCGGCACCTCCGGCGAAGCTCTGCTCTCCGAGGATGGCGATCTTGCTGATCTCGCTGCCACCTTTAACAGCATCGTCACCTGCGACAGCTTCCTCAAGTGCTTCACCGAGCTTGACGGCGGTGCCGTGGACGCCGTGTTTGTTGATCTGCCTGTTGCAGCCGCTTACGCTGCCGAAAACGAAGGTTTCTCCATCATCAACGAGCAGTTGGGTGCCGAACAGTACGGCATTGCCTTCCGCTCCGGTGACACCGAGCTGTGCGCCGCCATCGAAGGCGCCGTTGCGCAGCTGGTCTCTGACGGTACCTATGCTGAAATTGCAGAAAAGTATCCCGACATCGTCAATAACCTGCTCCTTCTGAATTGATATAGGTTTTCATGCTCCGTACCCCTTTTATCTGCGAAACCCGGAAGCGCAAAACGCCTCCGGGGTTTTGCGCTGTGTGCACCGCCGCGCAAGCGGCATACAGACTCTGAACGAACCGAGGATCTTCTATGTCACTGTGGACCATGGTACTTAAAATGAGCGAAGGTCTTGGCAGAACCTGCGCCATCTTTTTTCTGACACTGCTGTTTTCCGTGCCGCTGGGCATGATCGTCGCGTTTGCGCGAATGAGCAAAAACAAGGTGATTTCCGGTATCACCCGCTTTTTTATCTCCATTCTGCGCGGCACACCACTGATGCTGCAGCTGCTGGCGGTCACCTACGGCCCGTACTACATCACCAAGTCGCTTGACTTTATCAGCATATCGGTCGCACGCAACAAGCTGATTCCGGTCGTGGTTGCGTTTGCCATCAACTATGCCGCCTATTTTGCAGAGATTTACCGCGGCGGGATCGAGTCGATGCCCGTCGGTCAGTATGAGGCAGCCGAGGTTCTGGGCTACACGAAGACACAGACCTTTGTGAAAATCATTCTCCCGCAGGTCATCAAGCGCATTCTGCCGAGCATTACCAACGAGGTCATCACACTTGTTAAAGACACTTCCATGGCCTTTACCGTTTCTTATCAGGAGATGTTCACCATCGGCAAACAGATCGCTAACTCGCAGACGAGCTTCATGCCCTTCGTGGTTGCCGGTGTATTCTACTTTGTGTTCAACGCCATCGTTGACTTCGGAATGGGCAAGGCCGAAAAGGCGCTTGACTACTATCAGTAGAGGAGGGATCGCCATGATTCTTGAAATGGACAACATTCAAAAGTCCTTCGGAACGCTCAGGGTGCTGCGCAATATCAGCCTGAGCGTAGATGCCGGTGAGGTGGTGTCGATCATTGGCCCCTCCGGTAGCGGCAAATCGACGCTTCTGCGCTGCGCCACCTTCCTCGAGACGGTCGACTCCGGCACGATCAGCTATATGGACACGCCTGCCGTCACGATGGACGAGTACGGCAACATCAATTATGTTTCCGGCGCGGAACTGCGCCGGATCAAGAGCTATTACGGACTCGTGTTCCAGCAGTTCAATCTTTTCCCGCACTACACGGTGCTGAAAAACGTCATGGACGCTCCGCTTCATGTGCAAAAACGCGACAAAGCGGAGGTCAGGGAGACGGCGCTGGAGCTTCTGCGCAAGATGGGACTCGCTGACAAAGCGGACGCTTACCCCTGTCAGCTCTCCGGCGGTCAACAGCAGCGCGTTGCCATCGCGCGTGCGCTTGCCACGAAACCGGAAATCCTCTTTTTTGACGAGCCGACCTCCGCTCTCGATCCCGAGTTGACGGGCGAGGTGCTCAAGGTCATCAAACAGCTCGCTGAGGAAGATATGACCATGGTCATTGTTACGCACGAAATGCCCTTCGCCCGCGCCGTTTCCGACCGCGTGATCTTTATGGATGGCGGCGTGATCGTCGAGCAGGGCGCGCCGGAGGCAGTCTTCGGCGATCCGCAGCAGGAGCGAACGAAGCTGTTTCTGCGCGGCTATGAACGCTGATGTTTTGTTCTTTTGCCCGCCGCGGCTTGACTTTTCGGTGCAAATTGTTAGAATAAGGGTATCTTTTTACGCATCATGTGCTCGTACTTATCAGGAAAGGACTGTTCACTATGGAAAAAATCAAACCGCGTACGTTATCCGGCTTTATGGAGCTGCTTCCGCAGCAGCAGATGCAGATGGATCGCATTATGGAGACCATTCGTTCCGTCTACGCGCTCTACGGCTTTACCGCACTCGACACGCCCATCATCGAGGCGTCTGAGATCCTGCTTGCCAAGGGCGGCGGCGAAACGGAAAAGCAGATCTACCGCTTTACCAAGGGCGACTCCGACCTGAGTCTGCGCTTCGACCTGACCGTTCCGCTGGCAAAGTACGTTGCACTGCATTACAGTGAGCTTTCCTTCCCCTTCCGCCGTTTCCAGGTCGGCAAGGTGTACCGCGGTGAGCGCGCGCAGCGCGGCCGCTTCCGCGAGTTCTATCAGGCGGATATCGACGTGATCGGTGACGAGTCCCTTGACATCACGAACGATGCCGAGATCCCCGCCATCATCTATACCCTCTTCTCCCGTCTGGGACTCAAGCGTTTCCAGATCCGCATCAACAACCGCAAGATCCTCAACGGCTTCTACGCCATCCTCGGCCTTTCCGAAAAATCGGGCGACATCATGCGCACGGTGGATAAGATCGAAAAGATCGGCGCGGACATGGTTCGTGCGATCCTTGTCGATGATTATGCCATCAGCGAAGCCGACGCCGGCGAAGTGCTGAAATTTATTGCCATTCGCGGCACCAATGCTGAGGTCCTTGCCGCCCTTGAGCAGTACCGCGGCAAAAACGCGATGTTTGATGAGGGTCTCGACGAACTGACCACCGTTGCCAGATATCTCGGCGGCTTCGGCGTGCCCGAGGAAAACTTTGCCGTTGACCTGACCATCGCCCGCGGTCTTGACTACTACACCGGCACGGTGTATGAAACCACGCTGCTCGACCACCCCGAGATCGGCTCCGTCTGCTCCGGCGGCCGCTACGATAATCTTGCCGAGTACTACACCACCAAGCAGCTCCCCGGCGTGGGCATTTCCATCGGTCTTACCCGCCTGTTCTACGTTCTCGGTGAGCAGGGCATGCTCAATCCCGAAGTCCCCACCGCTCCGGCCGATGCACTGATCCTGCCGATGACGGAGGATCTTTCCGCTGCCGTTGCGCTTGCCACCGCCATTCGCGGTGCAGGACTCCGCGCCCAGCTCTATACCGAACCGAAGAAATTCAAGGCCAAGATGAACTATGCGGACAAGCTCGGTGTTCCCTTTGTCCTCTTCCTCGGTGACGATGAAATTCGGGACGGCATCGTAAGCGTCAAGAACATGAAGTCCGGCGAGCAGGTCAAGGTCGCCCCCGCAGAGGCAATCGAGCTGATCAGCGCCTTTGTCGCAGCCCAGAACGCCAATGCTCCCATTCTGGACATCTGATTTCCTCTTCAATTGCAGCAAAAAAGACAGCTTCGGCAATTTTCCGCCGAAGCTGTCTTTTTGCTCTTATTCACTCTTTCTCGCAGCGTTCCAGCACCGTCCGGTATCCGTCGGAGCCATAGGAAAGACACTTGTTCACGCGCGTGATCGTTGCCGAGGAAACGCCTGTATCCGTGGAGATCTGAGAGAACGTTTTCCCCTCGCGCAGCATTTTCGCCACTTCCAGCCGCTGCGACATCGCCTGAATCTCACCGATGGTACACAGATCGTCAAAAAAGCGGTAGCACTCCTCAACAGTCTGCAAAGAAAGAATTGCCTGGAACAGATGGTCGGTTTCTTCCGATTTTATTTTGCTCTCGTACATAGGTCTTGCCTCCTATTTCGTCGCATTTTGTTGCCGGTTTTCTTCGTTACATCTGTTTATTTCTTATGCCGAAACGGTATCATTCCGTATCTTACTGCACTATTTAAATAAGATTACCACACATTTCGGGACAAAACAAGTTCCTGTTTCGTTATTTTTTCATTTCCGCAACCGTGCGCTCGAGGAGCTCCACGACCGGCGGAGCAACAAATGCCATGATAACCGCAGTCGCAATTCCCGCGATCACGCGTGTTACCGCACCGCCGAACACATAGGCATAAGAGTAGTAGCCCTGGATCACGCTGTCAAGATACATCACAACGGTATTGAGCGCTGTGACGATCAGCGCCGCGATGCACAGTGCCCCGATGAGCTGCACACGGCTGAGGTGGTAACCCTTTTTCTTAATGTAGACACCGAGCAGCAGCCCGCGCACCGTGTTCGGCACCAGCCACAGCACGGTCGTCGCCATCAAGCCGTAGGTCAGAAGCTGCTCTAAAAAACTTCCCAAGAGGCCGACCAGCAGGCCGCCGACAGGGCCGAAGAGCATCGCTGCGATGATCAGTGGCAGGGATGCCACCGAAATGTTCATCCACCACAGGCGAATCGTACCCACCAGGCACAAAACGACGTAAACCGCCGTCAGCATAGCGATCATCACAATCTTTCTCGCTGTAAATTTTTCTTTTCTCGTCGCAGCTGCAAAGCAGACCAGCAGCACCAGCACACTGACCGCAATGGAGACATACCCCAGCGTCATCATTTCTTCCGTCATCATAAAAACCCTCTTTTCTGTTGCTCTCTACACCGCGGTGCAGGAAATAGCACAACCGGGAAAGGGGGGCAAGAACCCCTCTCTCCGGTGGTGTCAAGCCACGCAGAGAGAGGAGTTTTTCTCTTTCTTTGTGGCAGCGGAATGCGGAAACCACACTGCAAACCCTTTCGGTTTTTCGTCCGGCGAGCAACTTCCCGTCTCACCGGCACTTCCGGCCTCTCGGCATGAACACATGATTTCCTACTATGCCTTTTCGCAGCATTTTCCATGACTGCCTTTTTAGAATAGCAAAGCTGCACTTTCGTGTCAACCGTTCCCATCGGCAAAACGGCTTAATAAAAAAAGGTATTTTGCGCATTTCATTTTGCTTTGAACGAAACCTCTTTTTTGCCTTTTCTTCGCCTTGACAGCACCTTTGTTTTTTGCTATCCTCGAAACAGATCGAGTTGGAAAACGATAATGAAATGGCAATAAAATTACTATATTTAAGGAGGAAACCGCACAATGATTACCGAAACCATGGACTTCCTTGCTCAGTACGACCCCGAAGTGGGCGCTACCGTGAAAAAGGAATATCAGCGTCAGCAGCGCAACATCGAACTGATCGCTTCCGAAAACATTGTCTCTCCCGCCGTCATGATGGCGATGGGCTCCTGCCTTACCAACAAGTATGCCGAGGGTTATCCCGGCAAGCGTTACTACGGCGGCTGCTACTGCGTCGATGAGACGGAAGAGATCGCCCGTCAGCGCGCCTGCAAGCTTTTCGGTGCCGAGCATGCCAATGTCCAGCCGCACTCCGGCGCTTCGGCAAACCTTGCCGCGTTCAAGGCTATGCTCCAGCCGGGCGACACCTATATGGGTCTCAATCTCGCCCACGGCGGTCACCTCTCCCACGGCAGCCCTGTCAACATCTCCGGTCAGTACTTCAAGCAGGTCGCTTATTCTCTCAATGACGAGACCGAGATGCTCGACTACGATGAGATCTATCGCATCGCGCAGGAATGCAAGCCCAAGATGATCCTTGCCGGTGCCTCCGCCTATCCCCGTGCGATCGACTTTGCCAAGTTCCGTGAGATCGCCGATTCTGTCGGTGCCTACCTCATGGTCGACATGGCGCACATTGCCGGTCTTGTTGCCGCCGGCGTTCACATGAACCCCGTCCCCTATGCTGACGTCGTCACCACCACCACGCACAAGACGCTTCGCGGTCCGCGCGGCGGTTTGATCCTCTGCAAGAACGAGATCACCAAGAAGAACATCGAAACCGGTGAGATGGAGACCATTGCACTGGCCAAGAAGATCGACTCCGCTATCTTCCCCGGTACCCAGGGCGGCCCCCTCATGCACATCATCGCTGCCAAGGCCATCTGCCTCGGCGAAGCCCTCAAGCCCGAGTTCAAGGCTTACGGTGAGCAGGTCGTCAAGAACGCTGCCGCACTTGCCGAGCAGCTTAAGAAGGAAGGCTTCCGCCTTGTTTCCGGCGGCACCGACAACCACCTCATGCTCGTTGACGTCCGCAACTTCGGCATCACCGGCAAGGAGATCGAGCATCGCCTGGACGATTGCTTCATCACCGTCAACAAGAACTCCATCCCCAATGACCCCGAGAAGCCCTTCGTCACCTCCGGTATCCGCGTCGGCACTCCGGCTGCAACCTCCCGCGGTCTGAAAGAAGAGGACATGGTCAAGATCGGTCAGCTCATGGGCATGGTCGCCCGCGATTTCGAGGGCAACAAGGAAGCCGTTGCCAACGAAGTCATCGCCCTGACCAAGAAGTATCCCATCTACGAATAATCGCTGTTTGAAAAGAGGCACGCTCTCGCGTGCCTCTTTTTTGTTGTTTCCGATGATTTCGTCTTGACAAACCGGCGCTCCGTGGTATGATTTGTTATACAAATCATACCACGGAGGCATTTTATGGCAGCATCTGATAAAAAATACGCCGGCGCCGTGACCGTTGGCACCAAGGGGCAGATCGTCATTCCCAAGGAGGCGCGTGCGATGTTCGGCATCAAGCCGGGCGATACGCTGATTCTACTCGCGGATGAAACGCGCGGCATCGCCATCCCGCCGAAAGAGGCGTTCCGCGAATGCATTGAAAAAATGCTCGGGGGCGAGGAGAAATGAAAATTGCCTTTTTCTGTATTCCCGCTCACGGTCACACCAACCCAACGCTCGGTGTCGTGCGTGAGCTGATTGCGCGCGGACATGAGGTGTGGTACTACTCTTATGAGCCTATGCGCAGCTCGATTGAGCCGACGGGTGCGCACTTTGTTTCCTGTGACGCTTACGATGCACATCTGTCGTTCCGTGAGGAGGACAACGCGCGCGTCGGCAAAGATCTCGCGTTCTCAACAGAGCTGATCGTGAACATGACGCTTGCGCTGGACGATGCGATGCTCGCGGAGCTCCGTGTGCTTGCACCGGATGTGATCGTAGGCGATTCGATGGCGTTCTGGGCAAAGCTGATCGCGGGAAAGCTGGGCGTGCCGTTTGTCTCGTCCACGACCACCTTCGCTTTCAATAAGGAATCGGCAAAGGTCATGCCGCGAAGCGGGGGCAGTCTCCTTTCCATGCTGCTCTCCCTGCCGAAGATCAACAAAAGCCTCGACCGCCTGCGCAAAAAAGGCTACGCCGTCAAAAACGTACTCGATATTATCTCAAACAGCAACGATACCGATACCGTGGTTTACACCTCGCCGGAGTTTCAGCCCTGCTCCGAAACATTTTCCGATCACTATGCCTTTGTCGGGCCGATCCTCCGCCCGGCAGAGCAGACGCTTGAAAAGGTGGCGCAGCCGACCATCTATATTTCACTCGGCACAGTGGACAATCTGCACCCCGATTTTTACCGCAGCTGTCTTGCCGCGCTTGGGGATGCGCCGTACCGCGTGATCCTCTCTGTCGGAGAATCCACGGATCTTGCCGCGCTTGGCGAGATTCCCCTGAACTGCACGGTTGCACAGAAGGTCGATCAAATGGCGGTGCTTGCGGCGGCCGATGCATTTGTCACGCACTGCGGCATGAACAGCGTCAGCGAAGCGCTGTACCATGGTATCCCGCTTGTACTCTTCCCGCAGACGCCGGAGCAGAGCGGTGTCGCCAACCGCGTTCATCAGCTCGGCGCGGGACAGTTTTTGAAAAGCGATGACCCCGTCGCGATTCGCGCCGCCGTGGACAGTGTGCTGCACGATGAAGCCGTCCGTGCCGCGGCGCAGCAGATCGCCGAAGGCTTCTGCCGCTGCGGCGGGGCAAAAGCTGCCGCCGATAAGATTGAATCTGTCGCAAAGCAGTAATCAGCAAAGGGTGTGTTCCCACTCGGGAACACACCCTTTGCTTTTCTTATCATTATCCCACTGTTTTTTTTGCCGCTTCAATGACGTGGCTTGCAAGCACCGCCGTCGTGACAGCGCCGACACCGCCAGGCACCGGCGTGATCGCGGCAACCACCGACTCGACCTCGGCAAAACGGGTATCGCCGCAAAGCGTTCCGTCCTCATTGGCATGGATGCCGACATCGAGAACGACCTGTCCGGCGCGCACGGACTCTGCCCCGATCATTCCTGCCTTGCCGGCGGCAACCACGAGGATATCCGCCTCTTTGCAGATCTCGCTCAGGTTCTCGCTGCGGCTGTGGCAGATGGTGACCGTCGCGTGCTCGGCGAGCAGCAGCAGGGACACCGGCTTGCCGATGACAAGACTGCGGCCGATGACGACCACGCGCTTTCCCTTGACGGGAATGTTGTAATGCTTCAAAAGCTCTACACACGCCTGCGCCGTGCAGGGGGCATAACCGTTCTTGGTGCCGGCATACACGGCGGTCATAGAGCCGTCGGTGATGCCGTCCATATCCTTGGCAGGCGCAAGCGCGGCGCGCACTGCTTCATCGTCCAGATGCTTGGGCAGCGGACGGAACATCAGAACGCCGTGCACGCCCGCGTCCTCGTTGAGCTTACGCACTTCTTCCATCAGCGTTTCCTGCGTCACGTCCTCGGGGAGAACGACCGAGCGCACGGCAATGCCGACCTTTTCGCAGCGCTTCATCGCGCCGCGCTCATAGGAAAGATCGTCGTCCCGCGCACCCACGCGCAAAATGGCGAGGCACGGCTCCACGCCCTTTGCCTTGAGCTGTTCCGCTTCCTGCTGCAATGTCTCGGTCAATGCCTTGGCGACTTCCGCGCCCTTGAGTAACAATTCTGCCATGTGCTGCCTCCTCATCGTAAGAAAAGCGGCACCGAGAACTTCGCTGCCGCTTTCTGTTTTTCCGGTTTCAACATAACAAATTCTTTTGCCGAAGTCAATTTCTCCGCAAAGGAATTTTGCCCCTATTTGTTAATAAAAACAACTCCGATCACGCACAGCACAATGCCGATGATCTTATTTGCCGTCAGGGCCTCGTGATAAAGCAGAAGTCCCACAAATGCCAGCGCGATCATGATACACACATTCTTTACCAGCGGCCCCGTGCTGACCGCCCAGCCAACCTTATACATATAGATCGCGCCCAACTCGAGACCGACAACAGCGACACCGAGCGCAAACGCAGACCAGTTGAGTTGGGAAAACTCGCGCAGCAGATTTCCACCCTTGCTCAGCGCATAGTACAGCACCGTCGAAACCAGTGCGCCGACCACATAGGTCACGGAGAGAGACGCCAGCGGATGGATCCCCTCCGGCGTAGATTTTGCGCAGATCTGATACAAAAGCTCCGAGCAGATCCCCAACAGGATCGGCCACAACATCGCAACGCTCATATGTTTTTCCTCCTATATCCTATAAAAAATGCCGCCCCGTCCGGGCGGCAATCTCAAGCCATTCGGCTCTGACTTCTCGCGAGCTTATTGTAGCAGAGCTTCCTCACCATTGCAAGCATTTTCTTCGCTTGCCATTTTGTCCGTTTCCGGCTATACTGTGAAAAAAAGGCACAGGAGGTCATATCCCATGGAACTTGCCGAGCAGAAGCAGACCCTTCGCAAAGCCGTGCGTGCGCGCGCGCGTGCCATTGATCCGGACTATCAGAAATCAGCCTCGGAAGCGATCTGCCGCAATCTGATGGCGCATCCTGACTATCAAAGCGCGAAAGTCGTGCTCGCCTTCGTCGGAACGAAACTCGAGGTGAACACCGACACGCTGCTGCGCGGCGTCTGGGCGGACGGCAAAATGCTTTGCGTCCCGCGCTGCAAGGAGGGACACCGCATGGATCTTTGCGTGATCCGCTCTTACGACGATCTGTCGCCGGGCGCCTACGGCATCCTGGAGCCGAAGGCCGACTGTCCGCTCGTCACCGCGCAGGACATCGGCTTCGCTGTGATCCCCTGCGTTTCGTTTGACCGCAAGGGCGGCCGTCTCGGACAGGGCGGCGGCTATTATGACCGCTTTCTTGATGATCTCGGGTGTCATTCTTTCCTCGTCTGCCGCGAGCAGCTCGTTGTCGATCACGTTCCCTGTGAGGCACACGACCGCAAGTGCACCTACCTCGTCACGGAAAACGGTGTTTTCCTCCCCGAAGTCTAATCAAAAACGGACAGCAGCCGCTGTCCGTTTTTTTCACTTGAGTAGCTGGTCAATCGCGCGGTTCAGCTCCCGGATCGCCTCGGTGTCGTTCTGCTCCACCGCATCGACAATGCAATGCTCGATATGATCTTTCAAGATCATGCGTCCGGTGGCGCTGAGCGCGGAGCGCACCGCAGCAAGCTGCACCAAAACCTCGGAGCAGTCCCGTCCGTCCTCGACCATGCTTTTCACGGCCTCCAGATGCCCGATCGCCCGGGCAAGACGGTTCACGACCGCCTGAGTATGCTCATGACTGTGGGTATGTCCGTGATTATGCTCGTGCATCACGCCGCCCCCTCTCTTTTCGTTTACCTTATCATAAAATCATGCTTCGCGCAAGGGCTCCTTTCATTGCAGAAACCGTCGCATTTTCTTGTGCGGTTACGGCTTGTCCTTTCCTGCACTTTGTGTTAAAATGTTCCAACAGAAAGCTATCTCACAGGAGGCATTTTGATGTTATCCATTGACGTATCCCGCGCTGCTTCGTTCCTCTCCCTCCCCTATGAGGACGCTCTGCGTCCCCGCCTTGCCCTCGCTGCACAGTGGCTGCAAAACGGAGGCGGCAAGGGCGACGATTTTATCGGCTGGGTGAAGCTGCCGCGCGACTATGACCGTGCAGAGTATGCGCGTATTCTCTCCGCTGCGCAAAATATCCAAAGCGATTCCAAGGCGCTCGTTGTCATCGGCATCGGCGGCTCCTATCTCGGTGCGCGTGGTGTGATCGAGTGTCTTTGCTCCCCCAACTACAACCTCAAAAAGAAATCCACGCCGAATATTTACTTTATCGGCAACGGGCTGTCCTCGGACGCCTTGACAGAAGTGATGGAGCTGCTCGGAGACAACGATTTCTCTGTCAATGTCATCTCCAAGTCCGGCACAACGACTGAGCCTGCCGTTGCGTTCCGCTTTTTCCGCGAAAAGCTGGAGCAGAAATACGGAAAGAGCGGTGCTGCCGCGCGCATTTATGCAACAACAGACCGCTCCCGCGGCGCACTGAAGGCTCTTGCCGATGCCGAAGGATACGAAACCTTTACCGTGCCTGACAATGTCGGCGGACGATACAGTGTCCTTACCGCTGTTGGTCTGCTCCCCATTGCCGTTGCCGGCATTGACTTGGGCGAGCTGATGCGCGGCGCGCAGGAAATGATGGATGCCTGCGCGGTCAATGACTTTACCAATCCGGCGTGGCAGTATGCCGCCGTGCGCAATGAGCTGTACCGCCAGGGAAAAAGGATTGAGCTGCTCGCCTGCTTCGAGCCTGCGTTCCGCTTCATGGCAGAGTGGTGGAAGCAGCTTTACGGCGAGAGCGAGGGCAAGGAAAACCGCGGTCTCTTCCCCGCAAGCGTTGATTTCACCGCCGATCTGCACTCTATGGGGCAGTACATCCAGCAGGGTGAGCGTCATCTGATCGAAACCGTTGTCCGCTTTGCGCCGAGCAAACGGGAGCAGGTCGTCCCCTACGATGCACTCAACGGAGACGGGCTCAATTTCCTCGCCGGAAAGACGGTGGATTACATCAACCGTCAGGCGATGGACGGCACACTTCTCGCCCATGTTGAGGGCGGCGTTCCGAACATCATCGTTCATGCGGATGAAAACAGTGCCCGCACCATGGGCCAGCTCATCTACTTCTTCGAGTATGCCTGCGGCCTGTCCGGATACCTGCTGGGCGTCAATCCGTTTGATCAGCCCGGGGTGGAGGCCTACAAGAAAAATATGTTCGCCCTGCTCGGAAAGAGCGGTTATGAGGAGCTTGGTGAAGATCTGCGCAGCAGACTCAAGGGCTGATCCTGTGGCAATTTGAACAAATTTTTAATTTTTCTTTCTGCATTGCCAAACGGCGGAAGCTGTGCTATGCTTGATGGTAAGGAAACCACCTCGCCGAAACAGCGAGAATATTTGAGAGGAGTGATTTCTTATGGTTAGACTCATCATGGGTGAAAAGGGCACCGGCAAAACCAAGAAACTGATCGAAATGATCAATTCTGCGGCTGCGGAGGAGTCCGGCAGTGTCGTTTGTATTGAGGCAAAGGACACCATGACCTTTGACATCCATTATCATGTTCGTTTGATTTCTGCCGGTGAGTACCAGATCTCTTCCTACGAAGGTCTGCGCGGCTTTATCAGCGGCCTGTACGCCGGCAATTACGATACATCCCACGTTTTTATCGACAATCTTTTCAAGATCGTAGGCGGCGAGCCCAATCAGGATGCTGAGAATTTCCTCGCCTGGCTTGACAGATTCAGCAACGCCTACGGCGTAAAATTCACCGTTTCCGTCAGCGGCACCCCGGAGCTGGCGACCGATGGTATGCAGAAATACCTGTAAGCACAACGAAAATTTTAAGGGAGTTCCTTTTGGGAACTCCCTTTTTTGCGTCCCGGGGGCGCATCATCTTTCAATATACACCGTTTTCACGCCGAGCAAGCGGCACAGCATGACCTTTTGCGCAAGGTCAGCATCGCTCTCATACCAGACGACATTTGTCTTTCCGCCATCACGATAAAGCAGATACGAGCTTTCATACCGCGTGGAACGGTATCTCTCCGCGCCGTTTTGGATCAGCTCTACGACCTCGGTTTTCGGAATTTCCACGCCCGCGTCAGCCTTTTTGTTCTGCACATTCTGGCGAAGCGGCACGGCGCAGAGCACGACCGCACCGCCGTTCGCCTTGACCGCTGCGGCATAAACCGCTTCCAACGGCGCACGCGGACTCATCGGCACACTGCCGTCCGTTCCGGTCATGCTCTCCACGCGCACGGCACTCGCCGGCGCCGCCGCGGAAAGCTGCGCGATCGCAGCATTCCTGCGTTCATACACACGCATCAGTACGACCGCCGCCTCCTCGCGCGTCAGACTACGCTGCGGTGCAAAAGAAAACTGATCCACGCCCGTCACCATTCCCATCCGATATGCAAGCGTCACATAGCCGCGATTCGTCGAAACATCGGAGAACGGACAGCTCTCCTGCACAAGACCGGAAAGCGCCGTATAGCCCAGGGCGCGCACGGTCATCACCGCCATCTCCTCGCGGCTGATGGCGTCTGTCGGGCGGCAAAGTGTGCTCTGCTTTGTGATCACACCGTTGGCATACGCCGTTTCGATCGCGCTGTAATACCACTGTTTTGCGTCCTGATTGTCCGAAAAGCTGCCCTTCGCCGGAACGACCGTCTCCCAGTTCATCAGGCGGCACAGTGCTGCAGCATAAGCGGCACGCGACATCTCCTGTCGGAGTCCGAACCGATTTGCGCCCACGCCCTGCAGCAATCCCTTTTGCGTTGCCGAGTGGATGCTGTTGTAGGCCCAGTGATTTTTCGGCACATCGGAGTAGCTGCTGCGCACTGCACTCACCGGCACGCAGGCAAGCAGCATCACAAGCAGCACAAGGAGGGCAAGCCTCCGCTTTCTCATTCGCATAGTTACCTCCCTATCTTTTCTTGTCTCGTACTATACCACAGCAACGCCGTCTGCGTCAATTTTTCTGGTTTTTTTCGCGGTTTTGACTTTACCTTTTCTCCCTTTTTTGGTAAAATGGTAGATTGAAAAAATAGTCTGGGGCGGTATCGCCCGAAGAAAGAAGGTGAGTGGTCCGTGAAATATGCGCGTTGGAGAATACCAGAGCTTCCGGAAGATAGGGTTGAGGCGCTGATGGATGCGGGCTACTCTTATCTGGTCTCTTCCGTGCTGGTCTCGCGCGGCACGGAAACACCGGAGCGGGCTGCCGAAGTGTTGGAATGTGAGCACCGGCTTGCCCACTCCCCGCTTCTCATGAAAGATATGGACAAGGCGGTCGAACGCATTAACTGTGCGCTCGCAGGCGGAGAAAAGCTTGCCGTTTTCGGTGACTACGATGTCGATGGCATTACCTCCACCTGCCTCTTGACTGACTACCTCCGCTCCCGCGGCGCTAGTGTTGCCATGCACATTCCCCGCCGCGTGGAGGAGGGCTATGGCCTCGGCTGTGATGCGATCCGCGCACTTGCGGAAGATGGTGTAACGCTGATCATCACCGTGGACTGCGGCATTACCGGCGTAGAGGAAACCGCCTTTGCCAAGAGTCTGGGCGTGGATCTCGTCATTACCGACCACCACGAGTGCAAAGAGCTCCTGCCGGATGCAGTCGCCGTGGTGGATCCGCACCGTTCGGACTGCCCGTATCCGTTCAAGCACCTTGCCGGCGTCGGTGTTGCGCTCAAGCTCGTGCTTGCCCTCGGCGAAGGGCGCGAGGACGCTTTGTTCTCCCGCTACTGCACACTTGCCGCCATCGGCACCATTGCCGATGTCATGCGCATGGAAGGGGAAAATCGCACCATCGTGCAGTGCGGTCTGGATGGTATTGGCCACAGCGATTTTATCGGACTTCACGCGCTGCTGCGCGAGGCCGGTCTCTCCGGGAAGCCGATCACTTCCATTCAGATCGGCTTTGTGCTCGCTCCGCGCATCAATGCCGCCGGACGCATGGGCCGCGCCGAGCTTGCCGCCGAGCTGCTGCTCACCGATGACGCCGCCGAGGCGGAGCGTCTTGCCCGTGAACTGTGCGAGCTCAACCGCGAGCGTCAGGCGGTCGAACAGGATATTTTTGTCCGGGCGATCGAGCAGATGGAGATGCTCCCCCCCGACCAGCGCAACGCGCTCGTCCTCTCAAGCGAAGAATGGCACCAGGGTGTCGTGGGCATTGTCGCCTCCCGCCTGAGCGAAAAATTTTCCTGCCCGAGCTTCATGATCCATCTCTCCGGCGGTGTGGGCAAGGGGTCCTGCCGCAGCTATGGCGGGTTTAACCTTTTTTCCGCACTCGAAGCGTGCAGCGATCTTCTCGTCGGGTTCGGCGGGCACGAGCTTGCCGCCGGCTTCACCATTCAGGAGCAGAACATACCCGCCTTCCGCAAAAAAATGAATCAGTACGTCCGTGCCCACATGGGCAGCGACGTTCCCGTGTCAAGTCTTGATATTGATGTCAACATCACCCGCCCCATGCTCGTCACGCTGGAGGAGGTGGGCGATCTTTCCCGTCTCGAACCATACGGTGCCGGAAACAACCGTCCCGTTTTCTGTCTGCGCGGCGCAATTTTGGAGAACCTGCAAAGCGTGGGGCAGAACAAACATCTCAAGGTTCGCCTGCAAAAAAGCCGTGTGTCCTTCGACGGCATCTTCTTTTCCACCAGTGCCGAGGAGCTGGGACTTCACCCCGATATGCGCGTGGACGCCGCATTTTATCTGCAGATCAACGAATTTCGCGGTACACGCACGGTGCAGCTTCAGCTTGTGGATCTTCGTCCCTCGCCTGATCCCAGCAGCCGCGAGGCGGATTCTCTCCGGCTGTGTGAAACGCTTCTCGCCGGCGAGCGCGTTTCGCCCCGCGACGCGGCAAGGCTGATGCCCTCACGCGATCAGTTCGTACGCCTGTGGCACACGCTTGAGCGCGAGGTCGGACCGCAGGGGCTTTGCGAGCCGGAGCTTCCCCTGCTGCGCAGACTCAGCGCAGAGATGATCGGCGCCGAAACCTTCCTTCGCACGGCACTTTGCCTGTATGTATTTGCCGAGCGCGGACTGCTGCAGCTCTCACGCGCTGACGGAATACTTTCGCTGCGTCTCCAATCTGACGGCAAAAAGGTCGCATTGGAGGATAGCTCCTACCTTCGCGCGCTGCGCGATATTCTGTCGTAAAGGAGGCTGACAGCATGACAGTTCAGGAACAGTTTGACCATCTGCTGCAAACCGTCAGGGACTACAATCCCGGCGCAGATTTTTTGCAGATCGAGAAGGCATTCCGCTATGCCGCTTCCCACCACGGGGAGCAGAAGCGCAAGGACGGCTCTCCCTTCGTTACACATCCGCTTTCTGTCGCGCAGATCGTTGCCGAGGAGCTGCATCTTGATTCGGAGTCCATTGTTGCCGCGCTGCTGCACGACTGCATCGAGGATACCGACGCCACCTACGACGACGTTTCCAAGGAGTTTTCCCCCACGGTTGCCGATCTGGTCGAGGGCGTATCCAAGCTGACGCGTACGCACTACACGACCAAGGAAGAAGAGCAGATGGAGAATCTGCGCAAGATGCTCATGGCGATGGCAAAGGATATCCGCGTCATTCTCATCAAGATCGCCGACCGCACGCATAATATGCGCACGATGGAATACCAGACGGCGGAAAAGCAGCAGAAAAAGTCGCTGGAAACGATGGAGATCTACGCGCCCATCGCGCACCGCCTCGGTATGCAGCGTCTGAAGTGGGAGTTGGAGGATTTGTCACTCAAATACCTCGACACGCCGGCTTACAACGAGATCACCGGCTGGCTGGATGCCAACCGTGAGCAATACACGGCATTCATGGATCGCGTCCGCGGACAGATCGAATCCCGTCTGATCGAACTGAATGTCCCGTTCCGCAAGGTGTACGGCCGTATCAAGCATCCGTACAGCATCTACCGCAAGATGAGTGCCCAGAAGCTCACGATGGAGGAGGTGCTCGACAAATTTGCCTTCCGCGTCATCGTTGATACCGTGGTGGACTGCTACAATGTTCTCGGCATTATTCACGATCTCTACCGTCCGGTACTCGGCCGCTTCAAGGACTATATCGGAACGCCCAAGCCGAATATGTATCAATCGCTCCACACCACCGTCATCGGCGCAGACGGCATCCCCTTTGAGGTGCAGATCCGCACGCAGGAAATGCACGACATCGCCGAATACGGCGTTGCCGCACACTGGAAGTACAAGCAGGGCATTTCCGGCACCGCCAACGAGCAAAGCTACGAGTGGGTGCGCAGGCTCCTGGAAAATCAGGAAAACACCGACGCCGAGGAATTTGTCCACACGCTCAAGGTGGATATGTTTGCCGATGAGGTCTTTGTCTTTTCTCCCAAGGGCGACCTGACGAATCTGCCCGCCGGCGCAACACCGATCGACTTTGCCTATTCCGTTCACTCCGCCGTCGGCAACAGCATGGTCGGCGCCAGGGTCAACAGCCGCATCGTACCGCTCGATTACAAGCTGCAAAACGGCGACGTGGTTGAGATCATGACCGCCAAGAACGCCCGCGGTCCCAGCCGTGACTGGCTCAAGATCGCGCAGTCGAGCGAAGCCCGCGGCAAGATTCGCCAATGGTTCAAGAAGGAAAAGCGCGAAGAAAACATCATCAACGGTCGGCTCTCCTTTGAAGCGGAGCTCAAGCACCTCCGCATTCCCTTGGGCGAGGTCATCGGCACTGAGCTGGAGGAGACGCTTCTTCATAAGGTTCCGTACAATACGATGGACGATCTGTATGCCGCCATCGGTTACGGCGGCTTCTCCGCACAGAAGGCGGTCAACCGCATTCAGGACGAGATCAACCGCCTTGCCAAGCAGCACCAGGCAGAGAAAGACGCTACCGTTCCTCTTGCGGACGATCCCAGCCGGACCCGTCCCGCCGTCCCCAAGCGCAGTCACAGCGAGCAGGGCATCGTGGTGGAGGGCCTTTCCAACTGCCTTGTCAAATTCTCCAAATGCTGTACACCCGTCCCCGGCGATGAGATCATCGGTTTCATCACCCGCGGCTACGGTGTGTCCGTCCACCGCTGCGACTGTCCCAACGCCGCGCCCTCGCGCAGAAAGCCGGAGGAATACGGCCGCTGGATCAAGGTCAGCTGGGGCAGCGATGTCAAGGAGTCTTACCAGACCTCGCTCGACATTTACGCCAAGGATCGTCTCAACCTCGTGCTGGACATCTCCACGGCTCTATCCACCACGCAAACGCGCGTTTCCATGCTCAACGCCACCACAACGGCAGACGGCTTTGCCGTGGTGCATCTCAATATCTATGTTTCCGACGCGGAGCATCTCGCCTCCGTCATGCGCAAGCTGCACCAGATCAGCGGCGTGATGAAGGTCGACCGCCCCGCCGGATAAGGAAAGGACACCCATCATGCGCGCAGTACTCACCAAGGTCAAACATGCCTCCGTCACCATCGACGGTCAGGTTCACGGTAAGATCGGTCAGGGCTTTTTGATTCTGCTCGGCGTCGCGCCGGATGATGACGAAGCCAAGTGCAGAAAGCTTGCTGATAAGCTTTGCTCGCTCCGTATCTTTGACGATGAGAATGACAAGATCAACCTCTCGCTCGACGATGTCGGCGGTGAGATCCTTGTCATCTCCCAGTTCACACTTTACGGCAACTGCAAAAAGGGCCGCCGCCCCGAATTTTTGGGCGCCGCACGTCCCGAGGTTGCCATTCCGCTTTACGAGAAATTTGTTTCCCTGTGCCGCGAAAAGGGCTACCATGTGGAGACCGGCGAGTTCGGCGCCTACATGCAGGTCGAGTCCCTCAACGACGGCCCGTTTACCCTTGTGGTCGACACCGACAATCTGTAAGGAGGTTCCCGATGAAAGTTTACCACCGCATTGTCAGCTCCTATGAGACCAACTGCTATTTGCTTATCGACGAGCAGACGAACGATGCCGCGCTGATCGATCCGGGTGATGAAGCCGCCATGCTGGAGCAGTTTGTGAAGGAACAGAACGTGACGCTGCGCTATATCCTCATCACGCACGGTCACCGCGACCACACCTTTGCCGTCCCCGAAGTCAAAAAGGCGTTTCCCGATGCCAGGGTCTATATCCACCCCAAGGACGCAAACGGCACCGGCTTCTATTCCTATCCGCTCTCTGAGATGATCCCCGATCTGTGCACCTATGACGATGGTGACTCGCTGCCGCTCGGCTCTCTCACGATCGAAGTGATCACCACGCCCGGTCATACACTCTTTGCCGGCTCCATGGGGCGCACCGACTTCCCCGGCGGCAACGCAGGCACCATGTACGAGTCACTCCGCCGCCTTGCTGCGCTTCCCGGCGACTATCAGGTCTATCCCGGTCACATGGACGCCACCACGCTCGAGAGCGAGCGCAAAAACAACATTTATCTTAAATTTGCCGTGCAGCATCTGCTGTAACGGAAAGGTCGCCTTATGAAAGTTCAACTGATTGGACATGATGAAAAATACGCGCTGGAGCAAAGTCTGCTGACGCTCTTCCCCGATGAGCGCCCCGTCTACGGCACGATTGAGCCTGCCGACACACGCTGGGCGATCGTCCGAATGTGTGAGGAATCGGGTTCCGTTCGTTTTACCACCGAGCTTGGTTATGACGGAAAGAACGCGGAAAACAGCTATACCTATCCGCTCTCCGGCACGGACTATGAGCGCGAGGGGCAGCGCCGCCACGCCCTCGGGCTGAGCTTTTTCGGCGCGGCACGCAAAGTGCTCGGCATTTCTCCGGCGTGGGGAAGTCTGACCGGTGTGCGCCCGACCAAGGTTGCCATGTCCCTTCTGCGTGAGGGCGGCAAGGCTTACGCCGAGCGCGAATTGGCAAACACTTACTTTGTTACGCCCGAGCGTATCCGCCTTGCAATGGAGTCTGCCGACGCCGGAATCAAGGCCGCTGCGGCACTGGAGCCAAATGACATTTCGCTCTATGTCGGCATTCCGTTCTGCCCGACACGCTGTGCGTACTGCTCATTCGTGGCGCAGAGCGTGGAAAAGTCGTTTGCCCTCGTCGAGCCGTATCTCGATGCGCTGTGCGATGAGGCCGTCTCCGCCGGTCAGCTCGTGCGTGACCTCGGACTGAATGTCAAGTCCTTCTACATGGGCGGCGGCACCCCCACCACGCTGACAGCGCCGCAGATGGATCGTCTGCTGACCGCGCTGGAAAAGAATTTCGATTTCGGCGGTCTTGCCGAGCTGACGATCGAGGCCGGCCGTCCCGACACTATCGATCCCGAAAAGCTTTCTGTTTTGCGCGCACACAACACCACGCGCGTGAGCATCAATCCCCAGACGATGGAGGACAATGTCCTCGCCGCCATCGGCCGCCGCCACAAGGCAGACGATATCCGCCGCGCTATGGAGCAGGTGCGCGCCGCCGGCTTTCCGCACGTCAACATGGACTTGATCGCGGGACTTCCCGAGGACACAGCCGAGGGCTTTGCCCGCTCGCTTGATGAGGTGGTTGCCATGGGTGCGGACAATATTACTGTCCACACGCTGTCGCTCAAGAAGGGCAGCCGCATCATGCTCGAGGGCAGCCGCATTCCGAGTGCGGAAGAAGTTTCCGCCATGCTGGACTATGCCAACCCCACACTGCGTAAACATGGATTTGCCCCCTACTATCTCTATCGCCAAAAATACATGTCCGGCAGCTTTGAGAACGTCGGCTGGACGAAGCCCGGCGCAGAGGGACTTTACAATATCTACATTATGGAGGAACTGCACTCCATTCTCTCACTCGGTGCGGGCGGCTCGACCAAAATGGTCGGTGTGCAGGATATTTCCCGCGCATTTAACGCAAAGTATCCCAAGGAATATATCGAGCGTCCGGAGAAGTGGCGCGCCAATCTCAATGCCTTTGCCGCATTCTACTGCAATATGATGACCCAAGAATAACCCCGCGGGCAGGAAGACAAGGAGGAAGTTATGGATTTCACCTTTTCCGACTATCAGGAAAGCGCAGATTTTCTGCGCGAAAAACTGCATGGATTCGTTCCCGAAGTCCTGCTGATTCTCGGCAGCGGTCTCGGTTTTCTCGGTGACACGGTGGAAAGTCCCGTTTATGTCGATTACGGCACGATTCCGCACTTTCGCCCCTCCACCGCGCCCGACCACAAGGGACGCTTCGTGTTCGGGACACTGCGCGGAAAGCGCGTTGCGGTCATGCAGGGTCGAATGCACTGCTACGAGGGCTATTCGATGGAGGAGGCCGCCTACGGCGTGCGCGTGCTGCGTCTGCTGGGTGCCGACAAGCTGATCGTCACCAATGCCGCCGGCGCCGTTAACACCGGTTTTTCCGCCGGTGATCTGATGCTCATTACCGACCACATCAAGCTCTTTGACTTCGGCCCTCTGCGCGGCCCCAACCTTGCAGAATTCGGCACCCGATTCCCTGATATGACCGCCGTTTACACGCCGCGCCTTATAGGTCTTGCACGCGAGGTCGCCGCAAGGCAGAAGCTCACGCTGCGCGAGGGCGTTTATATGTACTTCCCCGGCCCACAGTTTGAAACACCTGCCGAAGTGCGCGCAGCCCGCATTCTCGGCGCGGACGCCGTGGGTATGTCTACCGTGCCGGAGACGATCGTCGCTGCGCACTGCGGCTACGAAATTCTCGGCGTGACGCTGTGCTCCAACATGGCAGCAGGCGTTTTGCCCCAACCGCTGTCCGGTGCGGAGGTCAACGAGACGGCGGAGGCCTCTGCCCCGCGTTTTTCCGCACTGATCCTCGGGTGTCTGGAAGCTATGTAACAGCTTGTCAAAAAACCTTTTTGACAGGCGGACGTAAATCTTATGTTTTTGTAAAGGTCGTTTTTGCGTATGGCAACGGAAAAGAAGCAATCCTTTCTCGGCGGCGCAGCCATTCTGGCTGCCGGCATCGTCATCGTCAAGATCATCGGTGCTGTGTTTAAAATCCCGCTGCTCAATATTCTCGGGGAAACCGGTGCGGCGGATTTCAGCAACGCCTATAACATCTATGCGACCCTCCTCACCGTTTCGACGGCGGGGCTTCCTGTCGCGCTGTCGAAGATGGTCTCGGAGGCAAACACACTCGGCAGGCACAGACAGGCGCTGCGTGTATTTCGCGTGTCATTCACGGTGTTCCTCACGCTTGGCGTGATCTCGTTTATCCTCATGTGGTGGGGAAATGACTATCTTGCCGGTCTTCTCAACAATCCCCGCGCCGCCTACGGTATTCGCGCTCTTGCCCCTGCGGTGATCTGCGTCGGGTGTCTTTCTGCCTTCCGCGGCTATGCGCAGGGCTGCTTCCACATGACGCCGACTGCCGTCTCGCAGATCATTGAGGCAATGTGCAAGCTTGTGATCGGTCTTGCGCTTGCCCTGTGGCTGCTGCGCGCCGGCTATCCCGATTATATTGCCGCTGCCGGCGCGATCCTCGGCGTGACGATCGGCACGATCGTCTCGCTGCTCTACATGGCATTGAACTATCTGCGCCACCGTCCGTCGGTCGATGCACGCGAAGTGTGCGACAGCTCGGGCGCGATTTTCCGCCGTCTGCTTTCCATTGCCATTCCCATTACGCTCTCGTCCTCGATGGTGTCCATTATCACGCTCATCGACACCTCGCTTGTCCAGGGACAGCTGCAAAACGCGCTCGGTCTGACGCTGGACGAAAGCCGTTCGCTCTACGGAAACTACTCTGCCTGCATGACGCTCTACAACCTGCCGTCCTCCCTGATGATCGCGCTGACAGCTTCGGTCATTCCCGCGGTTTCGGCAGCACTGGCACGCCGCGACCGCGTGCATACTGCGCGCGTGATCGGTTCTTCCCTGCGTGTGACGGCTCTGCTCGCGTTTCCGATGGGCTTCGGTCTCTGGGCTCTTGCCGAGCCGATCTTTGTGCTGCTCTATTCCAAATACGACACCTCACTCGGCGGCCAGCTTCTTGCAACGCTCGGCATTGCCAGCATTTTCGTCTGTCTCATGCTCATCACAAACTCCATTTTGCAGAGCTACGGCCGTGTCAACATACCGATTATCACCATGCTGATCGGCGGCGTGGTCAAGATTGCGCTGAACTACAATCTTGTTGCTGTTCCCTCGATCAATATTCACGGCGCCCCCATCGGCACACTCGTCTGCTTTTTGATCACCGCCATGCTGAACCTCTTTTTTGTCACGCGCACGGTGGAGGATAAACCCAACTACTTCGCTCTTTTTGCAAAGCCGCTTCTCGCCTCGTTCCTCATGGCGGAGGGCGCAAAGCTTGCGTATCGTCTGCTGCGCCGCATGATCGTGCTCTCAAGCGCACGGCTGAGCCTCCTTGTCTGCGTCGGTGGTGCGATCGGCTTTGCCGTGGTGCTGTATGTTGCTCTGGTGCTGACCATGCGGATCATCACCCGGGACGATCTGGCGCTCCTGCCCAAGGGCGAAAAAATTGCGCGTCTGCTAAAAATTCGATAAAAGCCTTGCAAGACAAACAAAAACCCTTGCATAAAAGGAAATAATATGGTACATTTTGAAAAGAAAGCCAATTACGACTTTGATGATCTGATCTCGATTCTCCGCATCCTCCGCGCACCGGATGGCTGTCCCTGGGACCGCGTGCAGACGCATCTGTCGAACCGCCGCAACTTTTTGGAGGAGGCTTACGAGGCTGCCGAGGCGTTTGACCGCGATGATCCCGACATGATGTGCGAGGAGCTGGGTGACGTTTTGATGCAGGTTCTCTTCAACGTCCATATGGAGGAGGACGCAGGTCGCTTCACCTTCAGCGATGTGACGGATCATATCTGCCGCAA
Organism: Eubacteriales bacterium; assembly: GCA_030529725.1. Taxonomy (GTDB): domain Bacteria; phylum Bacillota; class Clostridia; order Oscillospirales; family Oscillospiraceae; genus Hominicoprocola. Next base: position 28,395 of record JAUMWI010000006.1, on the reverse strand, counting down.
GCTGATCTTCCGCCATCCGCACATTTTCGGCAACGAACATGCCGAAACCGGTGAAGAAGTACTCATCAACTGGGACCAGCTCAAGCGTGAGGAGAAGGGGCAGAAAACCACGGCTGACGCGATGGATTCCGTTGCCCGCTCTCTTCCTGCGCTCTGGCGCGCGGACAAGCTGCAGGGCAAGGCCGCCAAAGCCGGTTTTGAATTTGCCGATGTCCACGGTGCGCTCGATAAACTTGAAGAAGAGGTTGCCGAGCTTCGCACCGCCGTGCTGGATCAAACCAATTTTGAAGAAGAGCTTGGTGACGTTCTGTTTGCCGCCGTCAAGGTCGGCCGCTTCTGTGATGTCGACCCGGAGCAGGCACTGCACAAAACCTGCGAAAAGTTCCTAAATCGTTTTCGCAAGGTGGAGCAGACTGTGAACGCACAGGGTACCGCAATGGACAAGCTCTCTCTTTCCGAGCTGACCGCCCTTTGGGACGCGGCCAAGTATGAATCCGATGACTGAAAACGAATTTCGTTTTTTGCTCATATACACCCGGCAACCCCAACCCGGGAAATTTTCAGGAGGTTTATTATGAACAAGACCGAACTCATTGCTGCTGTTGCAGAAAAGGCTAACATTTCCAAGAAGGATTCCGAACTCGTTGTTAACGCCACCATCGACTCCATCGTTTCCGCTCTCAAGGACGGCGAGAAGGTCCAACTCGTCGGCTTTGGCTCTTTCGAAGTCAAGCATCGCGCCGCTCGTACCGGCCGCAACCCCAAGACCAAGGAATCCATCACCATCCCCGCTTCCAACACCCCCGCTTTCAAGGCTGGCAAGGCTCTCAAGGACGCCGTCGCCAAGTAATTTACTCTAAATGTGTCAAAAAGGGAGCACCATTCGGTGCTCCCTCTTGCTATAGGAGGACTGTTATGCGTCTCGACAAATATCTCAAGGTCTCACGGCTCATTAAACGCCGCACTGTTGCAAACGAAGCTTGTGACCTTGGAAAAATTACGGTCAACGGCAAGGTCGCACGCGCATCGTATGATGTCAAGGTCGGTGATGTGATCGCCGTCCATTTTGGCGAGCGAACGCTTGCGGTGGAAGTGTTGGAGGTATCAGAGACCGCCGGCAAAGCGGATGCTGCGCTTCTCTACCGGGAAGTACCCTGCTGAATTTTGCCGTCTCATGCAAATCATCTGCCCTTTCTCTTCTAAATCGGACGCGCCTTTCATATGATGTCGTATGAAAGGCGCGTTTTTTTATTACGAAAGGGTGATCGTTTATGACCTATGATATCTCTTCCGCTCCGCATCGTCTGGAGCTTGACGGACGGGAAAAGCTCACCGTCTCGGGCGTGGAGGACGTGGATCGTTTTGATGAGGGTGAGATCGTGATGTCCACCTCCGCCGGGACTCTGATCGTGCAGGGTGAAAATCTGCACATCGGCAAGCTGAGTCTTGACGGCGGAGAGCTTCATGTGGACGGACGCATCGACTCCGTCAGCTACGAAGAGCTCGGCGGCGGACGCGGCGGCTTTCTATCCCACCTGTTTGGGGGATAGTCATGGGCGTGTCGCTATCTGCGCAGGGAATCTCACTGCTCTACTCTTTGCTGCTGGGCATTGCTGCCGCCCTTTTTTACGACCTGCTGCGTGCCGTTCGTATGCGCCGAAGGCGACTGCACCTGCTTACTGAAGTCCTCGATGCTGTCTATTGCGTCGTCCTCGCCGTGCTTTGCTTCTTTTTCGCGCTGCGCATCGGCGGAGGGGAGCTGCGAATCTATATGCTTTTCGGTGCGCTGCTCGGAGCCGTGGTTTACTTCGCCCTGCTCGCGCCCTTGTTTCGCCCTCTTTGGGACTTCTGGGCGGAAACACTCTTCGCATTGCTCCATCTCCTTCGCCTACCGTTCCGCTACTTCAGTGCATTTTATGGTAAACTAACCAAACTTTGCAAAAGGCTCTTCCTTTTTTGCGAGAACTGCTTTATAATAAAGTCGTATGAGCGATCTGCGCTTGGGGCGCGCCGCGCAAACGGTCAAAAGGAGGAGCATTTCTATGGCAGAAAGGCAAAAAAAACGCACCGGTCCGCTTACCGCCATCGTGATTCTGCTGCTCCTGACCATCGTGGGCGTTGAGCTTCTTCGGATGCAAAGTAAAATTGAGTCTGCACAGGCCGAGCAAACCGGTCTGGAGGATCAGCTTGCCGCGCAGCGGCAGGAAAACGCCTCGCTGGAGGCAGCCCTGGATAAAGCCAACGATCCCGAGTATCTGCAGGATCTGGCGCGCGACCAGCTTGGCTACGTCACCCCCGGCGAAAAGGATTTTTACGACATCAGCAACTAATCGCTTCAGCGAAGCGGCCTGCGCCGCTTCGCTGATTTTTTATGACGCCCTTGCGACAGAATAAAAAGAGCCGCCGTCATACGACAGCGGCCAAAGCGGGTGGGATATTGGAAAGCTTCCGATGCTTATGATACAAGACCTGTCCACAAAGTGCAATAGGAACCTTTGT
>JAUMWI010000006.1:0-25886 GCA_030529725.1 Eubacteriales bacterium | reverse complement strand
CGTCGAGCAATTTCACTTTTGTCAAAACATACAAAAATAGCCTTTTGTCCTGTTTGCTGTTGGCGAAAAGTCCTTTTCGTGTTATAATAGATAAAAGTGAAGAGGGGGTCGGCAGACTTCCTTTTTGCTTTCCCCGCAAACGCAAAATTGGAAAGGAGCAACTGCTATGAAATTTACCTTTGCCTGCAAGAAGATCTCCCTGAATGATTCCGTCAAAGCTTACGCCGAAAAGAAGATCGGCAAGCTGGACAAGTTCTTCAAGGAAGATCCCGACGCCCAGGTCACCTTCTCCGTTGAGAAGAAGAACCGCTGCGTCGTGGAAATTATGCTCCGCGGTGCCAACGGCACCTTGTTCCGTGCTGTGTGTGAGGATGTTGACGGCGATATGAGAGGCGCCATTGACGAGGCTGTGAACCAGATCGAGCGCAAGATCCGCAAAAACAAGACACGCCTTGCCAAGAACCTGCGCAGCGAAGCCATCGTCCCTGAGCTGCCCGAGGAGTACGAGCTTCACGAAGAGCGCGACTTCGACATCGTTCGTACCAAGCACTTTGCCGTCAAGCCCATGAGTCCGGAGGAGGCCATTCTTCAGATGAATCTTCTGGGCCATAGCTTCTTCGTCTTCCGCAACACGGACGACAACACGATCGCTGTTGTCTATCGCCGCAACAACGGCGGCTACGGCATTATCGAGACCTCGGAAGAAGACTGAATGAAATGATTCCGGGAGGGGACGTGACCGTCCCCTCCTTCTTATTGTCCCCTTCCGCACGCGGAGGGGAATCTTATCGCTTCCTTTTTGTCTTTTCTTGCAATCGCAGCATATCCTTGCTATAATAGCTATAGCAAGTGACAAAAAACGCTCTTTTTCAGAAAGGTTTGCCTATGATCGGTGTTTATGATTATACTGTTATCGCAACATACCTCTCGCTGCTCTTCGGCTTGAGCGGTATCTACGCTGCCTCACGCGGCAATCTTTTTGCATCGATCTTTTTTTTGATGCTCGCAGGACTGCTTGATGCGTTTGACGGCCGCATTGCACGCACAAAGAAAAATCGCACGGAGACCGAAAAACGATTCGGCATCCAGATCGATTCTCTCAACGACCTTGTCTGCTTCGGTGTTCTGCCCGCCGCCATCGGCACGGCGATGGGCTGCACAGCCGTCTGGTTTCTCACGACGATGGCGTTCTTTACGCTCTGCGCGCTGATTCGTCTTGCCTACTTCAACGTCATGGAGGAGGAGCGGCAGGAGGGCACCAGCGCGGTGCGCAAGTTCTATCTCGGTGTTCCCGTCACCTCCGCGGCATTTGTTGCCCCGGCCTATTACCTGCTTTCCCTTTACGGAGGACTGACCGACTATGTTGTTTATGCCGTTGGTCTTTTCGTGCTCGGCGTTGCTTTCATTACGCCTGTTCGCGTAACAAAACCGGGACTCAAGAGCATTGTCCTTATGGGGCTGCTCGGCATCGCCGAATTGGTTTTGTTCCTGCTTGCCGCCATGGGACTTTGAGCGGTTTCAGACAGGCCTTCGTCCCCTTTTCCCATAATAGTACCCCCTATGCAGCGCTGCATAGGGGGCTTTCGTTTGGAGCAGGATACGGGAATCGAACCCGCCTCTTCAGCTTGGGAAGCTGACATACTACCGATGTACTAATCCTGCACAGCAAAGGCAGTATATCACAGCCGCCGCGTCTTTTCAAGCCGAAAATCGGCATGTCATGCTGTTTCGTTTCATATTCTTCTAACAAACAGGACTTGGGAGGAATCTATTATGAAACGGTTTGTGGCTGTTTGCTGTCTTTTACTTTTGTTTTTTACCGTTCCCGTACAGGCGCTGGAGCTGAGTGCACCATCTGCCATCCTGATGGAAAAGGAAACGGGCACCGTTCTCTACGCCGAGGGCGAACACGAGCAGCGTGAGCCGGCAAGCGTCACAAAGATCATGACACTGCTTCTGACGATGGAGGCCATTGACTCCGGCGCACTCTCTTACGATGACACCGTCACCGGCAGTGCTCACGCCGCTTCCATGGGCGGCAGCCAGATCTGGCTCAAGGAAGGCGAGCAGATGAGTGTACGCGACCTTTTGAAAGCGGTGTGCATTGTCTCCGGCAACGATGCCGCGGTTGCGCTCGGTGAGCATATTGCCGGCAGTGAGGACGCCTTTGTCGAACGCATGAACAAGCGCGCACAGGAGCTTGGCATGAACGACACGCACTTTGTCAACTGCACCGGTCTCCCCGCCGACGGACATCTTACCTCCGCGCACGACATTGCCGTTATGTCGCGTGAGCTGATTTTGCATCATCCGGACATTCGGCAATTTACAACACTCTGGATGGACTCTCTGCGCGGCGGCGAATCCATGCTCGTCAACACCAACAAGCTCATTCGCTTTTATGACGGCGCGACCGGCCTCAAAACCGGCTCGACCGACACTGCCAAAAGCTGTCTTTCCGCCACGGCAGAGCGAAACGGCATGGAGCTGATCGCCGTCGTACTCAAGGCGCCGACCTCCAACGATCGCTTTGAGGATGCCAAAACGCTGCTCAACTACGGCTTTTCCAACTACGCTCTCGTCAAGGTCACGCCCGAGACGGCACTTGCGCCGCTCCCCGTTGCGCTCGGAGAGCAAAAAACCGTGCAGCCGGTACTGACGAAGGAAAACACCCTGCTGCTCGACAAGGCGCGCGCCTCCAATCTCACGCAGACGCTTCACCTGCCCGAGTGCGTGGACGCGCCGGTTGCGCAGGGTGATCCGCTCGGTGAACTCGTTCTCACCGATGCAGACGGTGTAACTGTTGCAACACTCCCGATCCTTGCCGGGGAAAGTGTCTCTCATGTGACGTGGTGGCAGATGATGCTGCGCTGCCTCTCCGTGGCATTTGGCACAGTCTGACGGCAAACATCACCAAAAGAGCATATTTTTCTCCGCATTTTTCCGTAAAATAGATAAATATAAAGAATTTCTGCGATTTTTTTGTTTTTTTCCTTGACATACCGAAAAAAAGCGTTATACTGCAAATAATTCAATAAGTCTTGATAGAGGCGCGGCTGACAAAAGTAGCTCTGCTCACCGGCAGGAACCGGAGAGCGAAAGGGGAGGCCGCCGAAGGGTCTTTCGAGTTCCTGTTTGAAAGATACCTGGGCCGTCGGGGAATACCTGCCGGACTGTCGTTCGCAAGAACGGAGTGCTGTCATGGTCTTTGGCATATGGTTTGTTATGTTTAAGTCATGATGGAAATCATGGCTTAAATTTTTTTACCGCAGCCATTTGCGGGGAAGGAGAAACAACATGCAATTTGTCAACACGTTCTGGGCGCTCGTTCCGCCGATCATTGCCATCGGTCTGGCGCTGATCACCAAGGAGGTCTATTCCTCCCTCTTCATCGGTATTGCTGTCGGCGCACTGCTGGTCAACGGCTTTGCCCCTGTCGGCACGCTGGACACCATCATTAACGACGGTCTTGTTGCCGGTATCAAAGGCAACGCCGGTATTTTCCTGTTCCTGGTGCTGCTGGGCATCATCGTTGCGCTCGTCAACATCGCCGGCGGCAGCGCCGCATTCGGCCGCTGGGCGCAGAAGAACATCAAGTCCCGTGTGGGCGCTCAGCTTGCCACGTTCGTGCTCGGCATCCTGATCTTTATTGACGACTATTTCAACTGCCTCACCGTCGGCTCCGTCATGCGTCCCGTAACGGACGGCCACCGCATCTCCCGTCAGAAGCTTGCCTACCTCATTGATGCCACCGCCGCACCCATCTGCATGATCGCTCCGATCTCCTCCTGGGCTGCCGCCGTTTCCAGCACCGCAGAGGGTCTGGATATCGGTCTTTCCGGCATTCAGCTTTTTATCCGCGCGATCCCCTATAACTTCTATTCTTTGCTCACGTTCGTGTTTGTTATCGCGCTGACTGTGATGAAGTTCGACTTCGGTCCCATGCGCGGCTATGAGCTTCGCGCCGCTGACGGCGACCTTGGCGCCCTTGAGGGTGCGGAGGAGGAAGCCGGCAATCCCAGAGGCAAGGTCATCGACCTCATTTTCCCTGTGATCGTCCTGATCATCACCTGTACCATCGGCATGATCTATGTCGGCGGCTTCTTCGGTGTGGACGCCTGGGGCGGCACGGATTATGCCGGTGACTTCATCGGCGCCTTCGGCAACACGGACGCTTTCATCGGTCTGCCCTGGGGCGGCCTGATCGCGCTGCTGATCATCGTTGTGTACTTCATTCTGCGCGGCGTTGTCACCTTTAAGGAAGCCATGTCCTGCGTGCCCAAGGGCTTTATCGCCATGGTCCCTGCCATGATCATTCTCACCATGGCCGTTTCCCTCAAGTCCATGACCAGCGCTCTCGGTGCCGATATCTTCGTCCACGACATGATGGAAGGCGCAGCCGCCGGTCTGTACGGCCTGCTCCCCGCCGTCATCTTTGTGGTTGCCTGCGTGCTGGCATTTGCCTCCGGCACCTCCTGGGGCACCTTCGGTATTCTGATCCCCATTGTCACCGCGATCTTCCCCGCCTCCAGCGAGCTGCTGATCATCGGCATTTCCGCCTGCTGCGCCGGCGCTGTCTGCGGCGACCACTGCTCCCCCATTTCCGACACCACCATTATGGCTTCTGCAGGTGCTCAGTGCGACCATGTGACGCACGTTTCCACGCAGATCCCCTATGCCGTCTGTGTTGCCTCCGTCTGCTTCGTCAACTACATCATTGCCGGCTTCGTTCAGAACTGGGCGATCTGCCTTGTCATCGGCGCTGCCCTGATGATCGGCACGCTGCTGGTTATGCGTGCGATAAACGCAAAGAAGAACTGATTTCCACTGCAAGCCCGAGCCGAAAAGCTCGGGCTTGCTCTTTTTCATGCTTATGTGCTATACTGTGACAAAAATCGACCGGAGGTTTCTATTATGGGTATCGTTGTACTGGGTGCCGTCTTTGTTGATATTAAGGGCTATCCGTTTTCCTCCTATATTCCCGGCGGACGCAATGCCGGCCGCGTGGAGCAGGTGCACGGCGGCGTGAGCCGCAACATCGTGGAGGATATCGCCAATGTCGAGCTTCGCCCGACGTTTGTCAGTCTGGTCGACCACTCCGGCGCCGGTGCAGATGTGATCCGCAAGCTGAAAAGCCACAAGGTCAACACCAACTATATGCGCGCCACGGCAGACGGCATGGGCACCTGGCTCGCCATCTTCGACAATACCGGCGATGTGACCGCCGCCATTTCCAAGCGTCCGGATCTGCACCCCATTGTGGATATTCTCAACGAGCACGGCGACGAGCTGTTTGCCAATGCCGACAGTATCTCGCTGGAGATCGACATGGACAGGGACGTTGTCAAGCGCACCTTTGAACTTGCAGAGAAATATCACAAGCCTGTCTACGCCGTCGTGTCCAACATGAGTATCGCAGTCGAGCGGCGCGACTTCCTTCGCTCTGCACACTGTTTCGTCTGCAATCTGCAGGAGGCAGGAATCCTGTTTTCCGAAAATTACGAGGACAAAACACCGGAGGAAATGGTCTCCATTCTTGCCGAGCGCATCAAAGGAGCGCAGATCAGACGCATGGTCGTCACGATGGGTTCCCTCGGCGCGGTCTATGCCACGCTTGACGGCGAAACCGGCATCTGCCTTGCCAAGCGTGTGGATGTGAAGGACACCACCGGCGCCGGTGACGCATTTTTTGCCGGCGTGACCATCGGCATGACCTATGGCAAAACAATGATGGAAGCCTGCGAGATCGGCACGCGTCTTGCCGCGTCCGTCATTACCACCGGAGAAAATGTCTGTCCGCGCTTTTTGCCGAGCGAATTCGGCCTCGAGGTAGACACCGCAGAATCGTCTCCTTCGTAAATTTGATCCATAACAGCAAAACAGAGAGCAAATCTGCTCTCTGTTTTCGTTTTTTTGATGCCTTTTGCGGCAATCGCCCTCTGCTCACTTCTCCAGATATTGCCGCACCATGTCAAACGCGCTGTCGGCAGCGAGAGAGCGAATACGCTCACGCGATTGATCGCCGAACCGGCAGAGTGTGCAGCTTGTACCGTCCTGCGTTGCAAGGGCGAGATATACCGTGCCGACAGGGTTGTTTCTCTCGTCACTTGCAGGACCTGCTACCCCGGTAACGGACACGCCAAGGTCGGCACCCGTCACGGCACGCACGCCCTCCGCCATGGCCTTCGCCACAGGCTCTGACACCGCGCCAAACTCGTCAAGAAGCGCTTGCTCCACGCCGAGAACCTTCGCTTTCACCTGATTCGTATAGCTCACAACGCCGCCCACGAAGACGTTTGACGCACCGGGGAGGTTGGTAATGCGCTCGGCGATCAGGCCGCCCGTGCAGCTCTCCGCCGCGGCAAGTGTCAACTTGCTCTTTGTCAAAAGGGCAAAAACCTCTTTTTCCGGCTCTGCCTTCCGTGCCATGCGATCACCTTACCTTCTCTTTTTGGGCAGCAGCGCCAGCAGAGCAAAGACAAAGTTGGCCACCGCAAGCGAAAGCGTAACAGATGCAATTACAAAATGTGCCTTTTTCATGAAAATTTCCTCCGTAATAAAAATTTGTTGCTGTTAAAATTTCAGTCTGACAAATTCTCTGCCCTTCATCGCGCGCTCAACCAGGCCCTCGATATCAAGATCCGCTTCCGCCTCGCGCACCTCGTCAAGATGCGGCCGCGTGCGCGGATGGCGCGGGGTAAAGACGGTGCAGCAATCCTCATAGGGCAGGATCGATGTATCGAAGGTACCGATCTTGCGGGAAAGCCGGATAATATCCTCCTTGTCCATGCCGATGAGCGGACGCAGCACCGGAACGGTGGTCACGTCCTCGGTGACACCAAGCGCCTCAATGGTCTGAGACGCGACCTGACCGAGGTTTTCTCCCGTGACGAGCGCCTTGGCGTGAATCTGATCCGCGACACGCTGGGCAATGCGCATCATAAAGCGGCGCATGATGAGCGTGAAATATTCCTCCGGACAGCAGCGGCGGATCTCCTCCTGGATCTCCGTGAACGGCACGATCTGCACCGTCATTCTGCCGCACCAGGGTACGAGCAATTTGGCAAGGGACAGCACCTTTTCCTTCGCCGCCTCGGAGGTGTAGGGCGGGGAGAAGAAATGCACCATTTCCAGATTCACGCCGCGCTTTGCGATCATGTAGGATGAAACAGGGGAGTCGATGCCGCCGGAGAGCAGACTCACCGCCGTACCGCCCATGCCGAGCGGCAAGCCGCCGGCAGCCGGTTCACTCGGCCCGTGGACATACGCCTGCTCGTCGCGAATCTCAATGTGCACCGTCAGCTCCGGGTCATGGACGTTGACCTCGCACATCGGGAACGCCTGATGCAGCGCACCGCCAACCTGCTGGGAAAGCTGAATGGAGGTAAGCGGGAACGTCTTGTCCGCACGCTTGCTCTCGACCTTGAAGGACCTCGCGCAGCGCATGCTGTCCGAAAGGTAGTCCTTTGCCGTGGCAATAATGCTCTGCACATCTTTCGCGCACGGCACAGCCTTTGACACGCAGATGATGCCGAACACCTTCTTGCAGGCGTCATAGGCCGCTGCCATATCGCACTCATCGCTCTGCGGCTCGACATAAATGGTGGACTGCTTGGAATAAATCCGAAATTCTCCGCATTTACTGACACGGCGGCGAATGTTGCTCATCAGCTTATCTTCAAAGCTGCGGCGATTGAGGCCCTTGAGCACCACCTCGCCGAGCTTGCAAAGGATCATTTCATGCATTGGTTTCGTTCTCCTCGTTTGTTTTTTTCGTGCCGCTCAAAAAGCCGAGCGTCAGGCAAAGCGGCTCAAGCGCGGCAAGCACCGCGCCCATGATCGGCAGATACAGGTCGTGATATTTCGCCGTGCTGCGAAGCAAGGCATAGAAGCCGTTTCCGCCATGGGGCAGTACGCGGTTTCCGATCCACGCATCAAAGCCGAGCAGCACGGGGGCAGTCGGGAAATTCCACACGTTTATGACAAAAACCGCCGTGTGGTTTTCCGCAAATCTCCACAGCAGCGCCAGAAGCGCGAGCGAGATCACATAGAGCACCATCGCCGCATTCCAGCACTCGTCAGTCTTCTCCAGCCGCGCAATGCGCAGCTTCCTGCCGGTCATATACGCGGCAGCCGCCATCGGCAGCACCATCAGCGCCCACAGCGGTGAGACCGCACCATTCGGCGAGAGAAAGACCTCCGCCACCATTACCATTGCGCCGAGCACCATCAGCAGAAGGTGTGCGAGCAGGTATTGCAGATAAATGACTTTTTTCATACTCAGCCTCTCAGAATGTCCGTGTTGCGATACTGGATCGCCTCGGCAAGATGTCCGGGCTCAATGGCTTCGCAGCCCTCCAAATCCGCGATCGTGCGCGCCACGCGCAGGAGTCTGTCATGGCTGCGCGCGGTCAGACCCAGGCGGTCGAACGCACCCTTTAATATCTTCTCTCCGGCTGCATCAAGACGGCAGAACTCTCCGACCATCGCCGGCTCCATCTGCGCGTTGCAGGTAATGTTCGTTCCGGCAAAGCGCTTTTTCTGCACTTCGCGCGCGGCGTTGACGCGGGAGCGCACACTCGCCGACGACTCTGCCTTTTCGCGCCGGCGCATCGCCTCAAACTCGACACTCGGCACATTCACATGGATGTCCATGCGGTCAAGCATCGGGCCGCTGATCTTCTCCACATATTTTTCCACCTGTTGCTTTGTGCAGCGGCACTTGCCGCTCGGGTGACCGTACCAGCCGCAGCGGCAGGGATTCATCGCGCAAACCAGCATAAAGCGGCTCGGCAGCGTCAGCGAACCTGCGGCGCGGGTGATCGTCACCTCGCCGTCCTCAATGGGTGCGCGCAGGACCTCGATCACGGCGCGGTCAAACTCCGGAAGCTCGTCCAGAAACAGCACGCCGTTATGGGCAAGGGAAATTTCCCCCGGTTTGGGGATGCTCCCGCCTCCGGCCATGGCCACCGGAGAGAGCGTGTGGTGCGGCGCACGGAACGGGCGCACGGTGAGCATCGGATGCCCGGCATTCGTCAGTCCTGCGACCGACCAGATCTCCGTTGCCTCCAGCGCTTCCTGCCGCGTCATATCGGGCAGAATCGAAGGAATCCGCCGCGCCAGCATCGACTTGCCCGCGCCGGGCGAGCCGATCAGCAGAATATTGTGTCCGCCTGCCGCCGCGATCTCCAGCGCACGCTTGACGTTTTCCTGCCCCATCACATCGGCAAAGTCGGGAATCATCGGCATTTCCGCAGGGGCTTCCCACTTCGTCTCCGGCTCGATCACTTCTTCCCCGCGCAGAGCACGAACGAGCTGATCGACCGTCTCCACACCGTAAACCGTCACACCGTCGGCAAGGGTTGCCTCCGATGCATTGGGCGCGGGAACAAACAGCTTTTCGATGCCGGCTCTTGCCGCCGCCATTGCCATCGGCAGCACACCCGTGACCGGGCGCAGGGTCCCTGTGAGTGATAATTCCCCGATAAAGGCGGCATTTTTCGGAAGCGCCGGGATCTCCTCTGCGCACGCCAGAATACCGAGCAGAATGGGCAGGTCATACACCGTACCCTCTTTCTTCATGGACGCAGGCGCAAGGTTGACCGTGATGCGGGAGACAGGGAACTTCGCGCCGCAGTTTTTCACCGCCGCACGCACTCGCTCACGCGCTTCCTTGACCGCCGTGTCGCCCAGGCCCACCACATCAAATGCAGGCAGCCCCCCGGAAAGAAAGCACTCGACCGAAACCTCGTATCCCGAAATGCCCTGAAGTCCCAGCGAACGCACTGTCGTGACCATATCCCAGCCTCCCTCTTTTTCCCCTTTTCTCTTTTGTATAGTATAACACAGGAAATCCCTGCCGCGGTAGAGGTATTCTTATTAAATATATTCATGAATATATTTTAAATAATTTATCGCGCAGCGCAAGACCGGATCCCTTGAAAAATCAGAATTTTAAAATTCAGCACAAATATTGCCTGTTTTTTCTGTCGATTTTGACAATGTATATCCAATTTCCTGCAAAAAACATTCATTTTTCCATAAAAATCGCGTTTACACTTCGTAATGTCTGTGCTATAGTATAGGTGCTATGTCTTGCGGTTTTATCGCAAATAATATGCTGTTAACAGCAAATTTAACAGGAGGGTTCATTTATGGCAAGAAAAATGAAGTCCATGGATGGTAACAACGCTGCCGCGCACGTGAGCTACGCATTCAGTGAAGTTGCTGCCATCTACCCCATCACGCCGTCTTCCCCCATGGCTGACCTCGTTGACCAGTGGTCCGCCAACGGTCTGAAGAACATCTTCGGCACCCAGGTCAAGGTTGTCGAAATGCAGTCTGAAGCCGGTGCCGCCGGTGCCGTTCACGGCTCCCTCGGAGCCGGTGCTCTGACCACCACCTACACGGCATCTCAGGGTCTTCTTCTGATGATCCCGAACATGTACAAAATCGCGGCTGAGCAGCTGCCCTGCGTGTTCCATGTCTCCGCCCGTACCGTTTCCACCCACGCGCTGAACATCTTCGGCGATCACTCCGACGTCATGGCCTGCCGCCAGACCGGTTTCGCCATGCTTTGCGAGGGCAACGTGCAGGAAGTCATGGATCTCTCCCCCGTGGCTCACCTCGCTGCTCTTTCCGGCAAGGTTCCGTTCATCAACTTCTTTGACGGTTTCCGCACTTCCCACGAGATCCAGAAGATCGCCGTCTGGGACTATAAGGATCTCGCCGATATGTGCGATATGGACGCTGTCAAGGCCTTCCGTGAGCACTCCCTCAACCCCGAGCATCCCGCCATGCGCGGCTCTCACGAAAACGGCGATACCTTCTTCCAGCACCGCGAAGCCTGCAACCAGTACTACGATGCACTTCCCGAAGTCGTCGAGCAGTACATGGATAAGGTCAATGCCAAGCTCGGCACCGACTATAAGCTGTTCAACTACTACGGTGCAGCCGATGCTGATCGCGTGATCATCGCGATGGGCTCCATCTGCGACGTTGCCGAAGAAGTCATCGACTATCTCAACGCTCACGGCGAAAAGGTCGGCCTCATCAAGGTTCGTCTGTACCGTCCGTTTAAGGCAGATCGTCTGATCGAAGCCATCCCCGCCACCGCCAAGAAGATCGCCGTCCTCGACCGCACCAAGGAACCCGGCGCACAGGGCGAGCCTCTCTATCTCGATGTTGTCACCGCGCTTGCCAACGCCGGCATCAGCAAGACCGTGATCGGCGGCCGCTACGGTCTCGGCTCCAAGGATACGCCTCCCGCATCCGTGTTCGCCGTTTATGAAGAGCTCAAGAAGGACGCTCCCAGACGTCAGTTCACCATCGGTATCGTGGACGATGTGACGGGTCTTTCCCTACCCGAGGACAAGAACTGCCCGAACACCGCAGCAGAAGGCACCATCGAGTGCAAGTTCTGGGGTCTCGGCGGCGACGGTACCGTGGGTGCAAACAAGAACTCCATCAAGATCATCGGTGACCACACCGACAAGTACGTTCAGGCCTACTTCCAGTACGACTCCAAGAAGACCGGCGGCGTGACCATCAGCCATCTGCGCTTTGGTGACAAGCCCATCAAGAGCCCGTACTACATCAACAAGGCTGACTTCGTTGCCTGCCACAACCCGTCCTACATCACCAAGGGCTTCAAGATGGTCAACGATGTCAAGCCCGGCGGCGTGTTCATGATCAACTGCCAGTGGACGCCCGAGGAGCTCAGCCAGCACCTCAAGGCTGACGCCAAGCGCTACATCGCCAAGAACAACATTCAGCTCTACACCATTAACGCCATCGACCTCGCCATCGAGATCGGCATGGGCAAGCGCACCAACACCATTCTCCAGTCCGCCTTCTTCACGCTGGCCAAGGTCATGCCGCAGGAGGAAGCTATCGGCTATATGAAGGATGCTGCCACGCACTCCTACCTCAAGAAGGGTCAGGACATCGTGGATATGAACCACAAGGCCATCGACCTCGGCGCTACCGCCTTCAAGAAGATCGACGTTCCCGCCGATTGGGCCAACGCTGTTGACGCAGATGACGCTGTGAAGTACGAAGGCAAGGCCGAGCTTGTTGAGCAGGTCAAGAACATTCTTGATCCCATCGACAAGATGGACGGCGACAGCCTGCCGGTTTCCACCTTCATGCCTCATGTGGACGGTCAGTGGGAGCTGGGCGCTGCCGCTTACGAAAAGCGCGGCGTAGCCGTTTCCGTCCCCACTTGGGACAGCGAAAAGTGCATTCAGTGCAACCAGTGCGCTTATGTCTGCCCGCACGCCACCATTCGTCCCTTCGCTATGACCGACGAGGAAGTCAAGGCTGCTCCCGCCGCCGCCAAGATCGTTGATGTCAAGGCCGGCAAGGGCAAGGGCGTTTACAAGTTCACCATGGCCATCTCCCCGCTCGACTGCATGGGCTGCGGCGTTTGCGTGGGCGCCTGCCCGACCAACGCGCTCGCCATGGTCGCACAAAGCGATGAAGCGGCACAGCAGGAGGTTTTCAACTACTGCGTTTCCAAGGTTTCCGAGAAGAAGGAACTGCAGGACAACACGGTCAAGGGCAGCCAGTTCAAGAAGCCCATGCTCGAGTTCTCCGGCTCCTGCGCAGGCTGCGCCGAGACCAGCTACGCCCGTCTCGTCACTCAGCTCTTCGGTGACCGTATGTACATTTCCAACGCCACCGGCTGCTCCTCCATCTGGGGCGGTCCCGGCGCCACCTCCCCCTACTGCACCAACGCCGAGGGCAAGGGTCCCGCATGGTGCAACTCCCTGTTCGAGGATAACGCGGAGCACGGCCTCGGTATGTTCGTCGGTCAGGAAAAGATCCGCGAGGATCTCGTGACGCTCACCAAGCAGCTGCTCGAAGTCCACACCACGGAGGAACTCCACTCTGCCGCACAGAACTGGCTCGACACCAAGGACGACGGCAAGACCAACGCTGACGCCACCAAGGCTTATGTCAAGGCTCTTGAGTGCAGCATTTCCACCATCGACGAGCAGATCGCTTTCTATGGAAGCGACGCTGCCAAGGCTATGTTCGGTGACAAGCAGGCCGAAATGCTCGCTGACGCTCAGGCACGCAAGGCAAACGGCGAAAAGTTCTGCTCCTGCCCGGGCTGCACGCTCGCACGCCAGATCCTCGACAAGAAGGATTACCTCGTCAAGAAGTCCGTCTGGATCTTCGGCGGCGACGGTTGGGCCTACGACATCGGCTTCGGCGGCGTGGACCACGTCCTTGCTCAGAACAAGAACGTCAACGTCTTCGTGTTCGATACCGAAGTGTACTCCAACACCGGCGGTCAGGCTTCCAAGGCTTCCAACATCGGTCAGGTCGCTCAGTTCGCGGCTGCCGGTAAGGAAGTGAAGAAGAAGAGCCTCGCCGAGATCGCTATGAGCTACGGCTATGTCTACGTCGCTCAGGTCGCTATGGGCGCCAACCCCGCTCAGACCATCAAGGCCATCACCGAGGCCGAGGCCTATGACGGCCCGTCCCTCATCATCGGCTACAGCCCCTGTGAGATGCACTCCATCAAGGGCGGCATGATGAACTGCCAGAAGGAAATGAAGAAGGCCGTTGACTGCGGTTACTGGAACCTGTTCCGCTTCAATCCCGATGCCGAGCAGAAGTTCATCCTCGACTCCAAGGCGCCTGCCGGCGGCTATCAGGAGTTCCTGATGAACGAAGCCCGTTACAGCCGTCTTACCCGTGAGTTCCCCGAACGCGCCGGCGAACTGTTCGAGCGCAACGAGTCCGCCGCCAAGGAGCGTTACGAGCACCTGCTCAAGCTCATTGAGATGTATAAGGATTAATTCGCACAGCCTATCAAAAAGAAGCACGGTTTTACGCCGTGCTTCTTTTTGCGCGATTTGTGATGTTTTCCGAAATAGGTGTAGCATTTTTGCAAATCTGTGGTACAATAACCCACAGAACGAATGGAACAACTGAGAAATCGAGGAGATCACCATGGAATTTGTGGCAAACGGCAAGAAAAATGTTGAAATCGAAACTTCCACCGGCGTGTACTTTCGCCATGCGATCCAGACGCACTTTGTCGAGATCGGCGAGGACTACATCGAGCTGGTCAATCGCTACGTCAAGCCGCTGTATGAGGAGGGCGACCTGCTTTCCATCAGCGAGAAGATCATTGCCCTGTGCCAGAAGCGCGTGGTTTACAAGAAGGATATGAAAATTTCCTGGCTTGCCAGGTTTTTGAGCCGCTTTGCCATTCAGCACAACGCTGCCGGCATCGGCGTGGGCGAGGTATGCAAGATGCAATACGCCATCGACAAGGTCGGCGCATGGAGAGTGTTCTGGGCGGCCGTCTGCGCCGGCTTCGGTAAGCTGTTCCACAAGAAGGGCATCTTCTATGATATGGTCGGCATGGAGGTCACCGGGCTTGACGGTTTCTATCCCGACGTGTTCCCCGTCTACGGTGAGTATGGCATTGAGATCCCCGAAAACCCCTCCGGTGTGTGCAATGAGATCTTTGAAAAGACCGGCGTGCGCGCCATGATCGTCGATGCCAACGATCTCACACGCGATATCCTCGGCAAAGCCGACTGCGTGGCGCTGAACGATGAGCAGCTCTGCGAGATCATCAAGGATAACCCCGCCGGCCAGGATGATCAGTGTACCCCGTTCATTTTGATCCGCAAAAAAGCCGAATAATCAAGTCAAGTAAAGAGAAAACCCTGACCGCCCGGTCAGGGTTTTTTTGTTCCCAATCATTCTTGGGCAAGGCGCAAAAACTCCTCCACCGCCGTCTTTCCGCCGGCTGCAACGGAGGATTTTCCTGCCGAAAGCTTCATCTCGCGTCCTTCCATGGTGCAGCAGACGCAGCCCGCCTCACGCGCAATGAGCAAACCTGCCGCATAGTCCCACAGAGAGATGGCAAGCTCAAAATACAGTCCTGCGCGTCCTGCCGCCACAGAGCAGAGGTCGAGCGCGGCACTTCCCTCGCGCCGGACATCAAGGCTTGCCCCAAACACCTTCTGCGCCAAGGTAAAGCAGCGCGGTGCAAGCGAGATGTCGTAGGGCGTTGTGCCGAAGCAGACAACCGTCTCACTCAGCGGTGCATCGTCCGCATGAATGGGCTTCCCGTTGAGAAATGCACCGCCGCCGAGCGTTGCGGTAAACAGCTCGTCCACATAGGGATTATAAACCGCCGCTGCTTTCAGCACGCCCTGCTCGGCATAGCCGATGGAAATACAGCTGTGATGAAAACCGCGGACAAAATTCATCGTGCCGTCAATGGGGTCGATGATAAAAAGCTGCTCGGCTCCGATGTCGTCCTTTTTCTCCTGCTCCTCGCAGAAAAAGCGCGCCTTCGGCACGGCTTCGCGCAGACGCTGCATCAAATACTCCTGCACCCTGCGGTCATACTCCGTTACCACGTCACGGCGTGAGCTTTTCTGCTCTGCCATAACACTATGCGCTTCCAGCATAAGCTTTGCCGCCTCACGCTCGGCGTCTGTGATATGGCACAAAATAGCATTGTAATCCATCATTATCCTCTCTCCAGGTAGATCATCAGCGCGGCGAGATCGGCAGGGCTCACGCCGGAAATGCGCCCCGCCTGTCCCAAGTTTTGCGGGCGGATCGCGCTGAGCTTCTCCCGTGCTTCGAGACGCAGTCCGTCAATGTTTTGATAGTCAATGCTCTCGGGCAGCAGCTTCTTTTCGAGGCGCGAAAACTCCGCGACCTCCGCCATCTGGCGGCGGATATAGCCCTCGTACTTCACCGCGATCTCCACGCTTTCGGCAAGTGCCGGCGGAAACGCCGCGCAGCCTTCATCAAACGCACGCAGATCGTCATAGGTAAGCTGCGGACGGCGCAGCAGCGCGAGGAGCGGACTGCCATCATGCACCTCCGCCGTACCACGCGAGCGCAAAAGAGCGTTGAGTTCGTCCGACACGCCCACGCCCGTGTGCTCTAGCCTCTTTATTTCGCGGCTGACGACCTCGTATTTTTCCTTCACCTTTGCAAGCTGCGTGTCGGAAACCAGTCCGATGCGGTGCCCAATCTCAGAAAGGCGCTCATCGGCGTTGTCCTGCCGCAGCAGCAGCCGGTATTCGCTGCGCGAGGTCATCATGCGGTACGGCTCATTCGTTCCCTTGGTCACAAGATCGTCAATAAGTGTGCCGATATAGGACTGCTCGCGTCCGAGAACAAGCGGCGGCTCACCCTTGAGCTTGAGCGCGGCGTTCACCCCTGCAACAAAGCCCTGCACCGCCGCCTCCTCATAGCCGGACGAGCCGTTGAACTGTCCCGCGCCGTAAAGTCCGGTGATCGCTTTGACCTCAAGCGTTGGGTGAAGTGCAGTAGGGTCGATGCAGTCATATTCGATGGCGTAGGCGGGGCGCATCATCTCCGCGTGCTCGAGTCCAGGGACTGAGTGCAGCATCCGGAGCTGCACCTCCTCGGGCATGGAGGAGGAAAAGCCCTGAATATATAGTTCCTCCGTATCAAGACCCATCGGCTCAATGAAAAGCTGGTGGCGCTCCTTGTCGGGAAAGCGGACGATTTTCGTTTCAATGCTCGGGCAGTAGCGTGGGCCGACGCCCTCAATGACGCCGGAATAGATCGGGCTGCGGTCAAGATTCTCGCGTATGATACGGTGTGTTTCCTCCGTGGTGTAGGTCAGATAGCACACCGCCTGATTGCACGGCGCACTCTCGGTAGAGAACGAAAACGGAATCGGTGTTTCATCGCCGTCCTGCCGCTCCATTTTGGAAAAATCCACGCTTCTTGCGTTCACGCGTGGGGGAGTGCCGGTCTTGAAGCGGCGAAGCGGCAGCCCCAGCGATGCAAGCTTTTCCCCAAGCGGCAGCGAGGCGTGCATTCCGTCCGGGCCGCTGTCCTGCACACATTCACCCACGATCGTGCGCCCGGAAAGATAGGTTCCCGAACAGATCACGGCGGCTTTCACCTCATACACGCCGCCGGTATTCGTGACGACAGACTTCACCGCACCGTCCTCCACACGCAGATCGATGATCTCCGCCTGGCGGACGAGCAGGTTTTCCTGCGTTTCCAGCGTATGCTTCATGATGTTCTGATATCTGCGGCGGTCCGCCTGCGCGCGCAGCGACCACACCGCGGGGCCCTTGCCGCGGTTTAAAAGTCGATATTGAATACACGCCTTGTCCGCAGCCTTTGCCATCTCACCGCCGAGTGCATCCAGCTCGCGCACAAGATGCCCCTTTCCCGTGCCGCCGATGGCGGGGTTGCAGGGCATATTGCCCACGGCATCGAGGTTGATGGTGAAGCAAACCGTTTTCATGCCGAGTCTTGCGCTCGCCAGCGCTGCTTCGATACCCGCATGACCTGCGCCGATGACGGCGATATCATAGCTGCCGGCAAAAAATTCCTGCATCCTTTCAACCCCCTTCCAATGTAATGACCGCCACCTGCGGGCGGTTAAAAACGCGGAACGTCATGCCGATGTTGCCCAGTCCCCGGGAAACAAACTGCCTTGCTCCGTTGTTTTCATAGAAACCCGCCGTATGTGACGGGAACAGATTGTGCTGTGTGCCGAGCAGTCCATCGGTGAGCGGCAGTCGGATGCAGCCGCCGTGTCCGTGACCGGAAACGGTCAGGTCTGCGCCGAGCAGACTGTACTCCGATTCAAAGCGGTCATTTCGGTGTGCCAGCAGCACCCAGTACGGGTCGCCGCAGGCGGCGTAGACCTCTGTTGCGAGCGCCTCCGGCGATTTCTGGTCGGCGTAGCCGTTGGGATCGTCGATTCCGGCGAGCACGATGGTGTCTCCGCCGCGCTCAACACAAACAAATTCGTTTGTCAGCACCGTTACACCGCCGTCCGCCAGCGATTGCTTTATTGTTTCGACTGCTTCCATGCCGCACGCCCACTCATGGTTGCCTGTGACATAATAGGTCGGTGCAATTTCTGCAAGCGATTCCCCGAGAAAAGCGGCATAAGCCTCAGGCCGGGCAGTATTCTCGTCAACAAGATCGCCGGTGATGACAATGACATCGGGCCGGGCTTCGACAACGGCAGAGAGCAGGTGTGCGTTGTCCCTGCCGAAAACCGCGCCATGCAAGTCGGAAAGATGGACCATGCGCAAGCCGTCTAATCCCCCCGGCAATCGCGCATCGGTATAGGTAAATTGCTCCGTCTGCAAGCTCTTGTTGCCCCAGATCAGCACGCCGAGCAGCAACGACAGGGCAAAAAGGAACCACGATGCTCTTTTGAGTTTCTTCATGCGACTCTTCATGTCTTCTCCAAAAACAGGTTGTGCCCCGTCCGTCTTATACGGAAAAAGAGAAAGGGCAGCGGAAAGCTGCCCTTTATTGTATCACATGCTTTTATGGGGAACAAGGAAATTATTCCGCGCTTTTCAGACTTTCCACCGTATTGATCCTCTTCCTTTTGAGATGAGCGATCAAACTTGCCGGGAAGGAGAACAGCGCCGTCAGCACCGCGGCGTATAAACATGGTTTCGAATCTCCTTGGCAGCCAGCGCTGCCGAACAGTCGATCCTCTTCATACTATGCGTTCAAACGGTCTTCGCATCCTCTCCGCGGCGCGAATGTTTTATTTGTTTTGCACAGTTTTCTTGTCAATTTTTTGTCAAGTTCGTAGATCTCAAACCTTGTGCTGCCGTTTTTCCCGTGATACACTTTCCGTAGAATTTAAAAGTGAAAGGAGCGTGAGAACCGAAATGACGAATAATTTCATTGCGTATGATGTCGACGATATGATCTTCGGCAACGCAGAGCAGATCGCCAGCGAACGCTGAGCGGCAGGGGACCCGGAAGGACCACGCGAAATCGCGTGGCTTTTTTGTTTTTTACCGCCGAATTCGGCGTTTGAATAGAGCCTCGTTGCAGTTTTCCCCCCACAGGAGTGCCTTTTTGCACGAAACGGGGAATTTTTCTTGCGTTTACAGCACTGTTATGATACAATTTTTCGGCTAATGAAGAACCGAACAAGGAGAAACAACTATGGCAGTGATCGAATACGACTCCTATAAGCAGAAATTGCTTGCTATGGACGAAACCTTTGACAACCTCTATAAAGCGCTTGAAATTGAAGCCGCCCGCCACGAAATTGAGCGTCTTGATATGGAGGCTCATGAAGAGGGCTTCTGGAACGATCTGGATCGCTCACAGAAGAATCAGATGCGCTCTAAGCAGCTGCAAAACAAGGTCCACCGCTACGAAAAGCTGCTCTCTTCACGCGATGATCTGCTCGCGCTCATTGAGATGGGCTCTGAAATGGACGATGACAGCCTGCTGCCTGAGCTGCAGGAGGGGTATGTCGATTTGGAAGGCCGCATGGAGGAAGCGCGCCTTGCTACGCTCCTGTCCGGCGAGTACGACAACTGCAACGCCATTCTGACCTTCCATGCCGGTGCCGGCGGAACCGAGGCGCAGGACTGGGCGCAAATGCTTTATCGCATGTATATGCAGTGGTGCAACAAGCACGGCTTTGAATTTGAAATGCTGGACTATCTTGACGGCGATGAGGCCGGCCTCAAGAGCGCGACCGTCATGGTCAAGGGCGAAAATGCCTACGGCTATCTCAAGGGGGAAAACGGTGTACACCGTCTCGTGCGCGTCTCTCCGTTTGACGCCAACGCCCGCCGTCAGACAAGCTTTGCCGCACTTGAGGTCATGCCTGAGCTGCCGGAGGATATTGAGGTCGAGATCCGCCCCGAGGACATCGAGATGCAGGTCTACCGCTCCAGCGGCGCAGGCGGTCAGCACGTCAACAAGACCTCCTCCGCCGTGCGTCTGATCCACAAGCCCACCGGCATTGTCACCGCCTGCCAGACGCAGCGCTCTCAGTTCCAGAACCGCGACTATGCCATGCAGATGCTCAAATCCAAGCTGATGGAGCTCAAGCTTCAGCAGCACGCGGAGAAGATCAGCGACATTAAGGGCGTGCAGCTCAAGATCGAATGGGGCAGCCAGATCCGCTCTTACGTCTTTATGCCCTATCAGCTGGTCAAGGATACGCGCACGGACTACGAGACCGGCAACATTCAGGCGGTTATGGACGGTGAACTGGACGGCTTTATCAACGCCTATCTCACCAAAGCCGCGAACGGTGAACTGAAAAAATAATTCATTCGCCGCCCGCGGGCGGCGAATTTAACTTGTAAAGGACAATACGATGGCAGAAAATATCAGAGAAAACAAAATGGGTACGATGCCCATAGGAAAGCTTCTGTTCACTATGGCATGGCCGATGATGCTCTCCATGCTCTTTCAGGCGCTTTATAACATTGTGGACAGCTACTTTGTTGCCAAGCTTTCGCAGGACGCGCTCAACGCCGTGTCGCTTGCGTTCCCTCTACAGAGCCTGTGCATCGCTTTCTCCGGCGGCACGGGCGTGGGTATGAATGCGCTGCTGTCCCGCTCGCTTGGCGAAAAAAACAGGGAAGCTGCCGATCGTGCCGCCAACACCGGAATTTTTCTTTTCCTGTGCAACGGCGTGCTGTTTGCCATCATCGCGCTGACACTTGCAGGTCCGTTTTTCCGCTTCCAGACAGACAATGCGCAGATCCTTTCCTACGGCATTGCCTATGTGCGCATCTGTATCGGGTTTTCCATTCTGCTGTTCATGCAGATGTGCATGGAGCGTCTGCTCCAGTCCACGGGGCGCACCAATCTCGCCATGATCTCGCAGATCATCGGCGCGGTGATCAACATGATCCTCGACCCCATTATGATCTTCGGTCTGTTCGGCTTTCCCCGTCTTGAGGTCGCCGGTGCGGCAGTTGCAACACTGTGCGGTCAGTTCACCGGCACGCTCATCGGTCTGTTTCTTAACACAAAAAAGAATCCGGAGATCCACCTCAGGGCGCGCGAAGTCCGTCCGCATGGGAAAACCGTGGCGGAGATTTACGCCATCGGCATTCCGTCAATTATCATGCAGTCCATTGGCTCTGTGATGACGTTCGGCATGAACAAGATCCTCATTGGCTTTACTGAAGCGGCAACTGCCGTGTTCGGTGCGTATTTCAAGCTCCAGAGCTTCATTTTCATGCCGGTGTTCGGCCTTAATAACGCCATGGTGCCCATTGTCGCCTACAACTACGGTGCAGCAAAACCGGATCGCCTCAGAAAAGCCGTTAAGCTCACCATTGCGGTCGCGGTGTGCATCATGTCGATCGGCCTTGCGCTCTTTGAGCTGATTCCCTCGCAGCTGCTCGGTCTCTTTTCGCCATCGGAGGAGATGCTCTCCATCGGCACAACGGCGCTGCGCATTATCGGCGTGCATTTTCCGCTTGCCGGCTTTTGCATCATTGCAGGAAGTGTCTGTCAGGCGCTCGGAAAACCGGTCTATTCGCTTATCAATTCCGTCTGCCGACAGATCATCGTGCTGCTGCCGGCGGCGTATCTGCTGTCGCTGACAGGGCGGTTGGAGCTTGTGTGGCTCGCGTTCCCCATCGCGGAAGTCTCGTCTGTTGTTCTCAGCTCCATTTTCCTGCGCAGGACATACCGGATCAGACTCAGCAGCATGGGACGCTGACAAATCGCAAAAAGCGAAGAGGCATGACCTCTTCGCTTTTTCTGTCAGTAGCCTATCGAAAGTCCGAACAGCAGCAGCGCACTCGTAAGCAGCAGATTCATCATCTGGAATTTCCAGCTCCACTTGAACCAGGTGCCGTAGTCTACGTCCACAAGTCCGAGGCTGATGAGCAGCGCGGGATTGGTGGGATAAAACACATTGGAAAATCCGTCACCGAAGGCATATGCCATCACGCAGAGCTGCGCGCTAATCCCGAACACCTGCGCCAGTGGGACGATCAGCGGCATCAGCATGAACGCCTTGGCGGAACCTGAGGCGATGAAGAAGTTCATCACAAGAACGATTCCGTAGATGAACAGAATCACCGCCCACTTGGGAAGGCTGTCCGCCGCACCGACGGCGCCGTGCAGGATCGTATCGAGTACGTGTGCCTGCTCGAGCGTGTATTTAATGGACGAGGCCATCAGGATCATCAAGACAGCCGGGAGAATGCTCGTCAGTCCGTCCCAAAACGTCCTGCCAAGCTCTCTGCCGCTCATCCCGGCAATACGCGGAGAAACCACGCCGGCGACAAGGAACATCACCGCAACAATGATCATCGTGTAGTCCTGCAGCGCCGTCACAACGGAGGAGAGCAGCACCAGTACGATGCCGCCGCCGAGAATGGCAGCAAAGCAGGTGAGTGCCTTATCCATCGCGGAGGAGCG
Organism: Eubacteriales bacterium; assembly: GCA_030529725.1. Classification (GTDB taxonomy): domain Bacteria; phylum Bacillota; class Clostridia; order Oscillospirales; family Oscillospiraceae; genus Hominicoprocola. The sequence continues at coordinate 3,677 of JAUMWI010000006.1, read as the reverse complement.
CACAAACTCCGTCTGCAGCTTTTCTACGTCAAGCGAACGTTCAACTTTCCTGGCATGAAAGCGGATAAATATGAGCAGAAGAGCGTAAATGCAGACAAATGACACCGCGCGCAGCCATGCACCGGAGAACATCGGAAGTCCGGCAAGGCTCTGCGCAACGCCCACTGTAAACGGATTAAACACACCTGCGGCAAAGCCGCAGCCGGCAGCGAGCAGACTCATACCAATACCGGTCAGCGCGTCCCAGCCGAGGCTGACAGAAAGTGCCACCACGATCGGCACCAGCGGCACACACTCCTCAAATGATCCCACCAGCGAGCCCATCGCCATAAAGAAAAGTGTCACCACCGTCATAAGACGGTAGCGCGTCCTGCCGAAGCGCGCTGTCAGGCGGGCAAGCATATACTTCACAAGACCGCACCGGTCAAGACTGTTAAATACGCCGCCGATGACCAGAAGGAAAACAATCACTGCGATCAGCGTGCCGCTGCCCTCCGCTGCCAACACAAGGATCGGGGAGAGCAGCCATTTCCAAAACGGGATGCCGCCCTGTACTGCCGCAAACTCAGAGGCTGTATCAATCATAAGGTTGCCGCCGGCATCCGTAATCCGCTCGTACCGTCCGCCCGGAATTACAAATGTCAGCACATAGGTCAGCACCATCAGCGCAAAAATCACCGCAATCGCAATGACAAACGACCTCACGCTGATCGCAAGGCCTCTCTTCTCTTTCTCTCTTGCCTCCATGCTCATTCTCCCCGTATAATAAACTTATAGAAATCCACTGCAGGTGCAAGGCTGGCAACATCGACATTTTCGTCCAGACCGTGAATGCTCTCCACCTGCTCGTCCGAGACCTTAAACGGCAGGAAACGCAGGCAGTTGTCGCTCACCCTGCTCATAAAGCGTGAATCCGTCGCGCCCGTCATGATGTACGGCGCAGGAATCACCCCGGGATAAGCGGAGCAAACCGCGCGCTCGACCAGGCGAAACGCTTCGCTGTTGAAGTCAGAAAGGGGGGAGTTGAATCCGTCTTCCAGAATCTCCACTTCAATATCATACTTTTCTGCGACCTTCTTCACCGCCGCGATGCTGCCCTCACAGCCCTGGTGATGCGAAGTGCGCATATTGCCGATGACATACGCCTCCTGCGGCAAAATATTGCGTCCCTCTGAGCCTTGTGCCATGGTAAAGGCAAGCGTCGTGCGGAGCATCGCGCCGGCGGCGGCAGAGATTTTCGGCATCACGCGCTCGAGCACAGGTGAAAAGCGGTCTGCGCGGGCGAGGACCTTGCTCAAAGCGCCGTCCATCGTCGGTGCGACGCGGCGCAGCATCTCCGCAACCGGAGGAGAAAGTCTTGCCTCAAAAATATTCTTGTCCTCAACCTCTGCCATAAAGCGGCCAAGGCGCACCAATGGCGTGTTTTTGCCCGGTGTGGAGGCATGACCGCCCGTGCTGCGCGCAGTAAATTTCATGTCAATATAGCTCTTTTCGCCCACGCCGATCATGGCAAAGGTGCCTTTTGCTCCCTTGAACGGCTCATAAAGCACCATGCCGCCCTCGTCAAGCACCAGTGAAAAACGAATACCGCGGCGCAAAAGCTCCTGCGAGATCAGATCCGCAGTAACCGAGTCATTTTCTTCGTCACGCGCAGACTCGAAATAAACGTCCTGCTCAGGCACAAACCCATCCGCTGCCAGCTCGTCCGCCGCCTGCAGCATTGCCCACAGACCGCCTTTCGTATCCAGCGTACCGCGGCCGTAGACCTTGCCGTCCGCAATCGTACCGGAAAACGGGGGATGCTTCCACGGCCCCGCTGCCTCAACTACATCGTGATGATTCATCAGCAGAATCGGCAGTTTGTTCTCATCTCGTCCCTTCCATCGCAGCAGGATGCCGCCGGAAAAATCCTCAAATTCGCATACGGCGAAAAGGTGAGGAAAGGTCTCGCGCAAAAGCTGATGAAAGGCGTAAAATATGCTCAGATCCGTCTGATTGCGGCAGGACACGGTCTTTGCCTGAATCAGCTTCGAGAGTGTCTGCGCATATTGCTCACTGCGATTGTCGGACATAATATCTCTCCTTATGTGCTCTTTTTCTCTGTTATTTTCGTGGTTTTTCCCCTTTTTGTCAAGGCTTTTCTCCATAGGCCCAAAACACCGAAAAGGAGCGGCTTTCGCCGCTCCCTTTCGGTTCATTTTTTGATTATATCCGCCCTCTCCAGCGCCATGACGATCGCCGGGATGAGAACGATATGGAGAATAATACCGGGCACCGCCTTTGTAAATGCACCTGCGAGGAATGCTGCCCAGGTAAACGCGCCGCCCTGCACCGTGAGAATACACTTCATTGTCACACCCCACACAATGCGCCCGGCAAGCATTGCCGAAATCAGCGAAAGATAGATGCCGCCTTTTCTCTTCCCCAAGCTGCGGTAGAAAAATCCGCACACCAAGCCATAGGTCAAAAGCTCCGCGCACATACCGAACGCCGTCGGAAACGGCGGCATCCCAAACAGCACATGGCGCAGCAGCGGTGCAACCGCTCCCACTGCGGCCGCCCACCACGGGCCGCACAAAAAGCCTGCCAAAAACACAGGAATGTGCATGGGACTGAGCATGCTGCCGATCTGCGGGATTTGCCCGGTCAAAAACGGCAGCACCATACAAAGTGCAAGACACAGCGCCGTATACGCAAGGCTGCGCGCTGTTTTTCTGCCGAAAAAGGATACTTTTACCGTATTTTCTTTCACGTTTTCTCCCGTCCTTTCTTTACACCCGTTACCTGATACATCTCCTCATCGGAGATCTCCACCGTCACGTCAAAATACGGCGCAAACAGTGACGATAACGCGCTGCACTCCAAAAGCTCCACGGAAACGTCTTTCGCCCGTCCGCTATGGTGCTGCAGCAGCTTCGCGCGGCTCATACCGTGGGCAACAGTCAGCGTGCCGCCCTGCCTGACCAGCTCGGAAAGCGCCGCGACCGTGTTCTCCGGCTCAGGGAAATGCGGAAACGCATTATAGACCACCACACAGTCAAACTGTCTGCCGAAATCGTAGTTCTCAGCATCGCCGCAGATGACCTCGATCGGCGTTCCCTTGGTCTTGCCTCGCGCGATTTTCACCATTTCCGGCGAAAGGTCGATCGCCGTCACGCTCTTCACGCCGCGCGCAAGATAATCCGGAAACAGTACACCCGTTCCGCAGGCAACATCGAGCACGGTGCTGCCGGCTTGAACGCACGCGCCGTCGAGAATCCGCGCAATGACCTCGTCGGACCGGTGCATGTCCGCGTCCCAGTCCGGTGCACAGGCGTCAAAAAAATGCCGCACGGTCTCTTTGTCCATGGCTGCTCTCCTTTTCTTCAGGATAATGTCAGTATAATGGGCATTTCTTTCCCTCCGCAAGCCCCCCGGGGGGATAAAATTTTATATTTTTGTTGTTTTTTTTCGTGCAACTTCTCGCCTGTCGGTGCATATACTGTCCAGGTGAACAATTTTGCAAGGAGGCACAGAGCATGAAAGAAAAGGAACTTCATTGCGGTGATGTGGATGATATGATCTTCCAGGACGAATGGTTCGTCAGTGAACGATAACAAAAAACTCTGCACCCGGGTGCAGAGTTTTGATATGCTCCCTTTATGCGAGACAGTGAAATAAAAAACTGTCGAACATGA
>JAUMWI010000046.1 GCA_030529725.1 Eubacteriales bacterium | reverse complement strand
GTTGCGGAGGTAGGACTTGAACCTACGGCCTCCGGGTTATGAGCCCGACGAGCTACCAACTGCTCCACTCCGCGATATTATGTTGTCCGTTTTTCACCATGTGGTGCCGGTGACCGGACTCGAACCGGTACAGTATCGCTACCGGGGGATTTTAAGTCCCCTGTGTCTACCAATTCCACCACACCGGCGAATATCGGCATCAGTTAATATACCACAGGGAAGGCAAAGTGTCAACACTTCGCGGGGAAAAACTTTTCACACCCATCTGACACAATGCGACAGAGCAGATGCAGGGAAGCATATAAAAAAACGCCTGCGCATAAGTTTGTCCTATGAGGTGATGATTAATGCAAAAGCCAAAACGCCGGCGCATTGTGCGCAGTGTAATTTCCGGGGTGCTGACCCTGGCAACGCTGTGGCTGGTGAGCGTGACTGCGCCGGCACAGAGTGCATCCGAAACGCTGCACACGCTGAAGGAAGGTGCTGTGCCGATTTTTTTGCTGCGGCTGGAACGGGGGGATCTGTTTTCCGATGATGCGATCTCGGCTCCGACTGCGCTGGCGCTGAGTATGCAGCCGTTGCTGCTGGAGGGACGCAGAGAAATTGTATCCGCGTGGTCGAGCGAGCTGCAGCAGCCGCCGCAGGCAGAGCGCGACGGAGAGGACGATGAGGGAACGGTGCTCTCCGCGCCGAGGGAGCCGAGCGAGATCACGGTGACGGAAAACGGTGTGCCGTCGCGCACACTCAAGCCGTCTGATCCTGCCGGATATACGGTGTTCGGAAATGTCTACATCAACAACGCATCCAGTGCATCGCTGAACACCTCGCAGCTTTCGGGAGACTTTGCGGCGGAGCTGCAGGACGGCGGGCCACAGGTGCTGATCATTCATACACACGGGACGGAGGCCTACTCCATGCCGGCAGGGGAGGAATATATGCCGTCGGACAACCACCGCACGCTGGAGAGTGAAAAGAACATGCTGCGTATCGGGGATGAGATCGCGGAGGCGCTCACGGCGAAGGGAATCAGCGTTGTACATGACCGAAATCTCTATGACTATCCGAACTATTCCGGCGCATACAACCGCTCACTTGCTTCGATCGAAAACTATCTTGCACAGTATCCGTCGATCTCGTTCGTGCTCGATGTCCACCGCGACGCGGTGGAGGACGCCACCGGCAACGAGTATAAGCTTTTGTGCGCGGAGGAGCCGAATGCAGCGCAGCTTGAATTTGTCATCGGCTCCAACGGCGGCGGACTCAGCCACGACAAGTGGCGTGAAAATGTGAAGCTTGCCTGTGCGGTACAGGAAAATCTGCTGGAAAAGTACCCCACGCTGATGCGTCCGATCGTTGTGCGCAACTCGCGCTACAATCAGCACATGACGACCGGCTCGCTTTTGATCGAGGTCGGGACGGCGGGAAACTCACTGGAGGAAGCGATCGTTGCCGCACGCATTTTTGCCGGGGGCTTCGCCGAGACAATACAAGAGTAAAACAAGGTGGTCAAACCGACCACCTTGTTTTGCTTATATCAGCAGCTCGCCGAACGCCTGCGCAAAGCCCTGCTCAATGAGCGAGAGCGGCGTAACGCAATAGGGTGTTTGCTGCCGGACAAGAAGCTCGCCTGCGCGAGCATGCAGGTAAACGCCGCAGCAGGCAGCGTCGCGTGCTGATGCGCCTTGACACAGAAGTGACGCAATAAGCCCGGTCAGCACGTCACCGCTGCCGCCTTTCGATAGCTCCGAGCCGCCGCAGGTATTGACAAACACCTGACCGTCCGGCAGGGCAACGACCGTGCGGTGCCCCTTCAGAACGAGTGTGCAGCCGTACTCAGCGGCAAACTCTCGGGCAAGTGCCGCCCTGTCACCGCAGACAATATCGGAAAGCGGCAGACCGCAGAGGCGCGAAAACTCCGCTTCGTGCGGCGTGAGAACGGTCACGCGGCCGCGGCGGAGTTTGAGCAGGTCGACATTCCCGACAAGTGCGTTGATGCCGTCTGCATCCAATACCACACTCTGCGCGGCAAAATCCAGCAGAAGCGGGACAAGCTTTTGCACTCCCGTACTGCGTCCGAGTCCCGGACCGAGCGCAAGCACATCACAGCCGGAGAGTCTCTCCACGATACCGCCGTAGCTTGCCTCAAACAGCATACCGCTATCATCGGGCAGCGGAAATGGCATGGCAGAGGTGCACTTGACAGCCTCGGCCTGCCAGATACTTTCCGGAACGCCCAGATACACCAGACCGCAGCCGGAATGTACGGCGGCGGAAGCAGCAAGATACGGCGCACCCGTATAGCCGACGGAACCGCCGATGATCAGGAGCTTGCCGAAAGTTCCCTTGTGACCGTCCTGTGCACGTTTGGGAAGTGCGGCGGCAGCAAATTGGCTATCAATCGGAATCATTTCCGGCATGGCATACCTCCAAAAATTAATAAGATAGAACCCCGAGTCCGGTGAGAAGGTTATACATGGTGGCAGCCGCCTGTTCGCGCAGGATAGGGGCTTTCGGCTCAAGCCGGTCGAGTGCGGTGAAAAGCATTCCGGCTTGTTCATCGGTTTCATGCGGACAGAAGTTTGCCAGCAGGTCCGTGCCGCGAATCGCCCAGGGGGAGAATTCCTGATAGCATTCCAAAGGCTCCAGCATGGCAAGAGGATGGTCGTCAAGATAATTGTCGGCGTTGAGATTGAGAAACTCCGCCAGACGACCCATAATGGTGAGGAACTCCTCCTGCGTCATGGTGCCGGAGGGGGCAAAGCGACCGCTTCCAACTCCATTAACAAGATCAAGCGCGGCCATGGCATTCACACTGCCGGCGTACCAACTGCCGGAGGGGACGTCCGTGAAGTAGCCGTCTGCATCGGAGGTGATGCCAAGAGCCTGCGCGAGAAGGCAGCAGACCTCGGCGCGCGTCATTGTATCGGACGGGCGGAACATGCCGTTGCCGTCACCAAAGACCAGCTGATAAACGCCAAGAGCGTTGATTTTGTCGGAATAGGCACTTTGCGAGGTATCTATAAAACTGCGGTCGGGGACAGGGCTGGCGCAGAGGGAGCAAAGCTCTTTGACCGTTGCCGCGCGCTCACTGCCGTTTTCTCCGTAAAACACGACGGCGTCCGGCGCGAGGGCAGAAAGCAGGGCGTTCAATGCGGGCGCATGGGATGCCTGCGCATCCGGCAGGTTGACATAAAAATCAAGTCCGTTCAGAATGAGGTGGAGATATGCGCTGCTGCCTGCGGGTTTCTCGGCACACAGAAGAGACGCCACCTCAGGGGCAATCGCGCTGTCCACGCAAACAGTCGGAATAATGCCGATGCGATCGCTTGTATTGCCGTCAGCGAGGTAAAAACGGTAGGTCGTTACCTTCAAGGCATCGCCATCAAAAAGGGAGGAGTTGTCTGCATCGTAAACGATTTGTGCAACGCCTTTGCCAAAGGTACGGGAGCCGACAACAATGCCGGCGTTTCGGCCGCTGATGCCGCCGGAGAATATTTCGGAGGCACTGGCAGTACGCCCGTTGGTCAAAACGATAACAGGTTTATCCGTCAAGTCCGTATCGTGGCAGGAGCTGCGATGAACGAAACCGGATTTGCTTTTGAAATAGAGCAGATCACCGCTGCCGACAAAGGCACTGAGTGCTTTGACGGCAGACTCGGAATAGCCGCCGGTGTTGCCGCGAAGATCCACCACCCAAAGCCGGACCTGACGGTCATGTTTTTTGATCCCGTCACTGAAATAAACGCCGGTCTGTGAGCCAAAGGTATCGCAGTCGATGTAGCCGATCCCGTCTGCCGCCGTGACGCTTGTGTTATGCAGCGCAACGGTACGGCGCGTGATGGCATGCTCCCGGACGGAACCGTCTGCGTGTTTGACGGTAATGTGGACAACCGTCCCGACCTCTCCGAGAAGCAGAGCGCGGTGTTCTTCGTTTGCATTTTCGCAGGAGAGACCCTCAATGGCGATGATAAGGTCGCCGGATACGAGTCCGGCTGCCTCTGCACCGCTGCCGGAAAGAACGGAATCAAGCATAATACCGTCTTTGGTGTAAAGGATCGATGCGCCGATGCCGGTGACCGTATCGTCCCCCTCAACGCTGCTCAAAAAAGACTGGTATTCCTCTTTTGTCATGTAGTAGGTGTATGGATCGGCGATGATGGCAAAAAGTTCGTCCAGTGTCTCGGCTTCATATGCCTTTGACGGAATTTCGTTGACATATGACCGCTCAAGAAGATCCAGCGCGTCCTCCACACTCAGCGCAAATGTCGGCGTGATGAGCAGAGCGCCGACACACACAAGGGCGCAGAGCCTGCGCAGTAAAGCTTTCATAAAAAGAACTCCTTTGTGAGAAAAGATGGATTACTGCCCTCATTATAATGCAAGGCGGCAAAAAAGCAAAGAAAAATCCTCACGCGCCCCATCTTGTCAAGCGAACCAAAATGGGCTATACTGAATTCATAATGAGAAATTATGTGCTTCGGAGGGTTTTATGGACACTCAGAATACAGTCGGCACCCTTTATATCGTGGCAACACCGATCGGCAACTCGCGCGACATGACCGAGCGCGGACGCGAAATTCTGGAAACAGCGGACATTATCGCGGCAGAGGATACACGCCGCAGCGTCGTTCTGCTCAACAAGCTCGGGATTCGCGGCAACGCGCTTTCGGCAAACCATAAGTTCAACGAATACGGCAAGGCGCGTTATTTTATCGAGCAGATGCAGCAGGGAAAGAATATTGCCGTCATTACGGACGCAGGCACGCCCTGCATCTCCGATCCCGGCAATGAGCTGATTAAGGCGGCGATCGAGGCGGGGATCCGCGTGGTCGGCATTCCCGGCTGCTGCGCGGCAGTGACGGCGCTTTCCATCTCCGGCTTCGACCTCTCGACCTTCCTCTTTTACGGCTTTTTCCCGCGCGAGACGGCGGACCGCCGCAGAGTGCTGTCCATGATGCGAAAGGGCGACACACGCACCTATGCGTTCTATGAATCTCCCAAGCGTATCATGTCAGTCATTGATTTCTTTCTTGAAGAGAATGCAGGACTCAAGCTGTGCCTGTGCAACGATATGACCAAGCTCCATGAGATGACCTTCCGCGGCAGTCCTGCGGAGGTCAAGGAGCAGCTTCTTGCCAAGGGGAACTACGAAAAGGGAGAATACGCCTTTGTTGCCGAGGTCTGCGAGGACTATCTGCTCAAAGAGGTGGAACATATCTCCTCGCCTGAGGCACTGCTGGTGGATTGCATGGTGCAAAACGACTGCACCGCCAAGGACGCCATCAAGCTGCTTTTGAAGGACGAGAACAACACCTACTCTAAAAATGAGCTGTATGCCGCTCACCTTGCACTCAAGGAGCGCTTCGGTTAAGAAGGGGAGGAAGCCATGAGTATTTTATCCGACCTTTCCGAGCGGCTTGATACACTCACCAAGGCGGTGCTCTCTGAGCCGGTCACGCGCATCGCCAATACAAAGGTGACCGTCCGCCCCGTGACGCTCAAAGGCAAGGCGTTTTTTCAGCTTGAGTACCGGCACGGCGCACAGGTGAGCCACCGCAACATTCCCAAGGGACAGCTGTGCGAGCTTTATGAAAACGAGCTGGAAGGGCAGTACCGTCAGGTCGTGCTGTGCACCCAAACGGAGACACGGCAGTATGTTCGCAAAAATGACGGAAGCTACAAATGCACCGCCAGAGGCGAAACCGTCCGCAAGGCGGCGGAAACGACACATAATCGAAAAAAGGAATATATCTTAGCGGAGGGGGAGAACATTCCGGCACTGGTCGACCTCGGCGTGTTTACGAGCGATTTCAGGATCGTCAAAAGCAAGTACGACAAATATAAACAAATCAACCGCTTTATTGAAATTGTGGACGATGTATTCAAGGCATCGGAACGCACAGAGATCAAGATCCTCGACTTCGGCTGCGGCAAGTCGTATCTGACGTTTCTGCTTTACTATTACTTCACGGTCAAGCGCGGCGTGAAGGCGAAGATCATCGGCTACGACCTCAAGGAAGATGTGGTCGAGCACTGCAATGAGATCGCAAAGCGGTACGGCTATGATGACCTGCGCTTTGTCGTTGCCGATGTGACGCGCGATGTGCTTTATGACGAGCCGATCGACATGATCGTTACGCTTCACGCCTGCGACACCGCTACGGATTACGCTTTGCACTACGCCATCGAGCGGGGTGTGCAGCATATTTTCTCCGTGCCCTGCTGCCAGCATGAAGTGAACAGCCAAATCCAAAAAGGCGGCGATTTCGATGTGCTGCTTGCCCACGGCCTTTTGCAGGAGCGGTTTTCCGCGCTGCTGACAGATTCCATTCGCGCTGCGGTGCTTGAGGATATGGGGTACAGCGTTGATGTCATCGAGTTTATCGACTTTGCCCATTCCCCGAAAAATCTGATGCTGCGCTGTGTGAAAGATCGGCGCGGCGGGACGAAAAAAATCAACGCGGCGAGGGAACTTGCCGAAAAATATCTGTTCCGTCAGACGCTTTTGGAGCTGACGGGAGAAAAGAAGGGAACGCATTGAAACGCGATGAGACACAATACATAAAAATGACGCAGACGCCGATCCCGCGTCTGATCTCCTCGCTCGCGGTTCCGACGGTCATCAGCATGCTGGTGACGGCGATCTACAACACGGCGGACACCTACTTCGTCGCCATGCTCAACGACACCAGCGCCACCGGCGCGGTGGGTGTGGTGTTTTCCCTTATGGCGCTGATGCAGGCGACCTCGTTTGCCATCGGTCTCGGCTCGGGAAGCTGGATCTCCCGTCTGCTCGGGCAGAAGAAGTATGACGAAGCAGGCGAGGTCGGCTCTACCGGCCTTCTGATGGCATTTGTATTCGGCTCGCTGCTGCTGCTTTACGGCGCGTTTTTTGACACGGCACCGCTGCTGCGGCTCATCGGCGCGACGGAGACGATTCTGCCGTATGCCGATGCCTACGCAGGCTTCATTCTTTACGGTGCGCCGTCGATGATGTGCTCATTTGTGCTGAATAATCTGCTGCGCAGTGAGGGGAAAGCAAAATATTCGATGATCGGCATTGCGTTCGGCGGTGTACTGAACGTATTTCTGGATCCGGTTTTTATCCTGCCGTGGGGACTGGGATTGGAGGTTGCTGGCGCGGCGCTGGCGACTGCCGTATCGCAGACGGTGAGCCTTGTCATCCTGCTTGTGCCGTATCTGCGGGGCAGGACGGAGGTCAAGCTTCGCCTGAGCTATGTCTCCCGATCTGCGGCGCGGTATGTCATGATTCTCAAAAACGGTATTCCCTCCTTTGCCCGTCAGGGCCTTTCCAGCATCTCGAGCATCCTTCTCAACAAGGGCGCGGCGATCGCTGCCGGGGTTTTTGCCGATCAGGCGATTGCGGCGATGAGTATTGTGACGAAGGTGACGATGATGGTCTTCTCCATCGTCATCGGCATCGGGCAGGGCTATCAGCCGGTGCTGGGCTACAACTACGGCGCAAAACGCTTTGACCGTGCGCGTGAGGCGATGTTTTTTATGATCAAGGCCTGTACCATCGTCATTGCGGCCTTTTCGGCGCTGTGCTTTTTTGCTGCGCCGCAGATCATCGGCGTGTTCGGCTCGGCGAAGAGCGATCCGGATGTCCTGCGCTTTGGCGTGTTTGCCTTCCGCGCACAGTGCGTGTCGCTGCCGCTCGTGCCGTTGGGCGTGGCGGCCAATATGACCTTCCAGTCGACCGGACAGGCGGGACGGGCAACCTTCCTCTCCTCCTGCCGGCAGGGTGTTTTCCTTGTGCCGCTGCTGCTGGTTCTGCCGCGTGCGGCCGGAATTTCCGGTGTCATGCTCTCTCAGCCGATCGCAGATGTGCTGACCTTCATCGTCTGCATCCCGTTTGTCAGAAAATTTGCCGCAGAGCTGAGGGCGGCGGAGCAGACACAACAGAATGAGGAATAAAAAAAAGCGAGTGGACTTTTCGTTCACTCGCTTTTACCGTTACAGTCTTGTGATGACGGGAATGACCATGGGACTGCGCTTGGTAGCCTTGAAGAGATAGCTGCTCACGGCATTCTTAATGGCACCTCTGAGCTCTCCTGCGTCGCGGCTGCGTTTGGCACGGATTCCTGCCGCAGTGGACATGGTGAGGTTTTTGAGATCCTGGATCAGCTCCTCAGAATCCTTCACATAGATAAAGCCGCGCGTAATGATCTCGGGCTCGGCGAGCATATCGCCGTTTTCGGCGCTCACCGGCAGAACGACAACGACCATACCGTCCTCTGCCAGATGCTTGCGGTCGCGCAGAACGACCGCCCCGACATCGCCTACGCCGTAGCCGTCCACGAACACCTCACCGGCCGGCGCGGCGGCAGGCACGGTTTTCATCGAGCGCGCGCCGATCTCCACGGCATCGCCGTTTTCACAGATGATGATATTTTTGCGCTGCATCCCCATGGACATGGCAAGATCCTTGTGGATCTGGAGCATACGCTGCTCGCCGTGGAGCGGGATAAAGTATTTCGGCCGCGTAAGCGCATGAATGATCTTCAGCTCCTCCTGACAGGCGTGGCCGGAAACATGGAGCATATCCGTGCGGTTGTATATGACCTCCACGCCCTTGCGGAACAGCTCGTTAATGACGCGGGAGACGGTGTTTTCGTTTCCGGGAATTGCACTGGCGGAGATGATCACGCGGTCCCCGGGACCGACCTCGATCTGCCTGTGCTGGGAAAATGCCATGCGGTAGAGTGCCGACATCTCTTCGCCCTGGGAGCCGGTCGTGACAATGACCTGCTTGTCAAGCGGCAGGGCCTTGACCTTGTTGATGTCCATGACCGTGTTTTTGGGAAGCTTCATGTAGCCGAGCTCGGTCGCCACCTTGGTGACATTTTCCATGCTGCGCCCAGTGACGGCGACCTTGCGTCCGCACTCCGCCGCAGCGTCGATGATCTGCTGGATGCGGTGGACGTTGGAGGCGAACGTCGTGACGATGATGCGCTGCTTGCACCCCTGGAACAGGCGGTTGAAGGTCTTGCCCACCATGCTCTCCGACATTGTGTAGCCCGGACGCTCCACATTGGTCGAGTCGGCGAGCAGCGCCAGAACGCCCTGCTTGCCAAGCTCACCAAAGCGGGCGAGATCGATGACCTCACCGTCAATAGGGGTGGAGTCGATTTTAAAGTCACCCGTATGAACGGCAACGCCGAGATTGGTGTGGATCGCGAACGCTACGGAGTCGGCAATGGAGTGGTTGACATGGATAAATTCCACACTGAACTTGCCCGCCTTGACCGTCATGCCCGATTCGACCGTGACGATCTTCGTGGATTTGGCGAGACCGTGCTCCTCCAGCTTGAGCCGGATCAGTCCTGCCGTCAGGCGCGTGCAGTAGATCGGCATATTGACCTGCTTGAGGACGTAGGGGATCGCACCGATGTGGTCTTCGTGACCGTGCGTGATAAAAAGGCCGCGAATGCGGTTTTTGTGCTTGACAAGATAGCTGACATCGGGAATGACGCAGTCGATGCCGTACATATCGTCGCCGGGGAAGGCCATGCCGCAGTCAACGACGATGATCTCACCGCCGTACTCGTACACGGTCATATTCTTACCGATCTCATTGAGACCGCCAAGGGGAATGATTTTTAACTGTTCTGCCATAAAAACTCCTTTATAATCTGCCCGAGACAACAAGCAAGAAGAGACGTCCGTGCCCGTGTTTCGCCCTGTTCCGCGAAACAACTGCAACCTGCGGCGTCTTGCTGATCTGTCGTATGGACTTGTGATGTATTGCACCGCACAGCAGCACTGCGCGGATAAAAAACACTTCTTGACGATAGTATAGCACGGTTATGAGGAAAAGTATACCATAAAAATACAATGTCACAGAAATTTAACTATTGTGCTTCGAAAACGATTCGTGTTATAATACAATAACTGTTATCATCGCGTAATAGCATCTTCCGAAAAAAGGGGGAGAACCTATGGCAAACAAAAAAATCGGCAAGGTAACAGAGCCGAATATGCGCTTCTATTTTATTTGTGTTGCGATCTTTGCGGTGATCACTTTTAAAGTAAGCGTACCGCTGGCACTGATCGAAATTGCCGCAACGGCATTTCTTTACTGGAATTTCCACCGCACGGCACAAAAGCGCCGTGAAAGCATACGGAAGTATATAGATGATATGACCGACGATATGACAAACGCTGACAAGGCATCGATGCTTTCGGCACCCTTTGCCATGATGGTGTTTCGCCCCGATACACAGGAGATCCTCTGGAGCAACGACAGCTTTCTCCAGCTTACCGGTGTGTGTGAGGATATTTTCGACAACCACATCGGAGACGTTCTGCCGACATTTCCGACACACTGGCTGCTTGAGGGAAAGTCGGAGTGTCCGGAAACGGTGATCATCGGACAGCGTCATTTCCGTGTGTTCGGCAATCTGAGCCACCCGGTCAGCTCGCGCCGCGGCGTCCGCAGCCTGCTGGCAACGACCTACTGGATGGAAACAACGGAGCAGGATGCGCTGCGGCTGGAAAACGAAAGCCGCCGTCCGCTTGTCGCCGTCATCATGATCGACAACTATGAGGAGCTGATGAAGGCCGGAACAGAGGCGTCACGCAGTGCAGTGCTTGCTGCGATCGATGAGAAGCTGAGCAAGTGGGTGGAAGGAACGCACAGCATGCTGCGCAAGTTCGACCGCAACCGCTATGTGCTGGTCATGACAGAGCAGAACTATCAAAAGCTTCTGGACGGGAAGTTTTCCGTGCTCGACAGCGTGCGCGGAGTCGTGACGGAGGACGGGGTGGCAGCCACGCTTTCCATCGGCATCGGCAAGGACGCTGAGGATTATGAAACGCTCTATCAATACGCGATGCTTTCCATCGAAATGGCACTTTCCCGCGGCGGCGACCAGGTCGTTGTCAAAAACAGGCTTGATTTCGAATTCTACGGCGGCAAGACCAAGACGAGCGAAAAACGCACCAAGGTAAAATCGCGCGTGATGGCAAATGCGCTCGGCGAGCTGATCTCCGATGCCAGCCAGGTTTATGTCATGGGCCACAAGCACGCCGATATGGACACGGTCGGTGCGGCGGCGGGTATTTGCTGTATTGCACGCAAGCGCGGCAAGAAAGCCAAAATCGTCATTGACTGGGAGGACAATGTTTCGGGGCCGGTGCTTGAGAAACTGAGCAAGCTGCCGGAGTATAAGGACACCTTTATCAGCGGCAGCGATGCGTTCATTTCCGCACAGGCGGGTGCGCTGCTGGTGGTGGTCGATACCAACCGGCCTGATTTTGTCGAATCCGAACAGCTGCTCGATGCATGCAACCGCGTGGCGGTCATCGACCACCACAGAAGAGCGGCAAGCTACATCGAGAGCGCGGCACTCAATTTCCACGAGCCGTATGCCTCGTCTGCGTCTGAGCTGGTGACGGAACTTCTGCCGTATCTGGTGGAGGCAAGCGAACTGAAAGCAATAGAGGCGGAGGCACTGCTTGCCGGCATTATGCTCGACACCAAGAACTTTACCATGCGGACCGGCGGAAGGACCTTTGAAGCGGCGGCATTCCTGCGCCGTGCCGGTGCGGACACGGCAGAGGTGCAGCGTCTGTTCCAGTCGGATCTTGCCGGCATGATCCGACGCTATGAGATCATCCGTCACGCGGAAATGGTGCATGACGATATTGCGGTGGCGGCAGTTGAGGAGGAGATCGACCGCGTGGCGGCGGCCAAGGCGGCTGATGAGCTGCTGACGCTTGCAGGCGTCCATGCCTCGTTCGTTCTGTTCAAGCACGGCACCGGCGTCAATCTTTCCGCGCGCAGTCTCGGTGAGATCAACGTGCAGCTCATTATGGAAAAGCTCGGCGGCGGCGGTAATTCGACGACAGCCGGCGGACAGGTGCCGGACGGCACGGTGGACGCTGTGCGTGAGCAGCTGCTCGATGCCATCAACGAATACTTAGAAGGATAGAGAGAACAAATTATCCAAGGAGGAATACAAATATGAAAGTCATTTTACAGCAGGACGTTAAGGGCCAGGGCAAAAAGGGCCAGATGATCGACGCAGCAGAGGGCTATGCCCGCAATTTCCTGCTGCCGCGCAAGCTTGCGATCCTTGCAACAACCGATGCCATCAATACGATGAACCTGAAGGAAAAGGCACGCCGTGCCGAGGAAGCAGCCAACCGCGAGGCGGCAGTGACACTCGGCGGCAAGCTCAAGAACATTACCGTGAAGATCGCTGCCAAGGGCGGCAAGGAAGGCAAGCTCTTCGGCGCGATCACCAATAAGGAAATTTCCGAGGAACTGCTCAGTCAGTTCGATCTGGACGTCGCCAAGCAGAAGATCGTGCTCGATGAGCCGATCAAGGCATTCGGCACCTATGAAGCCAAGGCAAAGCTTGGCTATGAGGTCACGGCTAAGTTCAACGTCAGCGTGGTCGAGGAGTAAAACGGACAGGATCACTTGCGAAAAGAGGTTGTAAACCATGGAGGAACTGCTCTACCGTCAGATGCCGCACTCTTTGGAAGCGGAGCAATCGGTGCTCGGCTCCATGCTCATCGACGCCAACTGCATCAAAGATGTGATGGAGAAGCTGCGCCCCGACGATTTTTACCTGCGGCAGAACCGCGAGATCTTTGAGACCATCTACAGCATGTTCATTTACTCCAGACCGATCGACGGCGTGACCGTTGCGGGCGAAATGGAGAAAAACGGCACCTACGACGAAAACACGACGCGCAATTATCTTGTGCAGCTCATGGAGGTCACGCCGACCTCTGCGAATGTGATGGAGTACGTCGGCATTGTGCGCGACAAGGCGCTGATGCGCTCGGTTTATACCGCAGCCGGCGAGATCACCGCGATGGTGCAGGACGGCAGCGGCGGCGCTGCGAACATTCTTGATGCGGCGGAACAGAAAATTTACGCAGTGCGCCGCGGCAGAAGTGCGCAGGGAATGGAGCCGATCGGTGTTATATTGCAGGGTGTGCTCGACCATTTGAGCGAGCTGAGTGCCAACGGCGGCAAAACGATGCCGGGACTTTCTACGGGCTTTAGCGTTCTGGACGACAAAACAAGCGGTCTGGGAAAATCCGACCTTGTGCTGCTTGCTGCTCGTCCCGGTATGGGCAAGACAAGTATGGCACTCAATATG
>JAUMWI010000045.1 GCA_030529725.1 Eubacteriales bacterium | reverse complement strand
TGAACTGTCCCGGGGATCACGGTAAATTTCGGAATGACAAAGATGCGGCAGATCAACGCAAGAAGAATCAGGATACCCGTCACAACGTAAGCCGAGATCAGTCCGGGATTCACTTCCGCGAAGCCGAACAGGCTGACCTTGGCGCTCTCATGCAGCACCGCGTCCTTCATCACTTCGCGGATCGACTCCTGCTCTCCGGCGGACGATCCGGTCAAAACGGCGCCGACAAACAAAAGCAGCACGATGCAGGCAAAAATGATCAGCTCCCGTGTGCGTTTTCGTTTCTCCAAGCTCCACCAGCTCCTTTCTTTCCAGTTTGATTGTCTTGTTATAGCACTTAATTATGAAAATTTCAAGCAATCCGATCCCCGCCGCAAAACTTTTGTTTCTGATAAACAGCAGGGCAGAACTCTTGCGGTATATCGGATTCTATTTTCCCCTGTCCGATGAAAAACGCCAAGAGACACCGGAACATCTCTCCTGACATTCATCACAGGGTTCCGGCGCACTCTTATCTGTTATCTGTTTCTCTTTATTTTCCGGATATCCTCGCCGAAAAACGGCAGAATGCGGTATTCGCCCTCAATACGGGACTGCACCGCCGCGCCGTATCGCTTTCCGATCTCCTCCGGACTTAAGTTTGTGGAAATCACGGTCTTTTTCCCCGTCATCAGCCGCGTGTTGACGATCTGATAGACCGCACTTTGCACGAAGCTCGTTGTCATCTCGGTGCCGAGATCGTCGATAATGAGCAGGTCACATTTCAGATAGCGCTCCACAGCATCGTTCGCGTTCTCCTCGCCGCTCTCCCGACGGAACTTCTGCGCTTCAAACAGCGAAAATACATGGTTCGCCGTGTCGTAGACCACGCTGTGTCCGCCCTCACTCACAACACGCGCGATAGACGCGGAGAGAAACGTCTTTCCGAGTCCCGTGTCGCCGTAGAGCAGCAGATTGCCGCTTTTCGGTGAAAACTCATGTGCGTAATCCTGACAGACATCGTAAACCTTCTCCATATTCAGCCGCGGTGAGGTACCGACCTCAAAATCGGGCGCGGAGGAATAGTAATCAAAATCAAAGGTCTCAAAGCTCTGTGTACCGAGGTCCAAAAGCTGCGAAAGCTCCTCATTCTGAGCGCGCACATAGTAGTCACGCAGGCATGAACACATCTCGCTGCCGACAAAGCCCGTGTCAGCGCACTTGCGGCAGTTTGCTTTCTGCTCCAGATAATCGGCGGGATAGCCCAGATTTTGCAGCAGTCTTGCCCTCTCTGCCTGCAAATTGAGATTTTCCTCCTGCAGCGCCGCAATCGCACCGCGCGGATCTGTGCCGCGCTTGAGTCCCGAAGCAATGATTTTTGCCATCGTGTGGGAAAGCTCAATGTTGATTTCCTCAATGCGCGGCTCTCTTTGGTAAATGGCGCGTTCCCGCGCACGGAGGTTCTCCTCGCGCCGCTGCCTATCCTCGTCAAAGCGTGCCAGCGCCTGACGCATCAGTTTGCCGTCGTAAGACATCTCTTCCCCTCCCGCCTTAAATGTAGCGGCTCATACCCGCCTTGCGGCTCGGTACATTCTGCTCCCTTTTCTTTGTGCCGGGCGCATTCTCTCTTTGCACCTCGTCCGGTGTATGCAGTCCCTTTTCGTGCCACTTTTTCAGAATCCCGTTGCAGTATTGCCACTTGAACTCGTGACACTTGAGCACCGTTTTGTCATAAGCGACTGCCACGGTTTCCGGCGGAAACCCCATTTCCAGCCAGCTCCTGATGTATTTCTCCTCGCTCATCGAAGGGGCGCGCCCCTGCAGCTGCAGCACCGCCATATACTCCGGATACTGCCGGCGCTGGAGCTGCATCTTTTTGAGATATTCGTCCACCGCCTGCACCGAAAACAGCTCTTTGCGCGCCCAGGCGTAGCCCTCTTTCTCAATTTCGCGCATCGTGGGGCGGCGTCCGGCGCCGAAGCGCTCCTCCTTACAGGCGATACAGTCGTTCACCAGAAGATAGATCACATCGCACGGGAGTCCCAGATAATCGTTCAGTCCCAGCAGAATCTTGAGGCTTGCGGTGGACAGCGGGCCGAGCCTGCGCTCCACCTCACGCAGCAGTTGGGCAAACGCCCTGCTTCCCTCAATACGGCGCATCACGTCTTCTTCCGTATATTGTGGCGGCGCGTCCGGAATCGGCTGCTCCGCCGGCGGTTCTTTTTCGGGCAGCTTGATCAGCCGCGCCTGCGCAAGTTCCGCTTTCGCCGCGTCAAAGCGCAGCTTTTCCCACGAAAGCATCGTGCGCAGCTTTTCCTCATCCATCGCGTCGCCGCTGCGTTTGAGGCACAGATACAGCAGACAGGCATCTCCATTTTTTGTTTCAATCAGGCGGCGCACCGTCGGTGCGGAGAGCACGACATTCTCTTCTTCCGTCAGATGTAAAATCATTTCCGCCACGGTATCGCCTCCTTTCGCAGATTTGCGTCTTCATTCTACACGAAAAAATCTCTCTCGTAAACTGTAAATTTTCTTTCTTCCCTCTTTTCCCGCCTTTTCTTTTGTGTTATACTATCATGTGAATCATTGGGTGGAATTTTCCCATTCATAAAAACACAGATGAAAGGACAAGGGTATTATGGCTAATCGTGTCACCGTAAGCATCTGCGGCGAGGATTATACCTTCGTTGCGGACGAATCCGCCTCCTACATGCAGAAAGTCGGCTCTTACGTCAACACCAAGATGGAGGAGCTGCTCGGCTCTGCCAAGGTCGGACGCACGGATGCCGCCGTTCTGACTGCCGCCAACATTGCCGACGAGCTTTTCAAGGAACGCGAAGCCGGCGAGGGTCTGCGCCGCCAGCTCAAACAGTATCTCGATGAAGCCAACCGCGCCAAGGCGGAAGCTTCCGAGCTTAAGCGCGAAATCTTCAAGCTGCAAAACCGCAAGTAAGATGACCGAGCTTCTCTCTCCCGCCGGAGGTGCCGAGGCGCTTGTTGCCGCCGTGCAGAACGGCGCGGACGCCGTTTATATGGGCTTCGGTGCGTTCAACGCGCGCCGCAGCGCGAGGAACTTTTCCGACGAGGAGTTTCGCGCGGCAGTCTCGTATTGCCATTTGCGCGGCGTGAAGGTCTACCTCACGCTCAACACGCTGCTCACCGACCGTGAGCTAAATGCGCTTGCCGACATCGCCAGGCGCGCGAGTGACTACGGCGTGGACGCGATTCTGGTGCAGGACTGGGGCGTTTTGGAAACGCTCAAGGCAGTCGTGCCGGATGTTCCGCTGCACGCAAGCACACAGATGTCCGTCCACACGCTCTCCGGCGTAAAGGAGGCCGCCGCGCTCGGCATGGAGCGCGCGGTACTCGCGCGCGAGCTTTCGCGCAGCGATATTGCCGAGATCTGCGAGCTCTCCCCCATCGAGATCGAGACCTTCGCCCACGGTGCGCTCTGTATGTGCTATTCCGGTCAGTGCGAGATGTCTGCCGTCATCGGCGGACGCAGCGGCAACCGCGGCGCGTGTGCGCAGCCCTGCCGCCTGCCCTACGGTTGGAACGACAAGGCGGACGGCTATCCGCTGAGCCTGAAGGATGCTAACCTCGCTGACTACACACCGGACATGCAGGATATGGGTGTTGCCTGTGTCAAGCTGGAGGGCCGCATGAAGCGCCCGGAATACGTTGCCGCCATTACGCGCATTTATTCCCGCCTTTTGCGTGAGCATCGCAAGGCGACAAAAGACGAGCAGCGCGAGCTGAAAGAAGCTTTTTCCCGTGACGGGTTTACACAGGATTACTATTTCGGCAGGCGTGGGAAGCAGATGTTCGGCGTGCGGCAGGAAAACGCCCGTTGGCCGGAGGAATGGTTCAGCGAACTGCGCCAAAGCTACGAGAAAGAAAACCTCCGTCTTGTCGGTGTGCGTTTTGATGCCGTCATCAGAGCCGACGCTCCCATGACGCTTGCCGCCGAGGACACAGACGGTAATTATATTAAGGTATCGGGTGCCGTTCCCGAAGCTGCGCGCCGTCGCGCCGTGACTGAGCAGGAGGTTTCTGACCGCCTGCGCAAAACCGGCGGCACCGCCTTTACCGTCACCGATTGCACCGTCACACTCGACAAAGGGCTGTCCGTGAGTGCGTCCGCGCTCAACGCACTGCGCCGTAACGCATTGGAGCAGCTCTCCGCGCTGCGCTGTGCCGTCCCCGAGCGCCGCACCTTTGACTATGTGCCGCCGCAAGGCATTGCCAATTCCATCGAGCCGCCGCGCTTTACCGTGTCGCTGTCCCGCGCGGAGCAGCTGACCGATGCGCTTGTTTCACTGGAACCCGCGCTGATCTATCTTCCGCTGGAACTGATTGGTAAGATTGACCTTGCGTCCTATCTTCCCCATACGAAGTTTGTCGCAGTGCTGCCGCGCATTTACCGCACACGCGATGAGGAAACACTGTGCGCTATGCTCGTTTCCGCAAAGGAAAAGGGCGTATCCGGCGCAACGGTCGGCAATCTCGGTCATTTTGCGCTCGTGCGTGATTCAGGTCTGACGATGCACGGCGATTACAGTCTCAACGCCTACAATTCCGCTGCACTCCGCTTTCTCCGCGAGCGCGGACTTGACAGTGCGTGCGTCTCCTTTGAGCTGCGCAATGAGCAGGTCCGCGATCTGAGCAAGACGCTCTCCTGTGAGGCCATTGTTTACGGAAGACTGCCGCTGATGATCACGGAAAACTGCATGATTTCCAACGAGTACGGCTGCCGTTACGCAAAAGAGCGCTGCCAAACGGCACTCCCGGACAGCACCTGTGCCGACACATACACACTGACCGACCGCCGCGGCGAGCAGTTCCCCGCCCTGCGCGTCTGGGGATGCCGCAATGAGATCCAAAACGCAAAGACGCTCTGGCTTGCTGACAAGGACGACTATCGCCGCATTGGACTTACCTACGCCCGTCTGCGTTTTACCACCGAGTCGCCCGATGAGTGTGTCCGCGTTCTGAAGACCTATATGGGGCAGGACGGCTTCGTTCCCGACGCCATTACGCGCGGTCTTTTCTACCGCGGTGTGGAATAGGGACTTGCACCTTTGAATACGAGCTGTAGTTTTTGTTTTTATTTATACTATTTATAATCATTTTTGAGGTTTTTATGGCTATCATTCTTGCTTCTCAGTCGCCGCGCCGTCAGGAGCTGCTGCGCAAAATGGGCATCTGCGATTTTCGCACCATGTCTCTCGATGTGGACGAAAGCTACCCCGCCGGTCTCTCTCCGGAGGAAACGGTTGCGTACATTTCGCGCAAAAAATCGGACGCTGCCGCGACCCTGGTTTCTCCCGACGATGTTGTGATTACTGCAGACACGATGGTTTTTCTGGACAGCGACCGACTCGGCAAACCGCGTGATGAGGCCGATGCGCTGCACATGTTGACGGAGCTGTCGGGACGCTGCCATACGGTCTGCACCGGCGTGACCGTCCGCCGCGGAGAAACCGTTGACGCCTTTTGCGTTTCGACCGACGTTTATTTCCGCGCCTGTGAGGAATATGAACTTCGCGCCTATATTGCCACCGGCGAGCCGATGGATAAAGCGGGCGCCTACGGCATTCAGGGGCTCGGGGCGCTGTTCGTCGAGAAAATTGACGGCGATTTCTACAATGTGATGGGTCTTCCCATTGAACGCCTCGGCCGCACACTTGTACGCTTTGGCGTCAAACTGTTTTGACTGCTCTATGTTTTGAAAGGAGGGATATGCCTTGAAGGAGTTTTTCGGCAAACACGGACTCCGCATTCTGGCGATTGCTGCGGCAGCCGCCGTTGCGCTGAGCCTTTTAAGCTTTTTTGCCTCGACCTCGTCTCTTCTCCATAACGCAATCGGCATTATCACCTCTCCGTTTCGTAATGCCGTCTTCGCTGTTGAGACATGGGTGGAGGACAAGCAGCATTACTATGCCGACTATTCCGATCTTCTGGAAGAGAATGCGGCGCTGAAAAAGGAAGTGGCCGAGCTTCGTCAAAACGAGCATCAGGCTCAGCGTGACCGCGAGGAAAACGCTTATCTGCGCGAGCTTTTAAATCTTCGGGCACAGCGCCGCGACTTTGTATTTGAGTCTGCCACGATCCTCGAGCACTCCAACACCAACTGGACCTCAACACTCACGCTCAACCGCGGCACCAACTGCGGCATTTCCGTGAATGACTGCGTCATCAGCGCTGAGGGTTATCTGGTCGGTATCGTCTCCGAGGTCGGCTACAACTGGGCCACCGTCCTGACCGTTATTGATACCGACACCGAGCTTGGCGCGCTTGTGTTCCGCACATCCGAGGTCGTTGTGGCAGAAGGCGATTTCTCGCTCATGGGAGAGGGCCGCCTGAAGCTCACCTACCTCCCCGAGTCGGCAACCCTGCTCTCCGGCGATTACATTGTCACTTCCGGTCTCGGCGGCTACTATCCGTCCGATCTTGTCATCGGCACGGTTGAGTCGGTCAAGGTGGACGATGATGGACTCGCCCAGTACGCAGTGCTTGCCCCCATGGTCGATTTTGATGCGCTGACCGAGGTTTTTATTATCAAGGATTTTACCATTGTTAACTGATCTTGTTAAGAACAGGAGGATTGTCCCACGATGACCAAGCGTGAACTTGCCTTCAAGTGGATCACCTACGCGCTGTGCACGCTGCTGCTGCTGTTTCTGCGCGCACTGCTGCTCGGTAATTGGCGGCTTTGGGGCGTTCTTCCGTTTTTGCCCCCGATCATCCTTGCCTGTGTCGTCTCGCTGGAGGAATCTACTCCCGCCACGATCTTCGGTCTTGTCTTCGGGGTCTGCTGCGATCTCTTCTTTCACGCACCGTTCCCGTGCCTCTATACCGTTTCCTTTACTCTTGCGGCACTGACTGCCCTTCTTCTGTCCAAAAGCGTTTTTCAGCAGGGCTTTGCCCGTGTGGTCGCCAATACCTTCTCCACCTTTTTTATCGTTGACCTGCTGAGTATGCTTGCTCTTGCCACCCGCTCGGGCACAGCGTTCCTCCCTATGCTCTTTTTCTGCCTGCGCGAAACGCTTGTCTCCTGCCTTCTTCTGGTTTGCTATCCGCTGTTTTTTCTGATCCACCGATTCTATTCGATTTGACCTCTTTGATCTATGATAAAAAGAAAGGAGTCCGCTATGGAGCAAAACTCTCTCAATCGCCGTCTGTTCATCATGGGCGGGCTCTTTGCTGCCTGCATGGTCGTTTTTATTCTTGCCATGTTTTCCGCCCAGATCGTTCACGGTGAGGAATACCGTGCCCAATCGATCCGTGCGAACACCCGCACAGAGGCCGTTGAGGGATCGCGCGGCATTCTTACCGACCGCAACGGAAAAATCCTTGTCTCCAACCGCCCCATTTACACACTGGATTTTGACGCTTCACTTCTTGACAGCGAGGAGCTGAACGATGCCATTTTGCGCCTTCTTGCGCTTCTTGATGAAAAGGGCATCGAATATTCCGACGATCTTCCGCTCTCACGCAGCACGCCCTACACCTACGACGGGAGCTCCGCTGATTTTTCTGCCCTCGCCGATTATCTGGTGTCTAAAAAATGGATCGACGAGGGTGCCGTTGATCCGGACGGGGTTCCTGCTGACTTTTCGGCAATTGCTCTTTTCTTGGCCCTGCGCACCGAATTTGACATTCCCGACACACTTACCGCTGCGCAGGCGCGTTCCCTGATCGGTCTGCGGTACTCCCTTGCCGTTGCCCAGCTCAGCGGTTATTCGTCCTGCACCGTGGCCTCTGACATTGATGTGGCGCTGATCTCGCTGCTCAAGGACGGCAACTTTGCCGGCGTCACCATCGGCAAATCCTCTCAGCGTGTTTATGAGACCGATGCCGCCGCACACATTCTCGGCCGCGTCGATAAAATTTACAAGGAAGAATGGGCGGAGTATAAAGAAAAAGGCTACTCCTACAACGATCTTATCGGACGCGACGGTGTGGAAGCTGCCTTTGAGGAATATCTGCGTGGCACTGACGGCAAGCGCCTTGTCACGCTCAACGACAGCGGCAAGGTAATTGACGAATTGTATTCCATCGAGCCGCAGCCCGGCGGCACCGTTGCGCTGACGATCGATATCGATTTTCAGGAGCAGGTTGAATCCATTCTCGCGCAGACCACCTCTGCCATGACAAGGGCGGACGGCATCGGCCGCGGTGCTGCTGCCGCCGTTGTACAGGTCGGCACAGGCGATGTTCTGGCACTTGTGTCCTACCCCACCTTCTCTCTCTCCTCCTTCAGTGCCGACTATAATGCTTTGAGCAGCGATCCTCTTACTCCTATGTGGAATCGCGCCACGCAGGGTACCTACGCACCCGGCTCGACCATCACACCTCTTACGGCGGTGGCATCGCTGGAGTCCGGCGTCACCACGACATCTGAGCGCATTTTCGATACCGGTAAATGGACTTATCCCGGTTACAGTGCAAGCTATACCTATTGCTGGAACCGCGCAGGTCACGGATCCCTGAATGTTACCGGTGCGATCACCAACTCCTGCAACTACTTTTTTGCCGAAATGGGCTACCGTCTGGGTATGGATCGCCTCAATAGTTATTTTTCCGCCTTCGGTCTCGGTGAACACACCGGTATTGAGATCGGCGATGCCGCCGGTACGCTCCCCTCGCAGGAGGAGGGTACCAACCTTGCCCCGTGGGCAGCTTACGGCCAGGCAAACCAGCTCTATACTCCCCTGCAGCTTGCAAACTATATTGCAACGCTCGCCGGCGGCGGCGAGCGCTATGAGACCCACCTTCTCAAGGACGTGCGCAAGTATGACAGCGCCGACCTGATCACCGTTTATAACGAGCCGCCCGTGGAAACAATTCCCATTGACAGCAGGAACCTTACCGCCGTGCTCTCCGGTATGCACGATCTTGCCACTTCGGGCGCGATCTCCGGCTACTTTAAAAACTGCATCGTTGATGCCGCCGCCAAGACCGGTACCGCGCAGACGAACGACACGAAAAACAACAACGGCGTGTTTGTCTGCTTCGCCCCCTACGATGATCCGCAGATCGCCGTTGCGATCGTGATCGAAAAGGGCGGTACGGGCGCATCCCTCGCCTCCTCCGCAGTCGATATTCTCAACGCCTATTTTTCCTCCGCCGACGAAAGCGCTCCTGTCCTGGGTGAAAACGCTTTGATCAAATAGCAAGGATGTATTATGTCAACTGTTCTTTTTGATCCGCGCAGCGAACAATTTAAAACGCCTTTCGGCGCCGTCCCCTGCGCTACGGCTGTCTCGTTCCGTTTCCGTTCCGATTCGGCGGCAATTCGCCGCGTTTTCCTTCTGGCGTATTGCGAGTTTGCCGATCGCTGGACGGAAACGGAGCTTTTTGCTCCCGATGACGAACCCACCGTCTTTCGCGGTGTCTATACCGCACCCGATGCGCCGGAGCTGGTGTGGTATCACTTCCGTCTGCATTGGGAAGACGGCGGTGAGAGCTGCTACGGCATACAGGGACATCAGAGCTGGGATACTGTTACATCCTGGCAGCTGACGGTCTATGATGACAGCAAGCGTACACCTGACTGGTTTGGCAAGGGTCTCACCTATCAGATCTTTCCCGACCGCTTTTTTCGCGCTGAAAAGCGCAGCGTCAGCGGGCTTGTCGGCAGTCGCACCCTGCATGAATGCTGGGATGAGGCGGCAGAATACCGTCCCAACGCCGATGGCGAGATTACCTGCTCCGACTTTTTCGGCGGCGATCTTGCCGGCATTACGCAAAAGCTGGACTACCTTCTTTCACTCGGCGTGACCACACTCTACCTTAACCCCATCTTTGAAGCCTCCACCAATCACCGCTATGACACTGCGAATTACAAAAGGATTGACCCACTGCTTGGAACGGAGGAGGATTTTCGAACGCTTTGTGCCGAAGCGAAGGCGCACGGTATTCGCGTGATCCTTGACGGCGTATTCAATCACACCGGTGCCAAAAGTCTCTACTTTAACGCTGACGGCTTTTATCCCACCCTTGGTGCCGCTGAAAGTAAGGATTCTCCCTATTATAGCTGGTACTGCTTCCGCTCTTTTCCGGACGATTACGACTCCTGGTGGGGGATAAAGAATCTTCCTGCCGTTGACGAGTCGAACGAGAGTTATGTAAACTACATTGTGAACGATCCCGATTCCGTCGTGCGCCGGTGGCTGCGTATGGGTGCGTCCGGCTGGCGGCTTGATGTTGCTGACGAGCTGCCCGACGAGTTTATTGCCGAAATACGCGCTGCCATGGATGAGGAACGTCAGGACAGCATTCTCATCGGTGAGGTCTGGGAGGACGGTTCAAACAAGATCGCCTACTCCCGCCGCCGCAAATACCTTCTCGGCAGCGAAACCCACGCCCTGATGAACTATCCGTTCCGTACTGCCGCCCTGCGATATCTTCGCGGCGGTGATGCGGCAGATTTTAAGAGCGCCATGGAAACGCTGCGCGAAAACTACCCCGCGCCCGCGTTTTACAGCGCCATGAACTTTCTCTCCACTCACGACACCCCGAGACTTTTGACCGTTCTCGGTCTCTCCGGCAATATACCCGAGACGCGGGAGCAGCGTGCGCACTTCCGCCTCTCTCCTGACGAGCGTGAGCGCGGCATCGAGCGCGTGAAGCTTGCTGCCCTGCTGCTCTACACCTTTCCCGGCACACCGACACTTTACTACGGTGACGAGGCCGGCATGGAGGGTTTTGAAGATCCCTTTAACCGCGAAACCTATCCGTGGGGAAAGGAAGATCTCGCGCTTATCAACCGCTTTGCCTGCCTCGGTGCATTGCGGAAGCAGCACGAAGCGTTGCAGCGCGGCACGATCCGCTACCTTTTTGCTGAAGGTGCCGTGCTAGCCTTTATTCGTCAAAGCGAAAGTGAGCAGTGCATGACGGTTCTGAACGCCGGCGATGTGCCTGTCGCTCTGTCTCTTCCGTGGGACGGCGCACTGGCGACCGATGCTCTCACCCTGCAGCAGTTTTTGCCGCAGGACGGCTTACTTCGCCTGTCCCTTGGTGCGCGCGAGGGTGTACTGCTGGAATAAATGCTGTTTTTAGGGAGATGTTTCACGTGAAACATCTCCCTTTTGTTTTTGGATTTTTTATAGATTTTTTTCCTTTCTTGTTGAAATCGGGGCAATTTGTGTTATACTTGGAAAGAATAGAGATTTTTACATTCCGCCGTTTTGTGCGGAAGCGGAAAGCGGGTGCTTCCTTGGCAAAAATAATAGCAATTGTCAACCAGAAGGGCGGCGTCGGCAAGACGACGACCTGCGTGAATTTGACCGCCGCGCTCAAAGAAGCAGGCAAGCGCATCCTCCTCTGTGACTTTGATCCGCAGGCAAACTCCACCTCCGGCATGGGCGTGGACAAAGCCGTTTCACAAGGCGTTTACGACGTTCTCATTAACAGCGCGAACATCCACGCAAATATTACGCACACGCGCTATGGTGATGTTCTTCCCTCCTCCAAAGCGCTTGCCGGTGCCGGCATCGAAATGATCGATCGTGAGGGACGCGAATTTCTGCTGCAGAAGGCACTTGCCGCGGTGGACAGCGAGTACGATTTTGTTTTGATCGACTGTCCTCCTTCCCTGGAGCTGCTGACACTCAACGCTCTGTGTGCGGCAGATTCCATTCTTGTTCCGGTGCAGGGTGAATACTTTGCGCTGGAGGGCTTGTCCGATCTGATGAACACCGTGCGCATTGTACGCCGTTCCCTCAATCCCAAGCTTGAGCTTGAGGGTGTGCTTTTAACGATGTTTGACGGACGCACAAACCTTGCGCTTCAGGTTGCCGAAGAAGTCAAGCGATACTTCCCCGGCAAGGTTTATACGACCGTGATTCCACGAAATGTCCGACTCTCCGAAGCGCCAAGCCATGGAAAACCCATCAATCACTATGACCGCTCCTCCCGCGGCGCAGAAGCTTATGCCGCTCTGGCCGCAGAATTTTTGAAACAGAATTCTTGATCAGAAAGGAGAATCGCTATGGCAAGCGCAAATCGCGGTCTGGGCAAGGGCCTTGGCGCACTGCTCGGTGACGCCGCGCTCAAAACTGATTCGAGCGACAGCCTCTACCTCCCCATTTCCCAGATCGAAACCTATGCCAATCAGCCGCGTAAACATTTCGACGAAGACGCTTTACACGATCTCGCCGATTCCATTCGTGAGCATGGCATTATCCAACCGCTTACGGTACGCAAGCTTTCCTCCGGTTACTATCAGATCATTGCCGGTGAGCGCCGCTGGCGCGCCGCGCGTATTGCCGGACTTACGCAGGTACCCGCCATTGTGATCGAGGCGGATGACCGCAAAGTAACCGAACTTGCACTGATTGAAAATTTGCAGCGCGAAGACCTCAATCCCATAGAGGAAGCCGAGGGCTACCGGGCTCTGATGGAAAACTATCAGATGACGCAGGAGGAGGCTGCCGCTCGCGTCGGCAAATCCCGCAGTGCCGTTGCCAACAGTCTGCGCCTGCTGGGTCTATGCAGCGATGTGCGCAAGCTGCTCGAAGACGGCAAGCTCTCCGGCGGACATGCCCGTGCGCTGCTGCCGCTCAAGGCAGATGCACAAAAGCAGGCCGCAGCCGCTGTGATCGAACGCGGTCTGAGCGTGCGGCAGACGGAAGCGCTCGTCAAAAAACTCAGCGGAAAAAAGAAAGAGAAAAGCGTCTCACCGGAGGATGCACTCAGCGAGAGCTATGGAAAGCTTGCTGCGCAGGAGCTTTCTACCTCGCTCGGACGCACCTGCCGTATTATTGCAGGAAAAAAGAAGGGAAAGATCGAACTGGAATACTACGGCATGGACGATCTGAACGATTTGCTTGAGGCGCTTGCTTCCCTCCAGCGCAAAAAAGACAGGAGTACCAACGCATGACCGATTTTATCCACGAACATCCGAAAGTCGAGGCTCCGCAGGAAAAACAACCCGCCTACGTCCCGCCCAAAACCGAAAAAGAACGCCAGAAAAAGGTATACGCCTATGTAGCTGCGCTTTTTCTTATCGCCATGCTGCTGATCGCGTGGTCATTTTTAATGAGCCATCGCAGCAACCAGCAAATCATTTCCGAGTTGAAAGAAAACACCTCTACCCTGCAAAGCGCTTTCGATAAAAACGAGGAGCTGGAACGCCGTATCGACACACTGGAAAAGTCCTATGCTGTTCTCGAATCCGAAAACGCCCGACTCAGGCAGGAGCTTGACGCTGCACGCCAAGAGCTTGCACTCTATCGCGCAGCGGAGGAACAAACCGGTAATTAGCGTTTCACGTGAAACATTTCTATTTTTACAAAACGAGGTAAAGCACCATGCTTGATATGAAATTCCTGCGGGATAATCCCGATTTGGTCAAAGAAAACATCAAAAAGAAATTCCAGGAGGAAAAGCTTCCCCTTGTAGACGAGGTCATCGACCTTGACGCGAAGAACCGCGCCGCCATCACGGAAGCAAGCGAACTGCGTGCCAAGCGCAATGCGCTGTCCAAGGCGAACGGCCCGCTGTTTGGCAAGCTGAAAAAGGCTTCCGATGAGGAAAAAGCTGCTATTCAGGCGCAGATTGATGAGAATATGGCTGCCGTGAAAGCAAACGATGCACGCCTTGCCGAATGTGAAAAGCTGGAAGCGGAATACGAGGAGAAGATTCGCAAGATCATGCTGCTCATTCCGAACATTATTGATCCCAGCGTGCCCATCGGTCCCGATGACAGCGCGAACGTGGAGGTTGAACGCTTCGGCGAGCCGAAGATGCCCGACTTTGAGATTCCGTATCATACCGAGATCATGGAAAAGTTCAACGGCGTGGATATGGACGCCGCCGGCCGCGTCTCCGGTGCAGGATTCTACTATCTGATGGGTGACATTGCCCGTCTGCACGAGGCAGTCCTCGCCTACGCCCGCGATTTTATGATCGACAAGGGCTTCACCTTCTGCATTCCTCCGTTCATGATCCACGGCAACGTGGTCGAGGGCGTGATGAGCCAGAACGACATGGACGCTATGATGTACAAGATCGAGGGCGAGGATCTCTACCTCATCGGTACCAGCGAGCACTCCATGATCGGCAAGTTCATC
>JAUMWI010000044.1 GCA_030529725.1 Eubacteriales bacterium | reverse complement strand
ATTAAGATGGGTTTTCCCCAGTCAAATTATTACGCGATCAAGCGCGGTGAAAACATCTCCACGCACACGGTCGACCAGCTTTGCCGGCTGCTTGCATGCAATGTAGCGGACATTATGCGCTATGTGGAAGATTAAGAAAGCACTGCTCGACCTGCTGTTTCCGCCGAAGTGTGCCTTTTGCGGTGAACACGGCATCCACGGCGTTTGCCCGAAATGCGAAAAGGCACTTCCCTACTGTCACACGCCGCTGCATGAGCGCACAGGCATTGGAAAATGCGTTGCGCCGCTTCGGTATGACGGTACGGTGCGCGAATCGCTGCTGCGCTATAAGTTTCACGGCGGACGCGGCAATGCGGAGGGCTACGGCGTGATTCTGGCGCGGTCGGTCGCGGAGCAGCTCGGCGGCGAATTTGATCTGGTGACCTATGTTCCCGTGTCGGACAGGCGCAAACGCGAGCGCGGCTACGACCAGGCGTTTCTTTTGGCAAAAGAGACTTGCCGCGTCTGGGACACTGAGCCGGTGACGCTGCTGAAAAAGACACGGGATAATCCTGCGCAGTCCTCTCTCGGGTCTGCGGAGGAGCGCAAGGCGAATGTTTTGGGTATTTATGAAGCGGCAAGCCCTGATAAAATCAAAAATGCGCGCATTTTGCTCGTTGATGATATTCTGACCACCGGTGCCACGCTGCGCGAGTGTGTGCGCGTGCTCAAGGACGCAGGCGCGCAAACCGTCCTCTGTGCGACGCTTGCTGCAAGCGACGAAAAATAAGGAAGAAAAAACGAAAATTGGCACAAGACCGTCGGCACATATCGCACGCAAAAACACGCATAATGCTATTGCAAACTTTATTTTAAGCCGTTATAATACAATTACGTTGGGAAAATATGGGGTTTCCCTCATTGTAGTTTTCAGAAGAAGCGAAAGAGGTAAAAAAACTATGTGTGCATTCGCAAAAGATATCGGTATCGACCTTGGTACCGCGTCGGTTTTGATTTATGTTAAGGACAAAGGAATCGTTCTCAATGAGCCGAGTGTTGTTGCAGTCGATAAGAACAGCGGTAAGCTTTTGAAGGTTGGCGCAGAGGCGCAGGCCATGCTGGGTCGTACCCCCGGCAATATTATTGCGATCCGTCCGCTGCGCGAGGGTGTTATTTCCGACTACGAAGTAACAGAGCGCATGATCAAGGAATTTATCCACAAGGTCGCAGGTTTCCAGTTCTTTAAGCCGCGCATTATTATCTGCGTTCCCTCCGGCATCACCGAGGTGGAAGAGCGTGCCGTCATCGACGCCGGCATTCAGGCCGGTGCGCGCCGCGTGTACCTTATTGAGGAGCCGGTTGCGGCTGCCATCGGTGCCGGTATTGACATTGCCAAGCCCGACGGACACCTGATCATCGACATCGGCGGCGGCACATCCGATATCGCGGTGATTTCTCTTTCCGGCGTGGTGGAATCTGCGTCGATCAAGGTGGCCGGAGACCAGTTTAACGAAGCGGTCATCAAGTATATGCGGAAAAAGCACAACCTGCTTGTCGGCGAGCGTACCGCAGAAGAGATGAAGATTCAGATCGGCTGCGTGTTCCCGCCGGAGGAGGAGACGAGCATGGAGGTTAAGGGTCGCTGCCTGCTCACAGGTCTGCCCAAGCTGATCTCCGTTACGTCTACTGAGATGATGGACGCCTTTGAAGAGCCGGTTGAGCGCATTATGGAAGCCGTCCATCAGGTGCTCGAGCGTACGCCGCCCGAACTGGTGGCGGATATTTCCACCAACGGCATCGTTATGACCGGCGGCGGCAGCCTGATTAAGGGCTTCGACAAGCTGATTACCGCGCGCACCGGTATTCACACCGCCATCGCGGAAAACGCCATTCAGTGCGTTGCGATGGGTACAGGCAAGAGCCTGGAGAGCGTTGGGGAAATGCAGGACGGCACGATGAACCTCAGTCGCAGAAAGCAGATCAACTGAAAATGAGATCGAAAAAAGCTCCCGGTTTCGGGAGCTTTTTTGCAGCAAAACAAAAAGCACAGGAGGGAATGAGCCGTAGCCCATTCCCTCCTGTGCTTTATTATGGAGTGTAAAAAAGTGTACTCAATCAATCTGTGCTGAGATCAGACAACAGCAAAGAACTTGATGATAAACAGTGCGGAGATCACATAGGTCAGAGCGGAGACTTCCTTAGCCTTGCCGGAGAAGACCTTGATGACGGTGTAGCAGATCATGGCAAGACCGATACCGTGGCCGATGGAGCCGGAGACCGGCATGGCAAGCAGCATGATGAACACGGGGACGATCTGGTCGATGTCGCTGAAGTCAATGTTCTGCAGGCCCTGGAGCATCAGGATACCGACATAGATCAGAGCAGCAGAGGTAGCAGCTGCGGGGATAATGGCGGCGATGGGGGCGATGAACATGCAGGCGAGGAACATGAAAGCGGCAGTCAGAGCGGTCAGACCGGTGCGGCCGCCGGCTTCCACGCCGGATGCAGACTCAACAAAGGTGGTAACGGTGGAGGTACCGGTCACAGCACCGGCAACCGTACCGACAGCGTCGGAGAGGAGAGCTTCCTTCATCTTGGGCATGTTGCCGTCCTTGTCGGTCATGCCGGCGCGGGAAGCGGTGCCAACGAGGGTGCCGATGGTATCAAACATATCGATCATGCAGAAGGTAATGATCAGGGTGATGGCAGTGAACCAGCCGAGCTGCAGGAAGCCGTTGAAATCGAACTTGAAGAGCGTGGTGGCAACCATGTCAGCGAACGGAGGCAGGAAGGAAGCGGTCGCCAGGGACTCAAACGGATTGATGCCGAAGAAGATGGCCTCGCCGGCCCAGTAAATGACGGAGGCAACGAGCATGCCGAGGATAACGGCAGCCTTGATGCCCTTCTTGGCAAGAAGGACGATAACAAACAGACCGATAAACATGGTAGCGACGGTCAGAACCATGGTGGAGTAACCGGCATCACCCATGGCGCCCTTGATCACGCTGGGGGTCAGAGCGCCGAAGAAGTCACGCATAACATAGAACGGAGCGGTAAAGCCGTTGCCCTCGGCATAGATACCGACGTTGGAGCCGAGACCGATGTTCATGAGCATCAGACCGATGGACGGACCAATGCCGAAGCGCACGCCGACGGGAATCGCGTCAACGATCTTTTCGCGGATGTTGAGAACGGAAAGAGCCAGGAACACGATACCTTCGATCACGATGATGCAGAGGCAGGCCTGGAACGCGTTGGTGTATTCCATACCGGTGATGGCGACAACGTTACCGGCAACGACAGCAAAGAAGCTGTTGAGACCCATACCGGGAGCCATAACGAAGGGCTTGTTGGCGAGGAATGCCATGCAGGCCGTACCGAGTGCGGAAGCGATGCAGGTTGCCAGGAACACGCCGTTCCAGAGCGGAGTGCCAACGGCAAAGTTGGTGAGGAGGTTCGGGTTCAGGGCGATGATGTAGGCCATCGTCATGAACGTGGTGAGACCGGCAACGATTTCTGTTCTGACAGTAGTGCCGCTCTGCTGGAGCTTAAACAGTTTTTCCATGAGATATTCTTCCTTTTCCTAAAAATTGACCTAAAAAATTTTTAGGTCGAAAAACAAAAAGTTCGGCTTTCATTATAGCAAGCAAGTCGAAAAAAGCAAGAGATTTGTTAAGAAATCATAAATTTTGTGTAAATCGCTAATACTTGTACTTTCTCGACAAAGATGATACACTAACGTCAGTGTTTTTCTTTTTCTGAGGTGATACGACGTGAAACGATTTTTTATATATGCCGAAAGAGCGGACGGCTTTCGGGCAGAGCGCGCTGTGCGCGCGGTGATTCTTGCTGTCATGCTTTCGGTATTCGGCGCAGGAATCGGTTTTCTGGGACTGTGGATCGCGGCAAACTCCTATCCTGCGGTCGATGCACAAGTGCTGTTTGCGCACTATATAAGAAGTGGAGACTTGGTCGTTTTAAACATTCTGCCGTCCGTTATTCTGACATTTCTCGGCTTTTTCCTGTTCTCCCGTGTCTATGCAGGCGTTCTCGTCGGCGCGCTGCCAACGCTGGGATTGGTGTGCAGCAACTTTTTTAAGATCCAGCTGCGCAACGATCCGGTGATCGCATCCGATCTGGGGCTGCTGCGAACGGCCGGCGGTATTGTGGATAAGTACCATGTTTCTCTTGCGCCCAGTATGCATCTTGCGATTGCGCTCTGCATGGGGATGCTTGCGTTTGCTTTGCTCCTGATGCCGCGCTGCCGTTTGAAATGGTATTTGCGTATGGCAGGTGTGCTGCTTTGCATTGCGATCAGCATTTCAGTCTACACGCAGAAATACGCTCCCGACGGAGTTTACGCAGGTTTCGAGATTCCAGGGGAACTCAATCCGTGGTCGGAGGTGGAGGATTACGTTGCACACGGGTGCGTCTATCCGTTTTTGCACAGCGTAAAGGACGCAGTCTCAGCACCGCCGGAAGAGTACAATGAGCAGCAGGCAAAAAAACTTTACACGTCGTTTGAGGATGCCGACATACCGGAAAACGAAAAGGTCACAGTGATTGGCATTATGTGCGAAGCGTTCAGCGACCTTTCCGAGTTTCCTGCGCTTGCGGATCGTGGGGAGGTGCAAAAAACTTACGCGCCGCTGCATGAGCTGGAGGAACGCGCGGTCTCCGGAAGACTTCTGACCAATATTTTTGCCGGCGGAACGGTGGATTCGGAGTGGTGTGCGCTGACAGGCTACAGCACCTATGAGACATTCCACAAGCCGACCGACTCCTATGTCTGGTACTTTGCTGAGCAGGGCTATGACACCCTATATCAGCATCCGGGTTACCGGTGGTTTTATGACCGCGAGCATGTGAACGAATACCTCGGCTTTGACGAAAGCTTTTTTACCGAGGACGGCTTCGGTGAGCTGGTCGAGCCGGTGGCAGCACTGTTCCATTCAGACGGGATTCTGGCCGATTATCTTTTAGACCAGCTCGACCAGCGCACACAGGACGATGCACCGCTGTTTTCGTTTTCTGTGACGTATCAGAACCACGGCCCGTACAATACGGAGGTCTCCGCCAAGGAAATTTTTGCCGAAGGCAGCGTGGATTGGAGCGAGGAAACGCGCCATATCCTCAACAACTACCTCTACGGTGTGGGGGAAACGATCCGTGAAATGGTGCGTCTGACGCAGGAGCTGGAGACACGTGAGGAACCTGTCGTGCTGTTTTTCTTCGGTGATCACAAGCCGTGGCTCGGCGACGACAAATCGGTGTATCACGAGCTTGGCGTGAACCTGAACGTGGAAGAGCCGGAGGGCTTTACCAATTATTATTCCACACCGTATGTGATCTGGGCAAACCGTGCGGCAAAGGAAGCGCTCGGCAGAGACTTTGCCGGCGCAGGCGGAGACTTCTCCCCCTGCTACCTGATGGCAAAGGTCTTTGACGAGTGCGGCTGGGACGGCCCTGCGTTTATGCAGATCTCGCGCGAAATGCGTGCGGTGACGCCGCTGCTGTCGCAAAAGGGATTCTTCCTGCAAAACGGCAACCTGACGCAGCTGATGAATGAGAAGGACACGCGGTTCTACCGCAGCTATCTCGGCGTGCAGTATTGGCGCGAACAGCAAGGCAGAGATGGAAAATAACGCAAAAAAGGAATCCGAAGAGTAATCTTCGGATTCCTTTTTACGTTCTGTATTCGGTTTTGGCCGTTCTTTAGAACTTGACGCGCTCGGCAAGCCATGCCTTGACCTCGGAAACAGGGATACGGACCTGCTCCATGGTGTCGCGTTCACGAATGGTGACACAGTGGTCGGCAGGCGTGTTTTCGTCACCGACGGTCTCGAAGTCGAAGGTGATGCAGAACGGCGTGCCGATCTCGTCCTCACGGCGATAGCGCTTGCCGATGGAGCCGGTCTCATCGTAATCAACCATAAACTCCTTGGAAAGCTCGTTGTAAAGATCCATGGCAGGACCGGTGAGAACTTCCTTCTTGGAAAGCGGAAGAATGGCAGCCTTGAAGGGAGCCAGGAACGGATGCAGATGCAGCACGGTACGCACATCGTCGTTGCCTTTCTTGTCCTGACCGACGACCTGCTCGTCATAGGCGTCACACAGAACGGAAAGCACCGTGCGCTCCACGCCGAGGGACGGCTCGATGACATAGGGGATATACTCGACCATATCCTTGCCCTCACCCTCACGATAGACCATCTTCTCGCCGCTGGTGTTCTGGTGCTGCGTCAGGTCATAGTCCGTGCGGTCAGCAACGCCCCACAGCTCACCCCAGCCGAACGGGAACAGGAACTCGAAGTCAGTCGTTGCCTTGGAATAGAAGCACAGCTCCTCGGGGTCGTGGTCGCGCAGACGCAGATTCTCGTCCTTGAGGCCGATGGAGAGCAGGAAGTTGTGGCAGAAGGAACGCCAATACTGGAACCATTCCAGGTCAGTGCCGGGCTTGCAGAAGAACTCCAGCTCCATCTGCTCAAACTCGCGCACACGGAAGATGAAGTTGCCCGGGGTGATCTCATTGCGGAAAGACTTGCCGATCTGACCGATGCCAAACGGCAGCTTGCGGCGCGTGGTGCGCTGGACATTATTGAAGTTGACAAAGATGCCCTGTGCCGTTTCGGGACGCAGATACACCGTGTTCTTCGCGTCCTCGGTCACGCCCTGGAAGGTCTTGAACATGAGGTTAAACTGGCGAATGTCAGTGAAGTTGTGCTTGCCGCAGGTGGGGCAGGGGATCTGATGCTCTTCGACAAAGTCCTTCATTTCCTGCTGAGAGAAGGCGTCGATGGGCTTGGGAAGCTCAAAACCGGTCTCGGCGCACCAGTCCTCGATCACCTTGTCGGCGCGGAAGCGCTCGTGACATTCGCGGCAGTCCATCAGCGGATCAGAGAAGCCGCCGAGATGGCCGGAGGCGACCCAGGTCTGCGGATTCATCAAAATGGCGGCATCCAGACCGACATTGTACTGATTTTCCTGCACGAACTTCTTCCACCAGGCGCGCTTGATGTTGTTTTTCAGCTCTGCGCCGAGGGGGCCGTAGTCCCAGGTGTTGGCGAGACCGCCGTAGATTTCGCTGCCGGCGAAGATAAAGCCGCGGTTTTTGCACAGCGCAACGATCTTATCCATCGTCTTTTCGGTGTTTTTCATGAGGAAATCTCCTTTCAAATGTGGGGCTCAAAACGAAAAAACGCCCTGAGCCGAGTTTCGGCTCAGGGCGAACATTACAATGTCCGTGGTTCCACCTGAATTCGCATCGTACGGATGCGCACTCTTTATCGGTAACGGCGATAGACCGGCGGAGCATTTCCGCTCCGCTGCTCGAGGGGGCCTTCGTCCGCTGTCCGTCTGAGGCTTGCACCGACCGCCTCTTCTCTGATTCGGGAAAAACGGAGTACTCTTCCCTGTCAATGCAGTACCAGCAGTTTAGTACAGAATGGCGGAATTGTCAAGTAAAATGCGTACAATTCCCTGCCTACGGCTGCATCAAGGCGGTATTTGCCATGGCGCGGAACAGAAGCGATGCGATAAAACCGGA
Source organism: Eubacteriales bacterium (assembly GCA_030529725.1). Classification (GTDB taxonomy): domain Bacteria; phylum Bacillota; class Clostridia; order Oscillospirales; family Oscillospiraceae; genus Hominicoprocola. The sequence goes on along the minus strand of JAUMWI010000044.1, from coordinate 6,540 downwards.
GAGTGCTCCGGTGAAAAGAGAAACGAGCAGGAGAAACGGAAGATACGAGAGCGGTGCGAGGTTGCCGAGTGTGAGCATGGCGGCGCAGACCTGACCGCAGTTGTGCGCCGCCGCACCTGCGATCGAAACGCCGAAAACAGACAGGCGACTTTTGTGGATAGGAATCATCACGAGCATTGCGGAAAAGCCGCCGAGCAGCGAGAAAATCAGCGCACTTGCGTTGCCGGCAAACACCGCCCCGAGTGTGCAGCGCACGAGCAGAATACACAGTGCCATGGGTGCGCCGAGCGTGTAGAGCGCGAATACGGTCACAATGTTTGCAAGGCCGAGCTTCACGCCGGGGAGCGGAATGAGCAGCGCGAGCGGAAAAAAGCTTTCCATATAGGATAGTGCCAGTGCCAGTGCCGCGAGTACGGCGCAGAGCGTGAGTTGTCTGGTCGTTATCTTCATGACGTCACCCCACAATCACGTCGTAGTCAGCGTTTGTGCCGACAAGGGTGATGACGATGCGTGCCGGCAGACACACGATGCTCTGCCCTGCCCGCGAGATCGCACCGGAGTGCTTGCAGTCCTGCGTGGGACAGTCAGACTGCGTCACATCCACCCACCCATCGGCGGACGCCACGGTGAGGGTGTAGCCATTGTTTGTGTAGACATGCTGACCGGAATAGTCACGCAGCGGAGTACACTCGACATCTTCTCCGTCAATAGAGATGATTACGCTGTTCCCGCCGGCTTGCTGCGGCGGTTTTCGCGCGTCCAGAAAGGAGCGCGCACCGAGACACACCGCCAGCGCCAGCACCGCGGCGACAACAAGCAAGTCGTATTTCGTTGGTGAGAGCTTAGGAGAGGTGTTCATAGGTGTATCCACTTTCCGTGTTGGGTTCCAAAATACCGTCCAGACCGTCGGAATAAAGCACATGGCCGTCTCCCGTGACGAAGATCAGTTCAAGAAGCGGAGTTTCTGTGGCAAACGCATCACGCAACGCGGCAGCGCGGTCGATACCCAGCACAAAGGCGGCGGTGGAGAGCGCGTCGGCATACGCGCCGTCCGCGCAGACGACCGTTACGCTGACGAGTCCGCTTTCGGCGGGACAGCCGGTGGCAGGGTCAATGATGTGGTGGTAGGTAACGCCGTTTTCGGTGAAGTTGCGCTCGTAGACGCCGGAGGTCACGACCGTACAGTCGGATGCCGAGAGGGTGCCGAGGAAGGCGGAGGGATCATAGGGGTCCTTGATGGCAACACGCCAGTCGCTGCCATCCGATTTGCGCCCAACCAGCGTCACATCGCCGCCGAGGTCAATCACACCCGTGCAGCCGTGCTTTTCAAAAATGGATTTTACGCAGTCACCCGCGTAGCCCTTGGCAATGCCGCCGAGGTCAAGTGCCTGCATCGTACCGATGGTGATGCGCGGGCGGTCCTCGTAGGAGATCAGAATTTGGTCGGCATCAACATTGGGAAGCAGCACCTCCAGTTCCGGCTGTGTGGGAACGCGGAACTCGCTGCCGCCGAACCCCCACGCGTCCATCACCGGCGCAATCGTGGGATCAAATGCGCCGGAGGTTTTGTCGGATATGTGCTGTGCAAGCGCGACCAGCGCCGCAAGCTCATCGGAAACGCCGGTAGGCTTCCCTGCATTGGCATTGATGGCATTGACTTCACCGTCCTCAGTAAAACGGTCTAACAACTGCTCAAGCCGGTAGAGCTCAAACTCTGCTTCGCCAAGCGCGGTATCTGCGTCTTTTCCATAAGCGGTGAGCGTCATGACGGTATCCATGGCATAGACCACCTTGCCCGCAGATTTTTCCGCGCCGCAGGCGCAGAGCGAGAGAAGCATCAGCGCCGCAAGCAGCAAAGAGAAGAATCGTTTCATGTCTGCCCTCCTGCTGTTTTTGCCTGCTCGGCAAGGTCGCGCAGCGTTACAGAGCCGACAAAATCACTGACAGTGCGGTAGTAATCCTTCCAGAACGGAAGCGCAGCGCATTGCTCACTGCGTACGCAGGGCGTGTCATCAAGACACGGGATCGGCGCGAGCGAGCCTTCCGCGGCGGTAAGGATGTCGCGCGCGGTATAAGTCTCGGGTGCACGCTTGAGCCGATAGCCGCCACAGCTGCCGCGTTGGGAGACGAGAAAATCCGCTCTTTGCAAAAGCGCGATGATCTGCTCGAGATACTTCAGGGAGATCCCCTGCCGATCCGCGATCTCCTTGAGCGGAAGAAAGCGATCAGAAGCGTTGGCGGCAAGGTCAATCATCACGCGCAGCGCATAGCGGCCGCGAGTGGAAATCATCATAAGGCAATTCCCTCTTCTTCAGTAGGATATGAATATTGTAATGCAATCCCCCTTTTCTGTCAAACAAAAAAGCCGGAGTTTCCGCAGCACGTGGATTGAAACATGAAAAAATGCGTAGTATAATGACAGCAGAAAACGAGGTGAGTGAAATGCGTCTGCAAAGTGCGATTTTTATGCTGGAGGACACGCTCCTGGGCGATGACGGCACGGCACGCAGGGGGCTGGAGAAAGTGCTGTCTCTCTTTAAAATGGAGAGTGTGTGGATGTATGCGGTGACGGAAAAAACACACGCTGAGGGAGAAACGGAGCTGAAAAAGGCGGGACTTGCGGACTATTTCCGCGGCGTGCTGAGTGAGGACATTGCCCTCTGCCCTGCCGACAGCGGCAAAATGTTTGAGCGCACGATGAAGCGCCTGCACTCCGAGAAGGCGGATACTGTCGTCTTTGCCGGACGGCTGCGTGCGATTGAAAACGCAAAAGACGCGGGCTTCCGCACGGTCGCCGTGCGCGGCGTTGCGGAGGAAGAGGAATGGAATAAGATGAGAACTGTCGCGACGGAGACACTGGAACAGTATGAGGATTACCTCGCCGAGTAGAGACGACAAAAAAATTTTGACATTTGCGGCGCTCTGTGATATGCTACACCCGAAAAAGGGAGTAGCCGACGCCCGAAGGGCGTTGGGCGGATCGTCATCACGAGGCGTTTTGCCTCCGGTCTGCTCATGAAATGGCAAGACTTTTATCGGTTGAGAATAAGACTCTACCGGTAAAGGTCTTATTTTTATTCCGCGAAATATGGGAGGATATCAGCTATGGACTTTCTGCTTGACGGCATCCTCGCCGTCACCTGGCAGCAATGCGTGATGTATGTTGTCGGCGCACTGCTGATCTATCTTGCGATTGAAAAGGGCTATGAGCCTGCTTTGCTGCTGCCGATGGGCTTTGGCGCGATTCTCGTCAATCTTCCCTCTTCCGGCGTTCTCAACCAGATGGTCGAGGGGATCGGCGAAAGCCAGGGCATTATCCAGTGGCTTTTTGAGATCGGCATTGACGCATCCGAGGCCATGCCGCTGCTGCTGTTCATCGGCATCGGTGCGATGATCGACTTTGGCCCGCTGCTTTCCAACCCCAAAATGCTGCTGTTCGGTGCGGCGGCGCAGTTTGGCATCTTTTTTGCCATGACCGCAGCCGTGCTGCTCGGCTTTGACCTTGCGGACGCTGCCTCCATCGGCATCATCGGCGCAGCGGACGGCCCGACCTCGATCCTCGTTTCTCAGGTGCTGCACTCGAACTATATCGGCCCCATCGCGGTGGCGGCGTATTCGTATATGGCGCTTGTGCCGATCATTCAGCCGTTTGCCGTCAAGCTCGTCACCACCAAAAAGGAGCGTCAGATAAAGATGCCCTATAATCCGCGCAACGTTTCGCGCAAGCTGCGCATCTGCTTCCCGATCCTTGTCACGGTCATCGCCGGATTCATTGCGCCCATGTCCGTGTCCCTCGTCGGCTTTTTGATGTTCGGCAACCTCCTGCGCGAGTGCGGCGTGCTCGGAACACTCTCCGAGACGGCGCAGAATGTGCTGGCGAACCTCATCACGCTGCTGCTCGGCATCACGATCTCGTTTAGCATGAAGGCAGATCAGTTTGTCAACCTTGACACCGTTATCATTATGGGTCTCGGCCTTGTCGCGTTCGTGTTTGACTCCATCGCCGGCGTGATGTTCGCAAAGCTTTTGAATCTCTTCTCCAAGAACAAGGTCAATCCCATGGTCGGCGCTGCCGGTATTTCCGCATTCCCGATGAGCGCGCGCGTCATTCAGAAGCTCGGTCAGGAGGCTGACCCGCAGAATCACCTTCTGATGCACGCGGTCGGCGCGAATGTGGCCGGTCAGATCGCATCAGTTCTTGCGGGCGGTATGATCTTGAATCTCGTGCCGCAGTTGCTTGGATAAGGAGGAAACGAAAATGATTGATCAAGTTGCACTGGCTGCATCTCTGTCCATCATGTGGAAGGGTATGCTCGGCATTTTTGCCGTGATGCTGCTCATCACACTGGTCGTGCTGCTGTTCACGAAGCTCAGTAAATAAGCCTGCCGCAAATCCGGCAGGCAATATCAAAAACGAAGCGGTCAGATTTGACCGCTTCGTTTTTACGCTTTTTCGGGCCGATCTGTTTTCCGCTGTGCCTTTCTCCAAAGCAGGAAGGCGCAGAAATCCTGAAGCTCCTTGAGATCGTCCTTTGAGAGTCGTGACGAACGCTGCCTGCTGATAAAAGCGGGGTCGACATCCGACAACCCCAGCAAATAATCCGAGGATACATGATAGCGCATACAAATGCTGATCAGTGCTTCGTGCGAAGGAGAGCTTTTGTCCTGCTCCCAACTTCTGACGGTAGAGAGAGAAACACAGAGAAACTCAGCCAGTTCAGACTGCGTTTCGCCGCAATCCTTCCGAATCTCTGCTAAACGTTCACCGATCATTTGCATCATCTCCTTTGATTAAAGTATAAGAATATTGTTACTGTATTCAGAAAAGTAACAATATTCTTGCTTTTTTTCCGCAAAAGTAATAATATTATTATTGCTTTTATGGGTTTAGTAACAATATTATTGTTACTTTTCTGAATAAGGGGGGGGAGCAGCGTGCAGCAGAATGTGTTTTATCAGCCGGATAAAGACGCGATGGGGCGCATTTTGTCGGCGGAAGAAGCGAGTGCGACCGGCGTAATTCTGCGCCTTGCATGGCTGGAGGGACTCACACGCGACGAGATCAGCAACCTCACATGGGAGCAGATCGACTTTGACGCGCACGAGCTGCATCTCCCGGAGCGCACCGTCCCGCTGTGCAGTGACATGGCGCGCTGCCTGCACACATGGCAGATGCTCTGCGCCGAATACGGGCCGTTCGTCGTCGTGTCGGAGCAGCGCAAGGCGCGCCTGACGCCGCAATCGATCTCGCGGCTTGCCCGCACTGCGCTTGACGTCGGCGGACAGGAAAAGGTTCGCCTGCTCGACCTTCGCTACGACTTCATTCTGCGCCAGCTCGAAACGCACGACTGGCCGTATGTTCTGCGCATTTCCGGCATCTCTGTCACGACATACCGCAACTGCCTTGCCGACATAAAAAAGAACGACCTCGCATCGGTCGGCACGCCGCGCGACGCGAAGGACGAAGAATTCCGCATTTGGAAGATCATGCAGGCGGAGCAGGATACGCCGCCGGGTATCGCGCTGTGGCTTTCGCACCAGATCGGACTGCAAAACGAAGACATCGTCTCGCTCACATGGGAGCAGATCGACTTTGACGCAAACGTGATCCATATTGGCGGCACAGACGTACCGCTGACCAACGCCGTCAGCCGCATTTTGAAGGCGGAGCGAGACCGCCGCACGCCGGACGATGATCCGCACGTCATTCTCACGCCGCGCAGCAGAAAACCGCTGAGCATTGCGCGCCTTTCCACGATGGTGCGCACGATCCTCATTCGCGGCGGCGTGGAAAATCAGACGCTGCGCGAGGTGCGGCGCGACACGGTGCAGGAAGCCGAGCGTAGGCAGATCCTCGACTACGTCCGTGAACACGGCAGCATTTCGCGCAGCGAAACGATGGCGCTGCTGGGTCTGAGCACGAACAAGGTCTATAACCGCCTCAACGCGCTGACCTTCAGCGGCGAGCTGGTGCGCATCAACTCGCGTTACTACCTTGCCGGCGCGGTCATTACGCCTGAGCAGCAGGGCGATGCCATCAAGCAATATCTTGCCGAAAGCGGCCCGGCGTACTGCCAGGACATCGCTGCGCTGCTGCACATCGGCAAGCGCACCACCGCGCGGATTCTCAAAAAGATGGTGGATGCCGGCGAGGTTATTATGCTCCGCCGCGAAAAGCGCTATACCTTATTAAATAATACAGCCGAGCTTTCGTCATGACCTCAACGCACAGGCGTGCGCCGGAGGTCTTTTTTCGTATTGTTACAACAAAATGACAACTGGATATTTTAACCAGTTTACTGTTTTTCAATTGGATTAAGAAGGGGCGCAAATGCTTGCAATCAAAGATTTTTTCGCTTATTTTATGCTTGCAGACTGGGGTGGGCGGATTGCCCGCGACTTAGTTACGGATTCGGCTAGCCACCGGTAAGTAAGCCGAGTGCAAACAAGCCTGAGTCGGTCTGACATTAAAGAAAGGAGTAACTACATTATGAAAAAGTTACTCGCGCTGGTCCTGGCACTGGTTATGACTCTTAGCCT
>JAUMWI010000005.1 GCA_030529725.1 Eubacteriales bacterium | reverse complement strand
GTCTGACAAGAGACATGACAAATTCATGCATACAGATCTCATCGTAGGCCATGTCAAACTTTGTCTTCAGACGCGCCATCATATAGTTGGCGTTGAGCACGGCGCACTTGGCGGCATCGGGGATCCCCTGCTTGCCGAGAGACAGCACATAGGTCAGCGCCTTGATGACAACATCGAAGTTGCCGTAGAACATCTTCACGCGGCCGATGGACTTTTCGGGATAGTCAAAGGCAAGCTTGCCGTCCTTCTCCACGACCAGCGGACCGGGCATAAACTTACGCAGGAACTCCTTGCAGCCGACAGCACCGGCACCTGGGCCGCCGCCGCCGTGCGGGGTAGCAAAGGTCTTGTGAAGGTTGGAGTGGATGCAGTCAAAACCCATATCGCCGGGACGGACAACGCCCATCACGGCGTTGAGGTTGGCGCCGTCGTAATAGCACAGGCCGCCGGCGTCGTGGACGATTTTGGTGATCTCCAGAATGTTCTTGTCGAAAATACCGACCGTGTTGGGGTTGGTAAGCATCAAGCCTGCCGTGTCGGGGCCGACAGCGGCACGCAGCGCGTCAAGGTCGACACAGCCGTCGCTGCCGGAAGGAATGTTCACGACCTGAAAGCCGCACATGGCTGCCGTGGCAGGGTTGGTGCCATGAGCAGAGTCCGGAACGATAATTTTTGTGCGTGCGGTATCGCCGCGATCCATGTGATACGCCTTGATAAGCATGACACCGGTAAACTCACCGTGTGCGCCGGCAGCCGGCTGGAACGTGACGGCATCCATGCCGAAAATCTCGGAAAGCTCGGTGCCGAGAATGTGATAGGCTTCCAGCGCACCCTGTACGGTCTCTTCGTCCTGCAGGGGGTGGAGCTGAGTAAAACCGGACAGTGCCGCCATATCCTCGTCGATCTTCGGGTTATACTTCATCGTGCAGGAGCCAAGCGGATAGAAGCCGTCGTTCACGCCGTGGACGCGCTTGCAAAGCGCGCTGTAGTGGCGCGTCAGCTCGTTTTCGGAGACGTGCGGCAAATGCAGGGGGGCTTCACGCTCCTCGGAAAGTCTGACTTCCGGAACATCGCACTTTGGCATGAGGCTCAGACCGCGGCCTTCCGCGCCCAACTCAAAAATAAGCTTCATATTCACAGCACCTCCTTCACGATGGATACCACTTTGTCAAGCGTTTCCTTACTGACAAGCTCGGTCACACACCAAAGAATGCCGCCGTCCACCGGCGCACCGCCAAGGATCCCTTCCGCCGCAAGTGCGTCAAGAATTCGCTTTTGGCAGTTCGGGCAGGCAACCTCGGTGACAAATTCATGGAAGAACTCGCCCTTATATTTGAGCTTGCAGCCGATTTTCTCCAGCTCCGAGGCAAAATAATGTGCTTTAGAGAGGCAAAGTCTTGCGCACTGCTTCATGCCGTCCTCCCCCATTGCCGCCATGTAGACACCGGCGGTAAAGGCACACAGTGCCTGGTTGGAGCAGATATTGGAGGACGCCTTTTCGCGGCGAATGTGCTGCTCACGCGCGGAGAGCGTAAGGACGTAGCCTGTCTCACCGTCGACATCGTGCGTTTCACCGACAATACGTCCGGGAAGCTTTCTCGTCATGGCGTTGGTCGTTGCCATGATGCCGAGGTAGGGGCCGCCGAACGCGGTGTCCAGTCCGAGCGGCTGGCCGTCGGCAACGACGATGTCCGCACCGCATTCACGCGGCGTTTTCATGACAGCGCAGGCAATGGGGTTGACGCTCATCACGAACTTCGCGCCCGCCTCATGGGTGATTTCACCGAGCGCGGCGGCATCTTCCATCAGGCCGTAATAGTTCGGCTGCTGGAGGTAGAAGCAGGCGGCATCTTCGCCAAGTGCCTCTTTGAGAGCTTCCGCATCTGTCTTGCCATCCTTTGTGGGAATGATAATCAGCTCTGTGTTGGAGGCAAAGCAGTAGGTCTGCATCGTTTCGATGACCTGCGGATTCACGGTGGCGGAAACATATGCCTTGGTACGCTTACGATCCTTGCACATGGGGATCGTTTCCGCTGCGGCAGTAGCACCGTCATAGTGGGAGGCGTTGGAAACGTCCATGCCGGTCAGTTCGCAGATCATCGTCTGGAACTCAAACACGCCCTGAAGGACGCCCTGTGATATTTCCGCCTGATACGGCGTATAGCAGGTGACCAGCTCCTCACGGGAGGTGATGGACTTGACAACCGAGGGGATAAAATGACGATAGGCACCTGCACCGCGCAGAACCGTCTTATAGACCTTGTTCTTCTCCGCCATGGCGGTAACCTTTTCGCGGACCTCCAGCTCGCTCATACCATCGGGGAGATCCAGCTTCTCGCCGATGAGCATATCGCGCGGAACACTCTTGTAAAGATCGTCAAGAGTCTTTACGCCGATGGTCGCAAGCATCTGCTCGCGCTGCTCGGCGGTATGGGGAATATAAGTTCCCATATTCCGTACCTTTCCTTTCTTTTTGTAATCTCATGTGCAGCCTGTCGGTCGCGCATGAGACGGGTAATTCAGCAATTGCGGTAGGCTTTGTATTCTTCGGCAGTGAGAAGCTCTTCAAAATCGCTGATGTTTTCGATCTTGGCGATCCACGCGCCGTACGGATCGCTGTTAAGCGTTTCGGGCGCATCGGCAAGTCCCTCATTGACCTCTGCGACCTCTCCGGTCACGGGACAGACCACATCGGAAACCGCCTTGACGGATTCGATGTCGCAAAGGGCAACGCCCTTTTCGCAGGCATCGCCGGCAACGGGAAGATTAATGAAAACGAGATCGCCCATCTCGCTCTGGGCATAGTCAGTGATACCGACAAGTGCGGTGGTGTCGTCAAGCATCTTGACCCATTCATCGTCTCTGGAATACTTCAGTTCTTCGGGAAATGTCATTGTGTTGTCCTCCTTAAATTTTGTGATATGTGAAGTTACTTACTGAGCCTTGTAAAACGGCATCTTGACGATTTCGACCTCAACCATGCGGCCGCGCACATCGGCGTTGAGGTGCTTGCCGATCTCGATCTCCTCAACGGGAATGTAGCCCATCGCAACGCCCTTGCCGATATACGGGCAGTGCGTGCCGGAGGAGACGAAGCCGATCATTCGTCCATCCATCGTGTAAAGGTCGCAGTGTTCACGCGGAATACCGCGGCCGACAACCTCCATGCCGATGCGCTTCATCTTCGGCGCTCCGAGGGCGGCGATTGCATCGCGGCCGATAAAGTCCTTGCCGTCAAGCTTGCACGGAAGGCCTGCCATCTTCGGCGTGATCTCATCGGTCATCTCATGTCCGTAAAGCGGCATGGAGGCTTCCAGGCGCAGGGTATCGCGTGCGCCGAGACCGCAGGCAATCAGCCCCTCGTCCTTACCGGCAGCAAGAACGGCATTCCAAAGCTCTGCCGTATCCTCCGTTTTGCAGTAGATCTCATAGCCGTGTTCACCGGTGTAGCCTGTCTGGGAAACCATGACCTTAATGTCGCGGCTGGGCAAATGCAGCGTGACGCCGTCAATAAAGGTATAGTATTTGGCAGGAATATCGCTTTCCGCGCAGAGCTTGCAGAGGATCTCATGGGACTTCGGCCCCTGCAAAGCAAGCTGACCAAAATCGTTGCCTTCGTCCTTGTAGTCTACGTTGCCGAACAAATGGGATTCGACCCATGCGGCGTCCTTTTCGCGGTTGCCCGCATTGACGACAAGCAGATAGTCGTCCGCAGCGTAGCGGCAGATGACAAAATCGTCGATGATACCGCCGCGGTCGTTGCAGAACATGGCATACTTGACCTGTCCGTCCACCATACCGGAAATATCAGCCGTGATGAGTTTTTGGACATTGGCAACCGCATCGGGGCCTTTAAGCCGCAGCTCACCCATGTGGGAAACATCAAAAAGGCCGGCAGCCTTACGCACCGCCATGTGCTCTGCGATGACGCCGGTGGGATACTGGACCGGCATCAGAAAACCGCCGAATTCAACGATCTTTGCGCCCATATCCACATGCGTCTGGTACAAGGGTGTTTTCTTTTCCATGCTTGCTTCCTCCTGTAATGATTTCGTGATAGTTGAGTATATGAAACTATTTGGCTGACAAAACAAAAAGAGACGCAAATTACCCCTAATGGATAAATTGCGTCTCCGTATGATTACCTGAGAGATTCGCACCGCCACGCAGTGCTTGCCCCGTCGGTGCATGAAGCCATGCTTTCCGAAGTTTCGTCCAAGTCCAGTCAACGGTCACCGTCTTCTGAGCTTTTCATTCGAAAGAAATTATTCAATTTTTCTAAACTTTTCAAGGAAAACGAGCCAAATCGCTTAACATCTTAAATGGATAGTAACATTTGCATGATATCCTGTCAAGCTGAAAATAATTCGTTCTATCTGAAAAACATTTTGGTGTTAGAAACACAGCAGACTGTCTGAAACAATACGCCTGCTGATCCGACTACAGCGTATTGACCACGCCGACAAACAGCGGCAAGCCGTCCACGCCTGTGATCATAAAGGTAAATGGGCGGTTCAAATTCATCTCGATCTGCGGCAGCTCCTCCGGCAAAGCGGCGGTAGCGTCTGTCGTAATGGCGGTGAATGCTGCCGCCTCGCAACCGTTTTCGTCCACCAGCACACGCGCGGCGTGCTGCACGGAGGTCACGGCGGCAGCCTCGTCGAGATCGACGAGCGGAGAGAAGTCCGCTTTCGCATCGTCAAACACATCGGTCACGCCGAGCGCCTTGAGATCCTCGATGAGCTGCAAATTCGAGGAAACGTCGAACTTTGGTACGCTCCAATGAATCTCGCCGACCGGGATATTCACGCCCATGTCGTAAATTTGCAAGCCGCCGATGGCAGCGCCGTTTTCGATGAGGCCTTGCAGCGCCACGCCCTCATCAGGCAGGAGAAATCTCATCGCCGCGCCGCTTTTGAAATAGAGCTGAGCGACCGTATAGCCGTTTTCCTCGTCGCGGAAAAAGCCCATATGGTCATCGGTCTTGTGCATAAAGTCGATCTCTTCTTTTTCACCGGATGCATTGGTGAACGTGTCTTTGCTTGTCGCGCCCACATTGAAATCGTCACTCCACTGATCCTTGAAGTAGAGTGTGGAGAGGAGCATAAAGAGCGTCTCCGGCTTTGTTTCAAACTGCGCCGCTTCCCGTAAAAGCCCATTCGTGTTCCCGTTCACCCACTCGCCGATGGCAGCATCGGTCTTTTTGTCCCCCATTGGGGCGCGGTAGACGGAAGCGTGATAGGTTTCGCCCAGCGGCTTGAGCGCATCGAGCTTCATCTGATACTGTTCGTTGCTCCAAAGGGAGTTGGCAAGCAGACACTTTCCGCTTGCTGTCTCACTGTAAAGATTACGCCACAGGCTGTCGGCACACTTTCGGGCGTCCTCGATGCTGTCAAGATTGAGCAGGTCAAAGAGCTGCGTGCGGCTGCCGCCATCCACGGTCTCGGACAGCATCGCGAGGGCAAGGTAGAGATTCGCCGGCGAATAGATCACATTGTCGCCGCTGTGCACCTTAAAAAGCTGCAGCGCAGTGTCTTTGGTGTAGTCAATAAATCCATCGGTAAACCGCACATCCACACCCTCGCCGCGAAACTCTCTGACAGCGTTGGCATAGGCACGGGAGCGGGTGTCCCAGTCGTTCCAGATTTTCTCCTGCGCCTGCTGATAGGCCTCTGCGCCCATCTTGTCATAGTCGATCTTTTCGAATGCCGCCATCAGTTCCTCTTCGCTCGGCATCGTGGGAAGCTCGGGAAGGTGGGCAGTCACGAGCGCGTAATCTGCCAGATACTGCGCCGCCAAAGGGTCAGCAGGTGCTTCAGCGTGATTTGGCTGTGGATTCTGCTGCTCCGCACCGCAGGCGGCAAAAGATAACAGCATCACTGCCATAAGCAGCAGGCAAAGGACTCTTTTCATGGGATCCACCTCTCCTTCCGGTTTCTGCTCCTTTAGACGCAGAAAGCACAAAAAGGTTCCCCGAGAAAAAATCGGAGAACCTTTTTGCAAACATATCAGTAGGAGATACCCCAGTAGATGTCAGTCGTGCATTCCCTGCCGCAGCAAACGCATTTGCCCTTGGTGCCGGACTGCTTGAGCGGCATGCAGCGGCTGGACATACCGGCCTTTTCCTTCATGGCAAGCTCGCAGTCAAGCTCACCGCACCACTTGGTCTTGATGAAGCCGCCGTGCTCCTTTTGCAGCTTGTCGGCTTCCTCGATGGTGTTTGCCTCGTAGGTATTGTCGGTCATGTTTTTGAGTGCCTTTTCGTACATCATCTTGTGAATGACGCCAAGCTGCTCCTTAACTGCGGCCTCGAGGTCTTCGAGCTTGACCGTGATCTTCTCGCTGTCGTTGCGGCGAACGAGTACGCACTGACCGGCTTCGAGATCGCGCGGACCGCACTCAACACGCAGCGGAACGCCCTTCATCTCATACTGTGCGCACTTCCAACCCATGGAGTTGTCACTGTCATCCAGTTTGACGCGCATCCCTGCTTCTTCCAGGCGCGCACGAAGCTTTTCGGCGTTTTCAAGAACGCCGGGCTTGTGCTGCGCGATGGGCAGAACGATGACCTGAATCGGTGCGATCTGCGGCGGCAGAACAAGTCCGTTGTTGTCGCCATGCGTCATGATGACGGCGCCGATCATACGGGTAGTGGAGCCCCAGGAGGTCTGGAACGGGTACTGAAGCTTATTGTCGCGGCCGGTGAAGGTCACGTCATAGGCACGGGAGAACTTGTCGCCGAAATAGTGGGAGGTCGCGCCCTGAAGGGACTTGCGGTCCTTCATCATGCACTCAACGGTATAGGTCGCCTCGGCACCGGCAAATTTTTCCTTCTCTGTCTTGCGGCCGCGGACAACGGGAATGGCAAGAACATTTTCAAAGAAGTCAGCGTAGCAGTTGAGCTGCTGCTCGGTTTCCTTCTGAGCCTCCTCAGCAGTCTCGTGAATGGTGTGACCTTCCTGCCACCAGAACTCGCGGGAGCGCAGGAACGGGCGCGTGGTCTTTTCCCAGCGAATGACGGAGCACCACTGGTTATAGAGCATCGGCAGCTCACGGTAGGAGTGCAGCACGCTGTGCCAGTGGTCGCAGAACATGGTTTCGGAGGTGGGCCGGAAAGCAAGACGCTCCTCCAGCTTTTCGCTGCCGCCCATCGTGACCCATGCAACCTCAGGAGCGAAGCCGTTGACCAGCTCGCCCTCTTTTTTCAAAAGACTCTCCGGAATCAGAACAGGCATCGCCACGTTGACATGACCGGTCTTTTTGAACATACCGTCCATAATATTCTGAATGTTTTCCCAAATAGCATAGCCATAGGGGCGCAGAATGGTAAAGCCCTTGACGGAGGCGTACTCCACCAGCTCTGCCTTACGGCAAATATCCGTATACCACTGCGCAAAATCGACCTCCATATCGGTGATTTGTTCCACTCTCTTGTCCTGTGCCATTGTTATTTTCTCCCTCTCAGGTTAGATTTCTAAATTTATATTGTATTGTTTTTTTGCTTTCTTGTCAAGGTTTTGGCCGGCGGCAGCGGCGTTCTTTCCGCTCACAGGTCGCGCCCATCGAGCGCGGCAAGCCCGAAGCGCACCGCCTTCTCAATTTTTGCTTTCTCATCCTCGTCTGATGCTGCCTCGTATTTCATGCGAAGCTCGCGCAGAAACAGGCCTCGCAGCGAATCCTCTCCGCTGCGCGCCCAGATGTCCTGTTTGATATGCGTCTCATCCCGCAGCTCAAGGTGAAAAAAGTCCGGTGCAAACCGCTCTTCCAGTGCTCTGAGATCAACGCCGCGCTCGTCCGTCTCCCCCGTAAAGATCACACGGTAGAGATCTCGCGCTGTACTCTCCGGGAGTTCAGCCGACAGCGCATCGGCAGGAGTTTTGTCTGTCACATCGACAGATACGATCTCATACCGGCGGCGGGCAAACGGGACGAATTGCAGCTCCGCTTTCCCTTTATCCACCGTGCCGCACAGGATCCCCTTATCCCCCAGCTCATCAAAGCCTCGCCCCTCCGGACAACCAGAATAGGCATACACCGTTTTCCCTGCCCGATGGAATCCATCGTGCAGATGGGTGTGCCCCAGCGCAAGATAGTCGACCTTTGACTGCGCGATCTGCTCTTTTGTCAGCGGAGAATAGCGCGCTTCCGCCGCGTTCAAATCGCCGTGGAGCACCATCAGGTGTATCAGGCCGTCGTCCGGCGCCGTGAAGCCGTCCAAAAGGCTCTGCTCCTGCGCGGTATTCGTAAACGCTGCACCGTAGACAGCGCAGGAAAGCTCCGGCAGCTCAACACGCTCAATTTCCGCTCTTTTGAAAATATGTACATTTTCCGGCCAGGCAAGCGTTGCATACGGACTTCTGGCGCTGTAAAAGTCGTGGTTTCCGGGCGCGATAAACACACGCGCAGACATGCTCTCCAGTGCATCGCGCAGCTGCTCGATCGTTTCGCGGTAGGTCACCTCGCCGTCAAACAGGTCGCCGGCAAGCAGGACAAGATCAGCACGCTGCTGGTTTACATAATTTGAAAGACGCTCCATCAGCTCGCGTCCTTCGCGGCGGCGCAGCTTCGCCTGCTCGCGGCTCAACGCGCCGAAGGCGGAGTCCAGATGGAGGTCCGCCGCGTGTATGATTTTGACGGACATCGCTTCTTCCCCCTCCTGCCTCATTCCTTGCTTTTGCAAACGTCCACCCATTCAACAAAGTTAGAAGAATACCTCTCCAGCTCCTCGCAAGTCATTTCGATGGCACTGTTGGAACTGCCTGCAGCAGGAAAAACAGTATCAAAACGCTTCATGGAAACATCGAGATAGGTCTTGACGTTTTCCGGCAGGGCAAAGGAGCACACGCCGCCGGGCGCGTGGCCGGTAAAGTCGCAGGCTTCCTCAAAGGTGAGCATCTTCGCCTTAACGTGGAAATGAGCCTTATACTTGGCGTTGTCAATTTTCATATCGCCCGCCGTGACAATGATGATCGGTTCGGTGTCCGAGAGTTTGAAGCTCATGGACTTGGCGATGCGCGCACCCTCCACGCCCACGGCGATCGCCGCAAGGTCAACCGTGGCGCTGGACACATCAAACTCACGGATGCGATCCGCGATACCGAATTGTTCAAAATACGCTCTTACCTTTTCGATGGACATACTTTTCTCCTTTATCTGATGTCGATTCGCTCAACGCCGACACACAGGCCGGTGTCGCTGTCTAAACTGAAGACCGCACCCTGCATCTTGCACGCGCCGCCCGGCTCCTGGTATCTTCCGGGTAATCCGCCGAGAAAGCCCTCGATAGACTGCTCCACCTTGATGCCGAGTACACTTCTGACAGCTCCTGTCATGCCGAGGTCGGAAAGATAGCCCGTTCCCTTCGGGAAAACCTCTTCGTCCGCAGTCGGGACATGGGTGTGCGTGCCCCAAAGAGCGCTCACGCGGCCATCCAGATAGTACCCCATGGCAAGCTTTTCGCTCGTTGCCTCGGCATGAAAATCCACAAGGGTAAAGGTGGGTTTTTCGCCATTTTTCAGCAGCTCATCCGCCGTGCGAAAGGGATCGTCTGCTTTCCAGGCAAGATCGCAGCGGCCGATGAGATTCATCACGCCGATACGCACATGGCCGCAGTCAAATATACCGTATCCCCTGCCGGGTACGCGTGAGCCGAGGTTTGCCGGGCGAAGAATATACGGGCAGTCGTCCAGATAGTCTTTGATCTGCATTTTGCCGAACGTATGGTTGCCAAGCGTGATGACATCTGCACCGGCAGCAAACATCTGCTCCGCGTCATCTCGAGTAAGCCCGACCATTGCGGCGTTTTCGCCGTTGACAACGGTAAAATGAACGTCCTTGAGCTTTTTGACACCGCGCAGGTTTTTGCAAAGATGCTTCACGCCGCACGCACCCACCACATCGCCAATGGCTAACACACGATAGATCATAGGGTATTCCCCGTTTCCAAGTAAAGTTTTATTCAGTATAGCAAGGATGCAAAAAAAACGCAAGTTGCACCCTATGGTATTTTGCCCGCACAGGTAAAAAAGAACCGCCGAAGCGGTTCTCAGCTTGTCGAAAAAGCTTTTTCGGCAAGCTGAGCAAGTTTTGCAGCTTTTGGGAAAGCTGCAAAACTTATGTTCAAAATCGTGAAAGACACCCCTCCTGGGTTTTTTTCACACTATCTTCCTTCCCGAAATTTTAACTGACAGCAAAAAAGAACCGCCGAAGCGGTTCTTTTTTATTACTTGTTTACTTCGCATATTCAACTGCGGTGGTCTCACGCAGAACATGAACCTTGATCTGGCCGGGATATTCCATCTCTGCCTCGATCTTTTTGGCAAGCTCGCGGGCGAGGATGACCATCTGGTCTTCACTGACCTGCTCAGGCTTGACCATGACGCGTACTTCACGGCCGGCCTGAATCGCGTAAGCCTTGTCGACGCCGGGATAACTGCCGGTAATCTCTTCGAGCTGCTCAAGACGCTTGATGTAGTTCTCAAGATTTTCGCGGCGGGCACCGGGGCGGGCGGCAGAGATCGCATCAGCAGCCTGCACGATACAGGCAACGATAGTCTGCGGCTCCACATCGTTATGATGTGCCTGAACGGCATGGATAATGTCGTCCTTCTCGTGATACTTTCGCAGGAACTCGACACCGAGTGCAACATGGGTGCCTTCCATCTCATGGTCGATCGACTTGCCGATATCGTGCAGCAGACCTGCACGCTTGGCAGCCTGGACATCGGCACCGAGATCCGCTGCCATCATGCCGGCAAGGTGGGACACTTCAATGGAATGCTGCAGGACATTCTGACCGTAGCTCGTGCGATAATGCAGACGGCCGAGAAGCTTAACAAGCTCCGGGTGAATGCCGCGCACACCGGTTTCCAGAATGGCACGTTCACCCTCAGACTTAATGACAGCATCCACCTCGCGGCGAGCCTTCGCCACCATCTCTTCGATGTGGGTGGGGTGAATGCGTCCGTCAGCAATCAGCTTTTCCAGCGCAAGTCTCGCCACTTCGCGGCGAACCGGCTCAAAGCAGGAAACGGTGATCGCTTCAGGGGTATCGTCGATAATAAGATCGACACCGGTCATCGTTTCGATGGTACGGATATTGCGGCCTTCGCGGCCAATGATGCGGCCTTTCATCTCGTCATTGGGCAGGGGTACCACACTGACGGTGATTTCCGCGACATGATCAGCAGCACAGCGCTGAATGGCAGAGGCAACGATCTCGCGTGCACGCTGATCGGACTCCTCCTTCGCACGCTGTTCGATCTCCTTAATCTTAAGCGCGGTTTCATGCGTCACTTCCATCTCGACCTGGTCGATCAGGTATTTCTTTGCTTCTTCCGCCGTAAAACCGGAGATCCGCTCCAGCATTTCGGTCTGGCTGCGCTTGATGATCTTGATTTCTTCGTTCTCTTTGTCCAGAGCTGCATGCTTCTGGTTCAGCGCCTCTTCGCGCTTTTCAAGCGTTTCCGTCTTGCGGTCGATGTTTTCTTCCTTCTGCTGCAGACGGCGCTCCTGCTTTTGCTGTTCGATGCGGCGTTCCTTGGCTTCCTTCTCGTATTCATTTCTGGAGCGCAAAATTTCCTCTTTTGCCTCCAAAAGCATTTCCTTCGTCTTGCTTTCCGCGCGCTTATGTGCATCATTTTCGATCTGCAGTGCCTTGGCCTCGGCGTCAGCGATCGTCATTTCAGCCTTTTTTTCTTTGCTCTTTTGCAGGACAATACCGAGAAGAATACCAATTCCCAACGCTACCACAGCAATGATGATAGTTTTGAGCATGGATTCCTCCTATTTCGTATGTTTTGTATCTATATAATGGGTATTTTGAATCACAAACGGGAGAACCCCTTTTTCTCCCCTCCATAAATCCATTGTTTATATTACCCCATTTTATGGTCAACTGTCAAGGGAAAATGGGGGGTTCCGAGCAAAATGGAAAGATAGAGGGCGGAATCACGCTTGGATATACGCCTGCGCTGCATAGCCGAGCTGCCCTTCATAGCGCACGGTGTACCACCCCTGCCACTCGCCGTAGATCATAACACTCGCCCCGTTTGGTATCTGCGCAAGGACGGCCCCGTTTGTACCCGGATAGTCACGCAAAAGAAGCGGCGAGCCGCTGGTCTGCACCACCCCGATGCGCTGCGTCGTCGGATAGATAAACGGCAGGCCGAAATAGTCTGTCAATCCTCGTGCCAGCGCCTGCGCGATGGCATCGCGGTTGTTTTCGATCCAAAGAGCATCCTCGTAGTTATCATGGTAGCCGATCTCAATCAAATTTGCCGGAAAATTGGGACGGCGCACCTCGCCGAGCGATGTTGTGGATACTGTAGTCACGAGATTCGGCAGTGGGTAGACCTCGCGCAGCCGTGCGGCAAACAACTCCGCGGCGCGCTTGCCATTGGCGCTTGTGGGATAATAAAATGCAATCACTCCGCGGACGTTTCCCTCATTTCCTGCCCCTGCTGCATTGGAGTGGAGGGCAAGGTAGAAGTCAAAGCCGCCAATGCTGTTCGCCTGGGCAATGGAGGACGCCGCCGTCATGTCCGGTGTGTTGCGGACAAAGGAAATAGCATTGGAGAAAAGGTACGGCTCCAACTCGTCTGCCAGCAGATTCATATTATACTCCTCACTGCCGCTGCCGGTAATGTAAGGATTTGACTCCTGTGTGGAGGGAGAAAGGTATATTTTCGGCATAATAACACGCTCCTTCTCCCCTATCCTATCGAAAGAAACGCAAAAAAAGAACGCTTCCCGAAGGAAGCGTTCTTTTTTGAATAGATACGGTCAGGAAAGTGCCTTCTTGTCGTGGGCATTCTCTGCCTTCTGGAGCAGGAAGACCGCAACCAGAACGGCAAGACCGACCAGGTCGGTGACAGTGCCCGGAATGATCAGCAGCAGACCGCCGGCAGCACAGACAAGACGCAGGATCATGTTCGTGTCACGCATGAAGTAGCCGACCATGCTGATTGCGATGAGCAGCATACCGATCGTAGAGGTCACGATAACCAGAACCACGTCGAGCGGCTTGGTGTTGATAAAGAGCATGGCATTGTTAAACGCAAAGATGTACGGAACAAGGAATGCCGCAATGGCAAGCTTGGTCGCGTTCACCGCAGTCTTCATCGGAGGTGCCTTGGCAATGGCAGAGCCTGCGTAGGCAGCGAGGGCAACGGGAGGCGTGATGTCCGCAACGATGCCGAAGTAGAAGCAGAACATATGTGCCGCCATCAGCTCCATGTGCATACCGGACGCCAGGATCGGCGCGCAGGTGGTGGCCATGATGATGTAGTTCGCGGTGGTGGGAACGCCCATGCCGAGAACGATGCAGCAGAGCATGGTGAGAACGAGAGCAATGATCAGGCGGCCGTTGGCAAGGCGAACGATCGCGCCGATCAGAATCTGGCCAAGACCGGTCATCGTGACGACACCGGCGATAATACCGGCCATACCGCAGGCGATACCGACGGACAGGCAGTTCTTGCCGCCGTTTTCAAAGGCATCGATCACAGTGGGCAGACTCTTGCGGTTGATCTTGCTGATGGCATAGTTGACGATCATGATCACAAATGCGATACCAACAAACATCAAAGAGCCATAGTCACCCATAAACGTGCCGGCATCAAAGCTTCTGCTGGTGAATGTCATGATCAGCAGCGGAATGAACGGGATCGCCATAACGAGCTTTTTCTTGCCCTCTTCACGGCTGACCATGGAAGCAACAATGCAGTACAGCGTTGCATAGACTGCAGCAGTAGCCATGGTGAAGCCGACCATGATCATGTAAACCAGGACGACCAGCGGGAGAATGAGATACATCTCGGGCAGGAGCATCTTCCACTTGGGGAGATTTTCCTTGGGCAGACCCTTGAGTCCGAGCTTCTTCGCCTTGAGATGGACTTCCAGGAAGATACCGAGGAAGTACAGGAAGGCAGGGAGAATGGCACGGACAATGATCTTGCCGTAAGGAACGCCGACCATTTCCGCCATCAGGAACGCAGCAGCGCCCATGATCGGGGGCATGATCTGACCGCCGGTAGAGGAAGCAGCCTCAACGGCGCCGGCAAATTCGGGGGGATAGCCGGTCTTCTTCATCATGGGAATGGTGACGGAACCGGTGGTAACGGTGTTACCGACGGAGGAACCGGAGACCATGCCGCAAAGAGCGGAAGAAACGACAGCGACCTTCGCAGGACCGCCGGAGGCCCAGCCGACCAGCGCGTTGGCGCAGTCAATGAAGAAGTTGGCAACACCGGTGGCTTCCAGGAACGCACCGAAAATGACGAACAGCGCGATGTAGGTCGAGCAGACGCCGATCGGGGTGCCGAGGATGCCGGTGGTGGTATAGAACAGGTTGTACATGACCGTCTTGAGGTCCTTGCCTGCGCCGAAGAAGGCGTAGAGCACAAACACGCCGGACACGCAGATAATAGGAATACCCACGACGCGGCGGCAGCACTCAACAAGGATCAGCGTGCCGATAATGGCAAAGACGATCAGCAGGGGTACACCGCCGGGCGCAAAGATCTTATTGATACGGGTACCGGCATTGACGATCTTTTCAAGATTCATCGGATAGAAGAAGTAGCAGAAGGAGCCGACAAGCGCCAGCACCACATCATACCAGGGAATGTGGTTAACCTTCGTGGAGCCCTTCTTTATGGGATAGTAAGCAAAGACCAGCAGGATAACAATGCCCAGGAAGATCGGACGGCGGGCACGCTCGTCCATCTTGAGGAACATGTTTGCAATGATCAGGTAAATGCCGAAGGCTGCCGTGAGCACACGCAGGATGGTCTTGGGGACGCCTTCCCAATAACGGGTGTTGGACTCACGGTCGTACTTTTTCATTATTGCCTCAACGTCAGCAGCCGTGCCGACATCAGCGTCAGCAACCGGAGTCTGGTTGAGGTTCTCATTTTCAGCCATACTTAAGTCTCCTCCTATTTTTATTTTTGAGCGCCTGTCCGTTTAAAAGAGCCAGAACTCATAATGAAAGCGGACGGGCGAATTTCTTCCACACAAATCACGCAGGCTTACATCCTCGCCGTTTACATTCAGCACATGATCATAGACCGTGCCGACGATGTAGCCCACATTGGTCCTATCCTGATGGATATTCCCAATCACCATTGCCCGACCGTGATAATCCGCGCGATCAACATAGACCTCGGTAAGAGTCTCACCGGGATTCAGCTCGGTCTGGACGCCGGCGCCAAAGGAACAGTATGTGGTTTCTTCCACATAAATGGTTTTGTTTTCTATTTCATAAGTGTCCGTCAACGGATACTTATTCACAGAGTGGGTAAATGTTACGGAAAAACGGTCTCCCTCTCCCATGCGATACCGTGCATAAATCTCACCGGTATCGCGATTGCGAAGCGTGAGATAGTAGCCTGTACGGGGAATCAAGAGGACAGCCGCTGCAATAATCAATATTATTGCAGCGGCTGCAGTTATGCGTTTACGCGGTTTCACGCTAACACACTACCTTCAGTGGGCGTCTTACAGCGCACCGACTTCCTTGTAGTACTTCTCAGCACCGGGATGCATGGGAGCGGTGTTGTCAAGAGCGGTCTCGAGGGAGAGCAGGCCCCACTTGGCATGGCCAGCGGTCAGATCAGCCTGATTGTCATAGATAGCCTTAACCAGCTCATAAACGACATCCTCGGAAACGGTCTCGTCAGCAACGAGAGCGGCCTGGACGGCGACGCAGCAGACTTCAGCATCCTGACCGGTGTAGGTACCGGCAGCGAGGTTGTCCTCAACGAGGAACGGATACTCAGCGGTAACCTTGGCAAGCTCGTCAGCAGAGAGGGAGACGAGGTTGAGCTCGTTGGTGGTAGCATAGTCGACGATAGCAGTGGTGGGAGCACCGGCGACGGTGAAGGCGGCATCGATCTTGCCGTCCTTGAGCTGGTCAACGCCATCCTGGAAGGAGCCGTTCACAGCATTGACGTCGTCCTTGGTCAGGCCGACAGCGCCGAGAACCTGCCATGCGTTGACTTCGGTACCGGAACCGACGTCACCGACGCAGACGGTCTTGCCCTTGAGGTCGGAAACGGTGTTGATGCCGGGCTTGGCAAGGATCTGAACGGTCTCGTTGTAGATGCCCATGACCCACAGAGCGGAGGTCTCAGCACCGGTCTCAGCGAAGGTGAAGGTGCCTTCGTGAGCATAGTTGAGAACGTCGGACTGAAGAATAGCCATCTGAGCTTCGCCGTCGGTCATCATGTTGACGTTGGCCTTGGAAGCGCCGGTGGATTCAACAGTCAGGTTGCAGAGGGTGAGCTTGTCGCCGAGGACGGTCTGAAGAACGCCGCCAACAGCATAGTAGGTGCCGGAGGTACCGCCGGTAGCCAGAACGACGTCAACAGGCTCAGTAGTGGTGGTGTCGGGGGTGGTGTCCGTGTCGGTGGTCTTTTCACCGCCGCAAGCGACGAGGGAGAGAACCATGAGAACAGACAGGACGAGAGCTAAAAACTTTTTCATACTCAATCTCCTTTTTGATTTTTGTCCTTTGACTGATTTCGCGCACAGCGTCCTCCCTTATTATGTAACCAAAGTAAGGTTCGGACGCCATGAACAAAATACATCAAAATGACGTTGTTGCCCCTTTCAAGGCAACTGTATTCTATCGTATTTTCTTGAAACTTGCAAGATGTCTTGCGTATTTTTGTCGTTCTTTACAAACGTGCTCATTTCTTTTTGTATAATTTGTTTTTATTAACAATTATCATCAAGACCTTTAAGAACATTAGAAGAATTTGAATTCCATTGTTCCTGATAAGGCAAAAAGATGCTCCCGAAATCTCATCTTCAGGGAGCATCTTTTTATCCTTTTTACTTCTTTGCCTTGGAATCGACGACTTCCTTTAGGATCGCGGTGAATTCGTCCATGCTCATCGCACCGAGATCGCCATCCGCACGGTGGCGCGGAGAAACGGTGCTGTTCTCGATATCGCGGTCACCGACAATAACCATGTACGGCACCTTGTCGATCTGTGCCTCACGGATCTTCTTGCCGATCTTCTCGTTGCGGTAGTCGACCTCGACACGATAACCGAGGCTCTCAAGCTTCTTTGCGGCTTCCGCGCAGTAATCACCGGCGCGGTCAGTGACCGGCAGGAAGCGAACCTGCTCGGGCGCCATCCAGGTCGGCAGAGCACCGGCATACTCCTCAATGAGATAGGCAAGCGTGCGCTCATAGCAGCCGAGAGAGGTGCGGTGGATGATATAAGGCAGCGCCTTTTCGCCGTTTTCGTCAATGTAATACATGCCGAAACGCTGGGCAAGCAGCATGTCGATCTGAATGGTGACAAGGGTATCCTCCTTGCCATAGACGTTCTTATACTGGATATCGAGCTTGGGGCCGTAGAACGCAGCCTCGTCGATGCCGATCTCATACTTAACGCCCAGATCGTCAAGGATCTGGCCCATGACACGCTGAGCCTCTTCCCACTGCTCCTTGGTACCCTCATACTTGTTGTTGGGGTTGGCAGGATCCCACTGGGAGAAACGGAAAGTGCACTTATCGAGCATACCGACCGTGTCAAGGCAGTACTTGGCAAGGTCAAGGCAGCCCTTGAATTCTTCTTCAAGCTGATCGGGACGCAGCACCAGGTGACCCTCGGAAATGGTGAACTGACGAACGCGAATGAGGCCGTGCATTTCTCCGGAGTCCTCGTTGCGGAAAAGCGTCGAGGTCTCGCCCAGCCGCATGGGGAGATCACGGTAAGAACGCTGGCGATTGAGATAGACCTGATACTGGAACGGGCAGGTCATGGGACGCAGAGCGAAGCACTCCTTTTCCTCGTCATACGGATCCCCGAGAATAAACATACCATCCAGATAGTGATCCCAGTGGCCGGAAATACGGTACAGGTCGCGCTTGGCCATCAGCGGCGTCTTGGTGAGGAGGTATCCGCGCTTCTGTTCGGTATCCTCGACCCAGCGCTGGAGCAGCTGGATCACACGCGCACCCTTGGGCAGCATGATGGGCAGGCCCTGTCCGATGGCGTCAACGGTGGTGAAGTACTCCAGCTCGCGGCCGAGCTTGTTGTGGTCGCGCTTGAGCGCCTCTTCACGCTGCTTGACATACTCGTCCAGCTCGTCCTTGTTGGGGAAGGCAACGGCATAGATACGCTGGAGCATCTTGCGGTTGGAATCGCCGCGCCAGTAAGCGCCGCAGCACTGCGTGAGCTTGATGGCGTTGCCCTTGATGCGTCCGGTGGAGTCCAGGTGCGGGCCGGCGCAAAGATCGGTAAATTCGCCCTGCTTATAGAAGCTGATGACGGCATCTTGTGGCAGGTCGTTGATGAGCTCTACCTTGTAGGGTTCTTCCTTCTCTTCCATGAACTTGATCGCTTCGGCGCGGGGCAGCTCGAAGCGTTCGAGCTTGAGCTTTTCCTTGCAGATCTTGCGCATCTCGGCTTCGAGCGCATCGAGATGCTCCTGCGTAAAGTTGAACGGTGCGTCGAAGTCATAATAGAAGCCGGTGTCAATGCTCGGGCCGATGGCGAGCTTGACATCGGGGTACAGGCGCTTAACGGCCTGTGCCAGAACGTGGGAACAGGTATGCCAGTAGGTGCGGCGATACTGTTCGTTTTCAAAGCTGTACAGATTTTCTTCAGACATGGTTCATTCTCCTTTTCGTTTTCGGGGCAAGAAAAATCCCACCCCTGAGATCAATCAGGGGTGGGATACTAAGTATTCCACGGTTCCACCCTGCTTACGGCTTGCGCCGTCGCTCGTGTCCTCTGTAACGGGAGGTCCCGTCCCACTTGTTTCGTGGGCGGCTCAGGGGTGGTACAGCCGAAGCATTTTGCAGGACGCTCACACCAAACGCGTCCCTCTCTGAGCAGTGCCTCTCGGTTTCTTCCCCGTCAAAGCCATTTGACGTTTCGTAGTGTATCACGCACAAAAACGTTTGTCAAGCATTGTTCTCCTTGACCAAATCATGGTAAAAAGCGAAGGTTTCTTCAAACAGGGTATCCCCAAATGCATGGAGCTTTTCGCAATACTCCTCATAGGCGGAGATCATCTTCCGCGCTTCCTCCGTCAGAACCGCCCCGCCGCCGTTTTTCCCGCCGGTCACACTGCAAAGCAGCTTGAATCCGAGTCCGGTTTCGGCATTGTGGATCACCGTCCACGCCTTTGAGTACGCCATCGACATGGCAAGTGCCGCCGCACGCAGGGAGTGCAACTCGTCCACATAGCGCAGCAGCTGCGCGACACCCGGGCCAAAACACTTTTGATCGGTAAAAATACGGACGGATAAATTGGCGTGGATTTCTTCTTTCATAACAGGCACTTCCCTTCTCACTAAAATTATACTGTTTTCGCCTCGTTTCGTCAACCTCTGCGTTTTTCGCCCATAAATGTTCCGCCCCCGTTTTCCGGCAAAAGAAATCGGGAGCGGAGTTTTTACCAAGTGGTGTAGTGCGGATTTTCTCCGTCGAGCAGAAATCCGTCGGTATCATGGACACGGGCATTTGCCAGCATGCGCTCATACTGCTCATCGCCGGAAAGCATAGTACCGGCGCTTGCCTGCGTACCGGTAACACTTCTGCTGTTGCCGCGAAGCTGGGCATTGGCAGTTGCGTTGGTGTTTCCGTAAGCACTTGTCTTACCGTTGACGGTATTGCGGCCGCTCGGACTTGCCATACTATTGTCCGTAACGCCTGCGCCGTTGTTCTTACCGCCCATCATACCGTTGGCTGCGTCTCTGCCTGCACCGGCAATACCGCCGATAATGCTTCCGGCCGTATTGTTCCCGGCCGTGCCGGTGTCTCCGGTCATATTGCCGTTGCCGGTTGTGCCGGTATTGCCGGTATTCTGACCATTCTCCTGATTCTGCGCGGTATTCTGATTGTCCGTACCGCTATTGTTGCCGGTCTTCTCACCGCAAGCGGTGAGCGAGAACACCAGAAGCAGCATAGCGGATAAAATGGCAAGGGTTTTCTTCATTTTTGAATTTCTCCTCACTTCTTTTTCCTGCAATACCCGATGCTTAGTATGTACGGAAACGGTGAAAATGCCGCGCAAACTTTATGGAAATAATGTCAAAAATGCGCAAAAAAGAGGCAAGCACATGCTTGCCTCATCCTGTCGAAAAAGTCTTTTCGGCAGGATGAGCAAGTTTTGCAGCTTTCAAAAAAGCTGCAAAACTTATGATCAAAACCGTGAAAGACACCCCTCCTGGGTTTCTTTCACACTATCTTCCTTCCCGAAAATCCGACAAAGACAGTTTTTTTGACAAAAAAAAGAGGCAAGCACATGCTTGCCTCTTTTTGATGCAATGAAAAAGCTTACTTGCTGGCCTTTGCAGCCTTGAACGCTTCGGTGAGCATCGGGGTGACCTTGAACAGGTCGCCGCAGATACCGTAGTCAGCGATCTCGAAGATCGGAGCGGTCTCGTTCTTGTTGACGGCGATGATGCACTCGGACTCGCTCATACCGGCCTTGTGCTGGATGGAGCCGGAGATACCGAGGGCGACATAGACCTTCGGGTGAACGGTCTTGCCGGTCTGACCGACCTGATGGTCAGCCGTGAGCCAGCCGGAGTCGATGGCAACACGGGAGCCGCCGACAACGCCGCCGAGCACGTCAGCGAGTTCTTCTGCCAGCTTGATGCCGCCTTCGACGTCCTTGGAGATACCACGGCCGACGGAAACGATGAAGTCAGCGCCGATGAGGTCAACGAGCTTCTTGGCAGCCTTGACGACCTCGACGACCTCGGTCTGCATATCAGCAGCTTCGAGTTTGACATCGTACTTGGTGAGCTTGACAGCGTCAGCCTTCTTCTGATCGAACGGGGCCTTCTTCATAACGCCAGGACGGACAGTAGCCATAGCGGGACGGAAGCGCGGGCAGATGATGGTAGCCATCAGGTTACCGCCGAATGCCGGACGGGTCATCTTGAGGTCGCGGGAAACATCGTGATCCTCACCCATGACCTTGGCAGTGTTCATCTTCTCGATCTTCTCTTCGGGGAGCGTGGAAGCGCCGCGCAGGAAGTCCTTGTAGATGGGCATATCAACATCGAGGTGCGTGCAGTCAGCGCAAAGGCCGGTGTGCAGACGGGCTGCGCAGCGGGGGCCGAGGTCACGACCGATGTTGGTAGCACCGATGAGGAATGCCTCGGGCTTCATCTCGGAGATGACGTCGCAGATAACCTTGGCATAAGCGTCGGTGGTGTAGTTCTTGAGCATGGGGTGGTCGCAGACGATGACTTCGTCGGCACCGTAGCCGCCCAGTTCCTTGGCGATGCCTTCAATGTTGTCGCCCAGGAGGAGACCGCAGAGGTTGACACCGAGCTCGTCAGCGAGCTTGCGGCCTTCGGAGATCAGTTCGAACGTGGTGGGCATCATCTTGCCCTGACGCTGTTCGCAGAAAACCCAAACGTTTTTGAATTCAGCGATTGCGGCGCTGTTATAATTTTCAACCATTGTAGTGTTCTCCTTTCCTTAAATGATGTGCTTGTCGAGCAGGATACCGGCGAGCTTTTCGCAGGTAGCCATGTCGTTGCCTTCCAGCATCTGGCCGGCGCCCTTCTGAGGAGGCGTGAAAGAGGTCAGGATGTTGGTGGGAGAGCCCTTGAGGCCGATGGTGGTGGCGTCGATGAGAGGGTGATCCTTCAGGGCGTTGTAGTCCAGAACGGTCATGGGCTTGGAGTAGGCTTCGAACACACCGGAAACGGACATGTAACGCGGGGTGTTGAGCTCCTTGATGCAGGTGACCAGGCACGGGGTCTGGGTCTTGATGGTCATGTAGCCATCCTCAAGGATACGCTTAACCGTGATGGTGTTGCCATCCTTCTTGATGTCGGCAGCATAGGTGATCTGGGGCAGATGCAGCTTTTCAGCGATCTGGGGACCGACCTGAGCGGTGTCGCCATCGATAGCCTGACGGCCGCAGAAGACGATATCGTCAGCATCAATGCCGATGGTGTCGAGAGCAGCAGCGAGGATCTGAGAAGTGGCATAAGTATCGGAGCCGCCGAATTCGCGGGCGGAAACCAGATAACCGTCATCAGCGCCCATGGCCATCAGCTCACGCAGCATACCTTCTGCGGGAGGAGGACCCATGGTGACGACCGTGACCTTGCAGCCCAGCTCGTCCTTGAGCTTGAGAGCGGCCTCAACGGCGTTCATATCATCGGGGTTGATGATGGTCTGCATGGAAGCGCGGTTCAGGGTACCGTCGGGATTGACGGCGACCTTACCGGAGGTATCGGGGACCTGCTTAACGCAAACAAGAATCTTCATTTTTTTGTTACCTCCTTATTTAGTTCACACCAAGATACTTGGCGATGACCATACGCTGGACTTCGGAAGTACCTTCGTAGATTTCGGTGATCTTCGCATCGCGCATCATGCGCTCAACGGGATACTCACGGGTGTAGCCGTAACCACCGAAGAGCTGGACAGCGCGGCGGGTGACATCGGAGGCAGCTTCAGCAGCAAAGAGCTTGGCCATGGAAGCGTCCATGGAGTAATCTTCGTGGTTCTGCTTCTTCATGGCAGCGGCATAGACCAGATACTGCGCAGCCTGCATCTTGCAGTGCATGTCAGCGAGCTGGAACTGGGTGTTCTGGAACTGGGACAGGCGACGCTTGAACTGAATGCGCTCCTTGGTGTACTTGATGGCTTCGAGGATAGCGCCTTCGCCAAGGCCGAGAGCCTGGGAAGCGATACCGATACGGCCGCCATCGAGGGTCTTCATAGCGATCTTGAAGCCATCGCCTTCCTTGCCGAGGAGATTTTCCTTCGGGACGATGCAGTCTTCAAAAACGAGGTCACAGGTGGAGGATCCGCGGATACCCATCTTCTTCTCATGCTTACCGACGGAGAAGCCGGGGAAGCTCTTTTCCACGATGAAAGCGGAAATGCCGTGGTTGCCCTTGGCCTTGTCGGTCATGGCAAAAACAACGAACGTCTCGGCAACAGTGCCGTTGGTGATGAAGCACTTGGAGCCATTGAGAACATAGTGGTCGCCGTCAAGGACAGCAGTGGTCTGCTGACCGGAAGCATCGGTACCGGCGTTGGGCTCGGTCAGACCGAAAGCGCCGATCTTCTTGCCGGAGAGCAGGTCAGGCAGATACTTCATCTTCTGCTCCTCAGTACCATTTTCGAAAATGGGGGCGCAGCAAAGAGAAGTGTGTGCAGAAACGATAACAGCAGTCGTGCCGCAAACCTTTGCCAGTTCTTCCACGCACATGGCATAGGAAAGGACGTCACCGCCGGCACCGCCGTACTGCTTGGGGAAGTAAATGCCCATCATGCCGAGTTTGGCCATCTTTTCGACGGTCTCCATGGGGAAGCGCTCTTCCTCATCGATTTCCTCAGCCAGGGGCTTGACTTCGGTCTCTGCAAAGTCACGGTACATTTTCCGGACCAGCAGATGCTCTTTGGTCAGATGAAAATCCATAGTCTTTTGCTCCTTCACTAATAATGTTATTTGGATTGTCTAATTTTTCACAAATCAGTTCCGTATGAAAATATTATAAGCGTCGACCCTTAAATATGCAAGGCAAAGTTGCATTCCATTTTGGAATTTAACTTTTTTGACAAATTTCGATTGCATGTTTTGTTGCTTTTGCTCATTTCACATGACAGAATTCCGTCATTTTCCAAGGGATTTGTGGATAGATATCACAAAAGGCAGGTGATAAACCTGCCTTTTGCCTGCATTTTTATTTATTTGCTGTAATCATAGAAGCCCTTGCCGGACTTGCGGCCAAGCTGACCGCCGCGAACCATCTTCTTAAGGAGAAGTGCAGGGCGATACTTGGGATCGCCGGTCTCCTCGAGAAGAACATTCATGATGGCAAGGCAGACGTCCAGGCCGATGAAATCGCCGAGAGCGAGGGGTCCCATCGGGTGATTGGCACCGAGCATCATGGCCTTGTCAATGTCCTCAACGGAGGCAACGCCGGTCTCAACAAGACCGATGGCCTCATTGATCATCGGGATAAGGACCTTGTTGACGACGAAGCCGGGAGCTTCGGCAACCTCAACCGGTTCCTTGCCGATTTCCTTGGAAAGGTTGTAGATGAAATCGAAGGTCTCCTGCGTGGTGTTGGCACCGCGGATGACTTCAACGAGCTTCATACTGGGCACAGGGTTGAAGAAGTGCATACCGATGACGGGGTGCTTGAGACCGAGGCCCATTTCCGTAACGGACAGAGAGGAAGTGTTGGTAGCAAAGACAGTGTTTTCCTTGCAGATCTCGTCCAGTTCGCTGAGCATGGCGCGCTTGTAAGCCATTTCTTCCTTGGCGCACTCGATAATGAGATCGGCGTCAGCGGCGGCGGACTTCTCCTCGACGAGAATATTGGCCATGAGGGCGTCCTTGGCTTCCTGCGTCATCTTGCCTTTTTCCACGCGCTTCTGCAGGGAAGCATCGAGCTTATCCTTGTGGCGCTGTGCAGATGCAACGCTGGAAGCGTACATCAGCGTGGTGTGACCGTGTGCTGCGAAAACCTGTGCGATGCCGCTGCCCATCGTGCCGGCACCAAAAACTGCTACTTTCATAATATGTTCCTCCTATATAAATAATGTCTTTTTTATCAAAAACTGCATTCAGCAATTCGTGAACGGTTCGTGCTTGCGCTTTTCAAGAAATGCCCCCATGCCCTCTCGCTGGTCTGCCGTTCCGAAGCAGGAGCCGAAGCTTTCCTCTTCAATCACAACAGCGCGGTCGATATCGACCTGCAGACCTTCGTTGATCGCCTTTTTGGAGGCACGCACGGCAATGGGTGCGTTAGCAGCGATCTGCCTGGCCATTTTCTCCGCCGCGCTATACAGCTCATCAAGGGGATAAACCGCATTCACAAGACCGATGCGGCAGGCTTCCTCCGCCTTAATGTTGCGCGCGGTATAGATCATCTGCTTCGCCATGCCCGCTCCGACAAGACGCACCAGACGCTGCGTTCCGCCAAAGCCCGGCGTAATACCCAGACCCACTTCCGGCTGACCGAACACGGCCGTATCCGAGCAGATGCGAATGTCGCATGCCATGGCAAGCTCGCAGCCGCCGCCGAGTGCGTAGCCGCCAACAGCAGCAATCGTCGGGATCGGGAGCTTTTCCAGCTTGAGCATCACATCGTTGCCCTTCTTGCCGAAGCTTTCGCCTTCCACAGCATTGAGCTCCTTCATCTGTGCAATGTCCGCGCCGGCAACAAAGGACTTCTCCCCTGCACCGCGCACGATCACGCAGCGGATCGCATCGAGATCGATCTGATCAAGCGCATCGCTCAGGTCGGAGAGCACCTGTGCATTGAGTGCATTCAGTGCCGATGGGCGGTCAATTGTCAGATAGGCAATATCGCCCATGGGTTCATATTTCACAAAGGACATGGCAAATTCTCCTCTTTTATAATTTGTGTTTATTATATGCAATCCGTTTCAGATTTGCAAGAGAAATATCACTTTTCGCAAAAAAATTTCGGCTATTTGTTGTATTTTTGCAAGAAACGTTTCATTTTTAACAATCTGCTGCAATCCTTGCATGAAATTGCCGTAATCGGCATTTTTCATTGCCTCGTCTTGCATTTTGCCCTTCTTTTCGTTATGATAGAGGCGAATCAAAAAAAAAGCGAGGTCTCCCTCATGCGTATGCGTAAAAAGAAAAACCTGATTCCCCGCATGGAGCGGTGCGAATCCTACCAGATCAAGGATCCCTATGAGCGCAAGGGACATTGGCACGAATTGATGCCCTACTCCCGTGAGCTGCGGATCGAGCTCGGCTGCGGCAAGGGACGTTTCACCGTCGAAACTGCGGCAAACGAGCCGGACGTTCTCTTTATCGCGGTGGAGAAAGTGCCGGACGCACTTGTTGTTGCGATGGAACGCGCCGCGGCGGCAAACCTCAAAAATGTCTTTTTTGTCGTGGCAGACGCCAATCAGCTACCGGAATTTTTTGAAAAGGACGAGGTGGACCGCATCTACATCAACTTCTGCGATCCGTGGCCGCCCAAAGGTCAGGCAAAGCGTCGGCTGACGCACGGTGTTTTCCTCAAGCTCTATCGCCAGATTCTCAAGGACGGCGGTCAGATCCACTTTAAGACGGACAACACCAAGCTGTTCGCATGGTCGATTGAGGAAATTCCTCAATACGGCTTTGTTCTTTCCGAAGTGACGGATGACCTCCATGCAAACGGGATCTGCGGCGTCATGACCGACTATGAAGCGAAGTTTCACGAGCTGGGCACGCCCATTCACCGCTGTGTTGCCACCATGGTGGATTGGACGGAACCGGAGGAAAAGGACGAAAACTGAGCAGGCAGAGGTTTTCTTTGCGCCGGGGAAATCGAAAAACCCCACAAAAAAAATACTCAAAGGGGCAAGACCGGCATCCGTGCGGTCTTGCCCCTTATGTATTGTTTTTTTCAGTTCCTTTTCGCCGCAGTTTCCTTACTCGGTAAAGATCTTATCCTCAGCGCGGCGGGTATAATCGCGTTCAAGCATCGCCTTATGGGAAAGGAACGCCTCGTCATCGAAGAACTTTGCTCTCTCGGGGCAGTTCTTCACACAGGAATGACACTTGATGCAAATACCGATGACCTCAGCAGCGTTTTCGGGGTTGATACTGCCCATCGGGCAGAGAGAGGCACACACGCCGCAGTTGGTGCACTTATTCAAATCCGTCTTGGGCGTTGCCTTGAGGAACTTCTTTGGCTCACCGTCGAGTCCCTTGGGGACATAGTACGGCGCGTCTGCGTCACCATCGACCTTGACGGGGGTGGGAATCTCCGTCATCTTACCGACCTTGCCGACCACAGCGGATCCGAGCTTGGCAAGGATCGTCATATCGTCGCTGTCGGGGCGGCCGGCGGCGAGGGTATCGGAAAAAGCGTGCTGGCAGGCAAACGCGCCGCCGGCGATCGTGTGGAAGCCGTCTGCCTCGAGGCAGGCGCAAAGCTCGGCAAGAGAGTTGTCGAAGCTGCGGTTGCCGAAGGTCACAACAGGGACGGCAAGTGCATCATTTCCGACAAAGCCGGTCTTAACATAGTCAAGGAGCTTATTGGGGATCTTGCCGGCATAGGTCGGGGTACCGAACACAACAAGATCCTTTTCGGTAAAGGAATAGCTCTCCTCTCTTGCAAAGGGGCGCGTAAAGTCCACAAGCTCCAGAGGGACTTCAAAGCTCTCTGCAAGGGCGTTGGCAAGAGTAGTGACAATTTTGCGGGTATTGCCGGTGGCACTGAAATAGACTGCGTAGACGTTTTTGATCTCCATAATAAGCCTTCTTTCTATTTTCCGGGCTCACAGCCCAATGTTACAGCGAAAACTCCTCTGCGCTGTGTTTTCCCTCGTCCAGTACCGCAGGACGGGGCGGAACACGTTTGAGCGGATCGTAGCGAAAACGGCGGCAGTGATCGGCAGCACTCACGACACCCTTGCGGGAGCAGACCACCTCCGTATCGCTGATGACGCTGCCGCACTCACAGTAGGCGCATCGTTTTTCAATGTCCTTGCGGAAAAAGCGGAACACGGTCTCCCCTCCTTACAGGCTTTGGATCACAAGCTTGTCACCCTCCATCACAGCACGCAGCTGTGTGACGGGATGCTCGTACGAATCGATAATGCGGCTTGCCATGACGTCCTCCAGCTCCTTCTGGATCGTGCGGCGCAGATTGCGCGCACCGTAGGTCGTGGAAAACGACTTATGCGTAAGGTACTTGACCACCGCATCGTCATAGCTGAAGTGCAGGCCCTTTTCTTCCAGGCTCGTTTTAAGATCGTCGAGCATGATGCGGGCAATCCCCTCAAAGTTCTGCTCATCCAGACGGTTGAAGCAGATGATCTCGTCCACGCGGTTAATAAACTCGGGGCGCAGGAACTCACCAAGCGCCTTGAGCGCACGGTCGCGGTTCTGCTCGTTCATCGTATGGCCGAAGCCGACAGTGCCCTCCTTGCGGTCAGATCCGGCGTTGGAGGTCATCACGATGACGGTGTTTTCAAAGTTCACCTTACGTCCGTGGGAATCGGTGATCTCACCGTCATCGAGGATCTGCAGCAGGACGTTCATGACATCGGGATGCGCCTTTTCGATCTCATCGAAGAGGATCACAGCATATGGCTTGCGGCGAATCTTCTCGGTGAGCTGTCCTGCCTCATCATAGCCGACATAACCGGGAGGCGAGCCGACAATACGGGAGACGGAATGCTTTTCCATAAACTCCGACATATCCAAGCGAATCAGAGAATCGGGGGAGTTGAACAGATCCTGTGCAAGCTGCTTGACAAGCTCCGTCTTGCCGACGCCGGTGGGGCCGACAAAGATGAAGCTGACCGGCTTGTGCTTGGGCGAAATACCCACGCGGTTGCGGCGGATCGCAGCGGAAACGGAGGCAATCGCCTCGTCCTGCCCGATGATATGCGTCCTGAGACGCTGATCCAGCTCGGAAAGACGCTTGAACTCGTCCTCGCGGATGCGGCTTGCCGGGATCTTCGTCCACAGCTCGATGACGCGGGCAAGGTTATCCATCGTCAGCGTAGGTGCCTCGGTGCCAAGCGCATCAAGTTCTGCCCTGCTCTGCATAATGCGGCTGCGCAGCTCGGCAATACGCTCGTAGTCCGCTTCGGCACCGTCCTGTGCTGCCTTTTCCTCGAGCATTGTCTTTTCCTTCTCAAAATCTGCAACGGCCTGTTCGATCTCCATGCGGCGATTGATGACCTTATCGTGGAGATTCATGTCGGAGCAGGCTTCATCGATGAGGTCGATGGCCTTATCGGGCAGGAAGCGGTCGGTGATATAGCGCTCGGAAAGCAGCACCGCCTGACGCAGGATGCCCTCGGGGATCTTCACGCCGTGGAACGCCTCGTAATAGTGGGCAATGCCCTTGAGGATCTTAAGTGTGTCCTCCATGTTCGGCTCGTTGACCGTGACGGGCTGGAAGCGGCGCTCGAGCGCGGTGTCCTTCTCAATGTGCTTTCGGTATTCGGTGAAGGTCGTCGCACCGATCACCTGGATCTCGCCGCGGGAGAGAGCGGGCTTCAGAATATTGGCGGCGTTCATGCTGCCCTCGGCATCACCCGCACCGACGATGTTATGCACCTCGTCAATGACGAGAATGACGTTGCCCATCTTGCGAATTTCTTCAATGAGTCCCTTCATGCGGCTTTCAAACTGGCCGCGGAACTGCGTACCGGCAACAAGTGCCGTCAGGTCGAGCAGATACACTTCCTTGGCGTGCAGCTTGAACGGGACATCGCCGTTGACGATGCGCTGGGCAAGCCCCTCGGCGATGGCGGTCTTACCGACACCCGGCTCACCGATCAGGCAGGGATTGTTCTTTTGACGGCGGTTCAAAATCTGCACCACGCGCTCGATCTCCTCCGCCCTGCCGATCACTGCGTCCAGTTTTCCCTCGCGGGCACGCTGGGAAAGGTTGATGCAGTAATTGTCAAGGAATTTGTGCTTGCTGCCTTTTTCCACCTTTTTATCACCGCGGCGCGGCTGTGTGTCGGCACCGCCGTTGTCAGCACTGTCGTTATTGTTCGGCGAACCGCCGAAGAAACGGCTGAGGAACGGGAAGGTGGCGGTCTTGCCATCGTCCTCCTCATCGTCCATATTGTCCGCGTCGGCAAGTCCTTCCAGATTTTCCGCGCCGCCGAACGCGCCCATCATCTCGTTGGAAATGTTGTCAAGGTCTTCATCAGTAATGCCCATACGGCGCATCATCTCATCGACCTGCGGAAGTCCCAGATTTTTCGCGCATTTGAGGCAGAGTCCCTCGTTGATGTTCTGTCCGTTTTCCTGCCGGGTAATGAACACGACGGCAAGATTCTTTTTACATTTGGAACAAAGTTGTGGCTGCATTCGTTAGTTTCCTCCATTCAGGGATGCAATCATCGAAATGACTGTAAAAGGGGTATGTGTCATAAAAAATTTCAAAAGGTATGTAGTGTCTGCATGATCACGGAAAAACGTGATGCCGAGCTTCGGCGTAAGCCACAGAACAAGATAGATCAAAACCACCGCTTCAAGCAATCCGAAGACGCCACCCCCAAGCGTATTGAGCGCATGGAGTCCGGGAAGGTCAAAAACATGATCCATCAGTCTTGTCAGCAGCTTAAGCAAAATCAGCAAAAGCACAAAGCTGAGCAACAGCAGCACCGCATGAACAGCACTCTCCACCAGGGAACGAACCGCTGTCTGCGCGGCATTTGCCGCACTCTCCCCGATATGTCCGAAAAAGCGGTCGCCGCCTTCCCACCGTTCCAGCTTTTCAAACCACCCGCTCATTATTGGATTCACCGAGCTGTCTGAAGAAGTGCTGCCGGCAGCAAAATCCTGCATCGTCAGATTTTCCGGCACACCGAGCCATGAGGACACCTTCTCCTC
Organism: Eubacteriales bacterium; assembly: GCA_030529725.1. Lineage (GTDB taxonomy): Bacteria > Bacillota > Clostridia > Oscillospirales > Oscillospiraceae > Hominicoprocola. The sequence goes on along the minus strand of JAUMWI010000005.1, from coordinate 32,169 downwards.
AACCCTGGGCAGCACAAATTCCGTCACCGGCTCTGTAAACTTTCCGGCGATTATTGCCGCCCCAAGGATTGCCGCGATCACCACGACAAGCCCCATCAAGCTCTTGAACAGGCCGCGTTTTGCCCCGATAAGAAAGCTCACGAGCAGGATCAAGACAAACATGCCGTCAATGATAAGTCCATTATTCATGTCTTTCTCCTCTCTTTCAAGTGAAAAATGCTGTCATTTACGGAATAAATAGCCACGCGCTTGAAGCACCCAGCAGCAGTGCTGTGCCGTCCTCGCGCATGATGACGGATCTGGCGTACGCCGTATTGCTCAGCGTCGCATATTCATTCAGATCCGAAGTGTAGATCGTCAGGCTGTCACTGCACAGCACGGCAACATATTTGCCTGCCGCCGAGATCCCGAGGACCTCCTTGCTGATATCGGTCTCACCGTTCTTTTCCCCATTGGCGGACACTGTGACCAGCTTGAGTGTGCTGCCGCTTTTATAACGGCTGAGCAGCAGCGTCACAAAGTCCGTTCCCCCCGTGCTGTGTGCGCGCAGATACGGATAGTCATAGCGATAGCTGCCGCAGAGCGATCCGTCCGCGCCGAACACAGTGAATCGGTCATCTGCGATCGTTGCGAGCTTTCCGCCGACTCTTCCGAGTGAGAGCACCAGAGAGCCGTTGAGAATGTTTTTGGACTCCGCCGTTTCACTTGAGAGTGAATAAAAATTGAGTGTACTGGCAAACGCTCCGTCTGCCTCGCCAAGCGTCACCGCCGCAAGATGCTTGCAGTCGCGCAAAACGCAGGCATCGATCACATAGTGGTCGGACGAGTTGAACGCAAAAATGGCGTTTCCCGAGGGATCATACGCCGAAACCACCGACTTATAACCGCTCTTTTCCGTTGTCAGTGTCAGATAGTCCGAGGAATTGAGTGACGCAGAAAGAATTCCCGCATCACTGATGTCTCCGCAATCGCGGATCAACCCCTTTTCCCCGAGGAGAATCGCCGTCTGTCCGCCGATGTCATAGGCAAGTGCCGTCTGCCTGCCGACGATAACGGCAGGGTGCGTCATATGCACGCTTTGTGCGTATACCTGCGTACCGTCGTTTGCCAAAACCGAAACGCCGGTCGTAGATGCCACAATCAGCCGCTCGCCCAGCATGGCATATACATTCGTGCGGTCATTGTCAAAGCTGTATAGCTCTGCCTTGCCCTGTTCGTCCTGCGTGACCTTGTTGTAGGAAAAGAGTCTGCGCACACTGTCAAAGCTGCTCAAGTCCCGATAGGCCGCGACGAGAACAACGGCAAGCACCAGCGCAAGCACCACGATGAGCTTTCCCGCACGGCGCAGGGATCCGTGCCGGCGGGGGGGCGCCTGCTCACGCTGAAAATCGTCACGCGATAAATTGTCAGATTTCCGTTTCCGCATTGAGTCGTTCATCCTCATACCAGACTTTTGTCATATACAGGCCGCCGGGCGGTACCGTGGGACCGGCAAGCGTGCGGTCACCCGACTCCAGAATCTTCGGAATATCTTCGGGTGTGAGCTTCCCTTCCGCTGCGTACAAAACCGTTCCGGTAATTGCCCGTACCATGTTATACAAAAAACCGTTTGCGCAGACCTTAAGCTCCAGAAGCTCGCCGTTTCTCGTCACGCGGCAGTAGTAGATCGTGCGCACTGTGGTCTTCGTCTCCGTCCCGACAGAGCGGACCGCGCGAAAATCGTGCGTTCCCTCAAATGCACGCGCTGCGCGATCCATTAGCTCTTCATCAAGATGCTTGGGGTAAAAATATGCGCGGTTAACATAAAACGGGTTCTTGATGCGTGAGTTGTAAATGCGATAGGTGTATTCCTTCTTCCGGCAGGAGAGGATCGCGTTAAAATCGTCCGCCACCTCCAGCGCCTCACGCACGACAATATCTTCCGGCGTGTGCGTGTTGACGGCAAACGGCAGACGGTCAACAGGAATACGGGAATTCGTGCGAAAATTGGCGATATAGTATTCGGCATGGACGCCTGCATCTGTCCTACCGCAGCCGACCAGCTTGATCGGCTCACCGCAGACCATAGAGAGCGCACGCTCCATGGTCTCACATACGGTGACGGCATTTTTCTGCACCTGCCAGCCGTGATATGCCGAACCGTTATACATCAATTTTAAGGCGATATTTCGCATAATTGGTGTCCTTTTTCTGAACTTTAGTCAAAAATGATGATACCCACCGCCAGCATAAGATAGAACGCGAGCACCGCGTAGTCCTTTGCCGCATAGCGGAGGACGTGGAGCTTGGTACGCCCCTCGCCGCCGTGGTAGCAACGGCATTCCATCGCGGTCGCCAGCTCATCGGCACGGCGGAATGCACTGACAAACAGAGGCACCAGCAGCGGAATCAGTGCCTTGGCACGCTGGAAAATGCTGCCGCTTTCAAAATCGGCGCCGCGCGCCTTCTGCGCGGACATGATCTTATCCGTCTCCTCGATGAGCGTGGGAATAAAGCGCAGCGCAATGGACATCATCATTGCAAGCTCATGCACAGGAAGCTTGAGCCTCTTGAGCGGACTTAATAGGCTCTCCAATCCGTCGGTAAGATGAATCGGTGAGGTCGTGTAGGTCAGGAGGAACGTTCCCATGATGAGCAGCGTAATACGCGCCATCATCGTCACGGCAGTGCGTACACCCTCCTTTGTAATGCGGAAGATCCAAAAATGCACCAGTTCCGTGCCGGGGGTATAGAATAGATTCAAAATTGCCGTAAAAGCGATGATGAACAGCACCGGCTTCAGTCCGCGCAGCAGCGCCTTCGCCCCCACCCCGGAGACCTTGACGGATATGAGCAGTGTCACGATCAAAGCGACATAAGCATAAATTGAGTGCGCCGAAAACAGCGCCACGATATAGAGGATCGTGATCATCAGCTTCGTGCGTGGGTCAAGGCGATGTGCCAGCGTATTGCCGGGGAAATACTGACCGAGCGTAATATCCTTCAGCATGATACAGCGCCTCCCTTCCCGAGTGAAAGGATGGCACGGCTGAGCTCCTCCACTGTGTAGACAGCCGGATCAATGGCAAGGCCCTGCTCCTTCAGCGCCATGGCAACGCGCGTGATCTGCGGCACATCGAGACCGGCACGAAGCAGCTCGTCCCCGTGGGAAAACACCTCACGCGGCGTGCCGCTCATCAATACATGGGCATCGGAGAGAACGACAATGCGGTCTGCGTTCTGAGCGATCTCTTCCATGGAGTGGCTGACCAGTACGATGGTCGTTCCACGCTCCTTGTGATACATCTGAATGTTGGCAAGAAGTTCCCTTCTGCCCTTCGGATCGAGGCCGGCGGTCGGCTCATCGAGCACGAGCACCTCCGGCTCCATGGCGATGACGCCCGCAATGGCGACACGGCGTTTCTGACCGCCGGAAAGCGCGAACGGAGATTTGTCCAAAACCTCCTCGCTCAGTCCCGCAAAGCGGACGGCAGCGCGGACGCGCCTGTCCACTTCGTCTTTCTCCAAGCCCATGTTGGTCGGGCCGAATGCAATATCGCGATAGACGGTATCCTCAAACAGCTGGTACTCCGGATACTGGAACACAAGCCCCACACGGAACCGCACGTCACGGATCTTTTTCGGTTCCTCCCAGATATCCTTTCCGTCCAGATAGATGTGCCCTTCTGTCGGCTTGAGCAAGCCGTTGAGATGCTGGATCATCGTTGATTTACCGCTGCCGGTATGTCCGATAATGCCCAGAAACTCGCCGCGGTAGACGGACAGCGACATATCCTCCACGGCACTGCGGCGAAACGGAGTCCCCTCACCATAGGTGTGTGTTAAGTTTTCAACGCGAATAATCTCTTCCAAGGTGCGGTCCCCTTATATCAAAAATTTTTCATGATCGCGGCGGCACATTCCTCCACCGTAACGGCATCGAGCGGTACCTCCATACCGCTCTGCCGCAGTGAATGAAGAAGTGTCACCGTGTCCGGCACGGTCAGCCCGATCTGCTCGAGCTCCGCCTTGCGCGAGAACACCTCACGCGGCGTACCGTCCATTGTCAGATGACCGTTGTTCATAACGATCACGCGGTCCGCATGCTCCGCTTCATTCATGTGATGCGTGATGAGCACGACGGTGATACCGTCCTGCTCGTGCAGACGCTCGACCGTGGAGAGCACCTCGCTGCGTCCGATGGGATCAAGCATCGCAGTCGCCTCGTCGAGTACGATGCACTTCGGCTTCATCGCAAGCACGCCCGCAATGGCGATGCGCTGCTTCTGTCCGCCGGAGAGCAGGTGCGGCGCGTGCTGCACGAACTTCTCCATCCCGACGGCAGCAAGCGCCTGATCGACGCGCAGACGGATCTCTTCACTCGGCACGCCGAGATTCTCCGGTGCAAACGCAACATCCTCTTCCACAACATTCGCCACGATCTGGTTGTCCGGATTTTGGAACACCATACCTACACGGCGGCGGATCTCAAGCAGAATCTCCTCATCGGTCGTATCCATCCCGTCCACATACACCGTTCCGCCGGACGGCAGAAGCACCGCGTTGAATGTCTTGGCAAGTGTGGACTTTCCGCTCCCGTTGTGACCGAGGATCACGACAAAACTGCCTTCCTCAATAGAAAGGCTCACGCCGTCAAGCGCAAGTGTGCCACGCTCGCCCTCTGCGGCCGGATAGGAAAACGTCAGGTTTTTCGTTTCAATCATAGTTGACATAATATATCCTTTGCGGTCTGTACCGCTCTATTTATTCGCTGCACCAGCGGCCCGTTGCGCCGCAGGGCAGAGCAAGGCCGGTCTCCGTCACAGGAAGGCCAAGCTCATCCCACGTCACCTTGCCGCCGAATTTCTCCTTGACCAGAACACTGAGCATATAGCCAAGCACGGAGGGGGCAAGTCCGGTCGTATAAGAATTGATGATGACAAATAACGGCTTGTCGGAAAGCACCTGCGTGCAGAGCTTGACAAACGGAAACAGATTATCCTCCAGTTTCCATACTTCGCCGCCCGGACCGCGGCCGTAGCTCGGCGGATCCATGATAATGGCGTCATATGTCTTGCCGCGGCGGATCTCACGCTCAACGAACTTGGCACAGTCGTCAATGATCCAGCGGATCGGAGCATCGGAAAGGCCGCTCACGCGCGCGTTTTCCTTTGCCCAGCTGACCATACCCTTCGCCGCATCGCAGTGACACACCTGTGCGCCCGAGGCGGCACACGCAACCGTTGCACCGCCGGTATAGGCAAAGAGATTCAGCACCCTGATGGGACGGCCCGCCTGTTCGATCTTTTCCCGGGCAAAGTCCCAGTTGACTGCCTGCTCGGGGAACAGGCCGGTGTGCTTAAAATTCATGGGCTTGACCTGGAAGGTAAGGTCTCTGTATTTTACCTGCCAGGATTCCGGCAGTTTGTCCTTGTCCCAGTGACCGCCGCCGGAGGACGAGCGATAGTAGCGTCCCTGCGCACTCTTCCATCCGCGGTTTTCGTGCGGCGTTTCCCAAATTGCCTGTGGGTCAGGGCGCACCAAAATCTGCTTGTCCCATCGTTCCAGCTTTTCGCCGTTGCCGCAGTCAAGCAATTCGTAATCGTTCCAGCCGTCCGCAATCCACATATCGTATCCTCCTGTATAGCGGCTTTTGCCGCCCGTCAGCGCCGTTTTCTATGCGAAGGGCGCAATACTACATAATAAATCAATGTATTATACCCCAAAGACACCTCTGTAGTCAATCCAAAAAGTTGCGGTTGTCAGTGCAGAAAAACTGTGCTAAACTGAGTAAAAAGAACGCACTGAGGAGAAGTCCATGGATAAGATCCTGCTGCACAGCTGCTGCGCGCCCTGCTCGGTGTACTGCATCGACACTTTGCGCAGCGAGGGGATCGAACCGACATCGCTCTGGTTTAACCCCAACATTCACCCCTATCAGGAATACAAGATGCGCCGCGACACACTCCTATCCTACGGTGAGAGTATCGGCGTAACGGTCAAGGTGTTGGAGGACTACGGTCTGCGTGAATTTGTCAAGGCCGTTTCCGCTGACATCGACCACCGCTGCGCACACTGCTATACCATTCGTCTCGGCACAGCGGCAAAATACGCAAGTGAGCACGGCTTTGAAGCGTTCACCTCCTCTCTTCTGATTTCCCCGTACCAGAACCACGAGCTTCTCAAGGCTGTGGGGGAAAAGATGGGAGAGCGGTACGGTGTGGAGTTCCTGTACCGCGATTTCCGTCCCGGCTTTCGGGAGGGACAGGCCAAAGCACGCGAGCTCGGCCTTTATATGCAGAAGTATTGCGGCTGCATCTTCTCGGAAGAGGATCGCTATGCAAAGCAGATCGCGAAAGACAAGTTGAAATTCGGAGAATAGTTTATGACCTATTTCATCATCATTCTCATCGGCTATCTCATCGGCACATCCAATATGGCGACCTACCTTGCCGCGCTGAAGAGGGTTGACCTGCGCGCAGGCGGAAGCGGAAACCCGGGCGCCTCGAATGCGATGATCCTCATGGGTTGGAAGGCCGGCGTTCTTGTCGGTCTGCACGACATCGGCAAGGCTGCTGCCGCGGTGCTGCTTGCCAAGTATCTTTTCCCCGAAACGGTGCTTGCCGGCGTGGTTGCGGGTGTTGCCTGCGTGTTTGGGCATATGTTCCCGTTCTATCTCAGGTTCCGCGGCGGCAAGGGATTTGCATCTTATCTCGGCATGGCACTTGCCCTGCACTGGAAATTTGCGCTGGTTCTGTTGCTCGCCGTTGCCGTCATTACGCTCGTGACGGACTACATCGTGCTCGGTACGATGACAACAGTGATTTCGCTGCCCATCTACTGCGCCATAACACAGAATATACTTGCCGCGCTGATTCTGTGCACCGCCTCACTTGTGATTGTTTACAGGCACCGCGACAATCTTGTGCGCATCTGCCGCGGCACAGAGATCGGACTTCGCAGTGCGAACAGAGGCGATCACCGCGTACATAAGTAAAGAAAAAAGCTGACCGAATTGGTCAGCTTTTTTACTTGCTGTCTATTATTCCGCAACGTTTAAAATCACCGTGCCGCCGGTCAGATCAGCACGTTTGAGCGTTCCCTCGACCGTCAGCTTGCGACCGAAAAGGTCCGTAAGCGTCACGGTGCTACCATCCGTTTCGATGGTGGTCACATCGGAGCAGAGGAGATTTTCTTTTGTTTTTTCGTTTTGATATACATTCGACAGACACATGGTTATTCCTCCAGAAGCTCCAGCACCTCACGAAGCTGGACATTTGCAACCTCAAAGCTTCCAATGGCCTCGGTCAGCTTCTTTTTCGCTGCACCGTCCACGCTTTCGAGCAGTCCGGCAAGCTCCTCCGCGTGATGATCGTTGTGGTCGATCATATAAGCAAGCAGTGCCTTGGTGCGGTCATTTCCGCAAGCTTCGTGTTCGTGATGGTGGTTATGTTCGTGCGTGTGCTCATGGCTATGGGTATACTCATGCGTGTGCTCATGATTGTGTTCCATATCGGTATCCTCCTCATAGTATGTCAAGCGCGGTAAGTGCCTTTCTGGTTCCTTCGATCACGCCGGCACTCTCCGGCAGGTCAAAGACGGTCTTTCCCAAAATGTCAAATTCCGTCTGCGCCGCATCCTCTCCAATGGCAGCAAGCACGGGAATATTCCCCGTATCAACAGAGGCAAGCATCTCTTTGTCAAGAACGCGGTTGAGGATCGCGCCGCACCTTTCGTACATCACCAGCTCGTCTGCAACGCGCCGTACCGTTCTGATGACCTCGATGCCCTTCCTGCTCGCATCAGACACCAGCAAAAGATGCGTCACCTTTTCAAGCACCCGGCGGTTGATCTGCTCAATGCCGGCTTCGCTGTCGATCACAACATAGTCGTACTCCCCTATGAGCAGGCTAATGACTTGACGCAGGTAGGTATTGACCGCGCAGTAGCAGCCCGCTGTCTCCGGTCTGCCGATGGCAAAGAAATCGTAACCGTCCCGCTTGTCCATTGCGGCAAGGAGTCTTCCCTTAACACTCTGAAGAATATCGCTCACGCCGCCGCCCTGACGGTCTGTGACCTCGTCTGCCACCTCGCGGCGGATATCGTCCAGCGTTTCCCCCACCTCAATGCCGAGCGCGGTGGAAAGTCCGACGGCAGGGTCCGCATCGATCGCGAGGATACGCTTATCCGGATACGCTTCGACCAGAAGGCGCACCATTGCCGCCGAAACCGACGTCTTTCCGACGCCGCCCTTGCCGGCGACAGCCAATATTTTTGCAAAAGACTGTTCCATCGCGTTTCCTCCGTTTCTCTGTGTTGTAATTTTATCATGACTGGTCATGTTTTGCAATGAAAAAGGCGGGATTTCCCGCCTTTTTCGTCATATACCTACCGTTACCGTTCAGCATGACAGGAGCGCATGATGCACGATGCAAAGTGCCTCATCGGCATTGCTGCGCTGCACGAAGATCGTCAGGTACGCTTTTCCTTCCTCCACGCCGTACACGGTGATCCCCTGCCGTTCGAGCGCTTCGATACAGACACGCACCGTCTCAGCGCTCGGGAGACCCTGTCCCACCGCAGTTATGCCGGCAAGCTCACTGCCGCCGCAGATTTTCTTCGTCACACCGGTCACAGCATCCCCGCTGCCCTGCGCAGTAACGATACTGCCGTCGCCTTCCGCCTCACACGAGCGCACCTCCAACAGCACACTGCAGCGTTTTGCAAGCGCAACACTTTTATCGTGAAGCACCTGCGCTCCTTTTTGGGAAAGCAATAACATCTCATCGTAGGAGATACGATCCAGATGCTTTGCCTCCGGGCAGATGCGCGGATCCGTGGTATAAATTCCAGCAACGTCCGTATAGATTTGGCAGCGGTCTGCGTGAAATGCCTCCGACATCGCTACCGCACTCAGGTCACTTCCGCCGCGGCCAAGTGTGGTCACGTCCCCATTTTCGTTTACACCTTGAAATCCCGCGATGAGTACCACACGGTGCTCGCGCAGCTCGCGCTCCACGCGATCGCGTCCGATAATGGAAACCTCGGCGCCGCCATGCTCCCCGACAGTTAAAATCGGCACCTGCCATGCGCAAAGCGATACGGCGGGAACGCCGAGCGTGTGCAGTGCCATCGCGCAAAGGGCAACAGACGTCTGCTCCCCGGTGGAGAGCAGCGCGTCCAGCTCACGCAAAGACGGCTCACTGCTGATCTCCCTTGCCGCGCTGAGAAGGTGATCTGTGGTATCTCCCTGTGCCGAGAGGACAACGATAACATCGTTGCCCTCCTCATAGGTATTCTTGATTATATAGGCAGCGTGCAGCATCTTTTCAGTATTCGCAACTGAGCTGCCGCCAAATTTCTGCACATACAGGCTCATTAAGACCCCTCTCGCAAAAAAGATGGATTGGCAATCTGCCTTAAGCAGTTTGCCAATCCATGTTATGCCTTTTCGCCTTCCCCGGTTCCTCAGCCGGCAAGAATCTCAAACTTGACAACGCCGTCGAGCGACACGGCACGCGCCATCAGCTCCTCAAGCGTCTCCTCCATCTCCGAGGTCTCCGCGGAAATCGTCACTGCCGCGCATCCGTTGGTCGGGATACTCTGGTTGATCGTCAGTATATTCGCGCCGGAAACGGCAAAAATAGACAGTACATTGGAAAGAACGCCCGGGTTATTTTTCAGCATTGCATAGAACGTGATGATGCGTCCTGTCTTCATGTCGTTGAATGGCTGCACTGCATCACGATACTTATAAAATGCGCTGCGGCTGATCCCCACCGCCTTCGCCGCATCTCCGGCAGTTTTCACCTCGCCGGACTGGAGCATCCGTTTCGCCTCCGCGACCTGGATAAAAATCTCAGGAAGCGCCTGCGCGGAAACAATATAATACTTTGCTGCTTTCATCATTATTGTTCGCCTCACACGGTCATTTGTCCTTATTCCGGATAAGCGTATCACAAATTTGCGCTTGTTGCAAGTAAATTTTTCAGAGAGGAGAGGAAGCCTTTGTCCGAGCAATCCTGCAAGAAATTCCTGCTGTACCTATTCTCCGCCGCCGGTGCGTGCGGTCTTTTCTACCTTGTGTTCCGGTATCTTTTCTGGTGGGTACTGCCGTTCCTGCTCGCGCTTGGCGTTGCGGCCGCAGTGGAGCCGGTGGTCGTATTTCTCAGGTCCCGTCTGCACTTTCGCCGCAGCTTTTCCGCGCTGCTGCTGACGCTGGTGCTGCTGTTCCTTCTGGGCGGACTGCTCTCACTGCTGGGAACGACACTCGCCAATCAGGCATACGCGCTGCTGGAAAAGGCACCCTCTCTTCTTGCACGGACGCCTGAGATCCTGGATGGTTTTTTTGCGCGTCTGGACGGGTACAGCGCAACTTTTCCGCAATGGCTGCGCGATTCTCTTTACGCCGTTGTTATGCAGGCGCTATCCAATGCAGAGTCCTTTCTCTCCGATCTCGCCGGGCGGATTCTCTCGTTTCTTGCCTCCTTTGCCGCAGCGCTGCCGAGGAGGATCCTCAGCTGTGCGACTGCCGTACTTGCTGTCTACTTCACGATCACATCATACCCCACGCTCTGTCTTGCCATCAAAAGCAGGCTCTCGGGCAGGGCCGTGCGCTCACTCCGTCTCTTTCGCAGCGGCGTCACGCAGTCTCTGTCCCGCTATTTTCGCGCAGAGCTTACCATCAGTCTTCTGACCTTCCTGCAGCTTCTGCTCGGTTTTTTCCTCATGCGTCAGGAGTACGCGCTGCTGCTTGCCTTCCTCATCACGCTGCTTGATGCACTGCCGGTTTTCGGAACGGGAACGGCACTCGTCCCATGGGCGCTGCTCACACTCCTGTTTTCCTCCGTTCCCAAAGCCATCGTCCTGCTCGCGCTCTACCTTTGCACGCTGCTTGTACGCAACGTGCTTGAGCCGAAGCTGCTTGCCTCCCAGGCGGGACTGCCGCCGGTGGCATCACTATTTGCCATGTATCTCGGTTTTTGTACTTTTGGCGTAGCGGGCATGATCTCGTTTCCTTTTTTGCTTCTGCTCGCCGCGCAAACCTACCGTCTCAGCTCACAGAAGGCATAACAAAAGGGCGTTCGCTTGAACGCCCTTTTTCAGCTTGTCGAAAAAGTCTTTTCGACAAGCTGAGCAAGTTTTGCAACTTTCAAAAAAGTTGCAAAACTTATGATTAAAACCGCGAAAGACACCCCCCTGGGTTTCTTTCACACTATCTTCCTTCCCGAAAATCCGGCAAAGGCAGGTTTTTTGACAATCTGCAAAAAGGGCGTTCGCTTGAACGCCCTTTTTGTCTTAATGATTCGTATTGCCTGTATTGAGCAGCCAGTCGAGAAAAGTTCCGTTTTGATTTTCTTCGCTCGCCACATCGCCCCCGTCTGTCTGACTATCTGTGTCGGGATCATTAGACGGCAGGGTCGGAGATCCGCTCTTATGCACGGTACACATACCGCGCCCCATCAGGTCACTGTACAGCCGCACGCTGCCGTCATTCGCTGTAACGGGAGCCCCATGCGGCATTTCCGCGATCGTGCCGTCCTCCAGCTGTGCCGCGTAGGTTGCCGATTCTGCAGCGGTAAGCGGCTGATACATCATGGTGCGTTGATAGCCCCACGCCTCCGACACGTTCGACTGACTTAAGTCAAGCACGGACACTGTCGATGCACCGGGACAATGCTCCGACGCAAGAAGACCGGACTCGGGGCAGACCGTTGCGGTAATGTGCGCATCACAGGTAAGCACAGGGGCAGAGCCGTTTGCCACCTCGACTGTGTGCGTTGACGCACAGGACGGTCCTGCCAGAAGTCCTGTTTGCGCACAGACCGTAACGCTCACCATGTCGCCTCCGCTCACATTGAAGTTTTTGTTGGGAAGATTCGCATGAACCTCGCTCATGACCTTCTTCCACAGGGTTGCCGCCGGGTTGCCGGACGCTACGATTCGCGTGGGCGTATCGTAACCGACCCAGACCGCACCGGTATAGTACGGCGTAAGACCGACAAAGTAACGGTCACAGTTGCTGTTGGTCGAACCGGTCTTACCGGCGATCGTCATGCCGGAGAACGCCGCTCCCGTACCGGTACCGCCGGCAGAGTTGACAACACCCTTCAAAAGATCGATCATCGCATAAGCGGTGCTTTCCTTCATCGCAACGTGAGATTCGCTCTTGTTTTCAAGCACGGTCTTTCCGTTGTGGTTCTTGACCTCCGTGTAGGTACGCGGCGTGGTATAGATACCGTTATTGGCAAAGGAGGCATAACCCGCCGCCATTTCCAGCGTCGTCACACCACGGCTCAGGCCGCCCAGTGCCAAAGCGCCGGCTGCGGTAATGTCGTCACCGGTCAGCGTCGTGAAATTGAGCTTGTCCGTCATGAATGCGTAGGATGCCGACGGTGTCAGTGCCTGCAGCACACGCACTGCCGTGGGGTTGGCAGAAAAACGAACCGCGTCCTGCAGGGTAATGATGCCCTTATAGCCGGAGTAAGCGTTGACCGGCCAGATGGATTCCGCCCCGGCATTGCCCATCATCGCCACAGGATAATCGTCGATCACAGATGCCGGTGTAATCACGCCGGCATCAATGGCGGGAGCATAGACGGCAAGCGGCTTGATCGCGGATCCGCAGGGACGCGGATTGACCGCGTAGCTCCACTCAAACGCACCGCCGCGTTCACCCATACGGCCGGCGATCGCCACCACATTGCCCGTGGTGTTGTCAATAATCGTCATGCCGGACTGGAGCTGCTCGCCCTTGGCGGAGGTGTAATTCAGATTGCTGCGGTCGGCGTAGACACGCTCCACAATTTCCTGAACCTTCGGATCGACCGTGCAGTAGATCTCGTAGCCGCCGGTGTAGAGCATATCCTGGGCAACTTTTTTGCCGTAGCCGTTCTGCTCCACCATGTCACTGACGACATCATTAAACAGCTGCTCAACAAAAAACGAGTCGTACGTTGTGTTTGCCGCACTGACCTCCACGTCCCTCCCGGCAGGAACATAATCCTCATCCCAGACGAACACAAGTTTTTCATTCAGCGCGGCCTGATACTCCTCATCGCTCAGGTAGCCCTGCTCGTTCATTTTGTAGAGAACCGTTTCCTGACGTTCCTTGTTTTTCTCACGGTAGGTCTTTCCGCTGTTGAGTGTACCCTCGCGGGACGGATCATACAGCGAGGGGTATTGCGTAATGCCGACAATACTTGCCGCCTCTGCAACGGTCAGATCGCTGACATCTTTTCCAAAGTATTCCTCGGCTGCCGCCTGGATGCCGTTTGCGCCGTGTCCGAAGTAGACAAGGTTGAGATACAGCTCCAAAACCTCTTCACGCGAATAGTTCTTGGCAAAACGCAGCGCGCGGAAGATCTCCGTCACCTTTCGCTTGATCGTCACTTCGTTGTCGTCCGTCAGGTTCTTGATGACCTGCTGTGTAATGGTCGAGCCGCCGCGCGTGGAGTCACTGCCGCGCAGCATATCGAAAACAGAACGCGCCGTGCTCTTCCAGTCCACGCCGTGGTGCTCAAAGAAACGCTGATCCTCAATCGAAACCAGTGCCTGCCAGACGTGGTCGGGAATATCCTCAAAATCTACCAGCGTGCGGTTTTCCGTGCCGTGGATCTTCGTCAGCTCTTTCCACTCCCCCGTTGCTCTGTCCTGATAATAGACCGTGGAGCTCTGCTTGAGCGTATAGCCCGATGCGTCCACGTCCAGTTCGGGTGCAAGCGCCGTGTGGACGTAGATCATGAAAATGCCGAAAAACATCAGGCTTGTTGCAAGTCCGATCGCAAGGATCGTTCCGATAATCATGGTAAGTCTGGTTTTCTTTGCGGCGCCGCTTCTTCGCTCGCTTCTTCGTGGGGTACGCTGCTCACGATATTCACTCATTGCGGCCACCTCCTTTGCTAAACTGAAAAATTTACATAACAGACCATATTATTACGAGTATATTGTAACATGGCTGTCAAGGAAAAATCCACTTGCATTTTGTCCAAAAAAGTTGTGATTTTCCTGCTGTTACCCTTTTCCCGCTGTTTTTCCATCGGTCAGGCTGTCTTTTCCCCTGTTTTTCCCTGTTTGCATTTCCTTGCATTTGCAGACAAACTAATGTATACTGATAACACTATTAAACAGGAGGTACTCCTATGAGTGAGGAATTTGGCCCCAATTTCATTACCCTGACCGACGAGGACGGCAACGACATTGAACTGGAATACGTTGATGCCTTGGAGTATAACGGCACGACCTATATGGCGTTCTTCCCCGTGATCGAAGAGGGCGAGGAGGATAAGGAAGACGAAGAAGAATACGGTCTCGTGATTCTCAAGTCCGAGATGGAAAACGGCGAAGAGATGCTCGTGACCATCATGGACGAAGAGGAACTGGGCACCGTGTACGAAAAGTTCATGGAGCAGATTCTCGATGACGAGGAGCAGTAATTCTGACAGATTTTTTTCTCTTGCCACGGTAGAATAGAAAAAGATACCCTGCGTGGTGCGTGATAGGCTCTATATAAACCCACATTTCGTCATACGGGATGCCGGTACGCTCCGGTGGTTTGCAGGCCTCCCGACTGCATTTTGCGGTTGGATGTTGGAAGCAGTAAAACCGGACAGAGGCAACCCACCTGCAATTCATGTGCAGGTTTGACGGGGTCTACACGGCCAACGCGGGGTATTGGATTTCCGAAAGACAAACTTTTTGTCATGTTGCACAAAAATATTTTTTGTTTTTCTACACGCTATTTGACGAAAAAAGTTTGCGATTTGTTCTCCCTTCATGTAAAATAATGTTGTAAATTCAGATTGATGGCTGCAACGAAGTGCTCCGCGCACGGGCTGTAACGATCACTCTCGCGTTGAAAGAGAGTGTTTGTGTCCGTGTGGTCGGAAGCACTTTTCTTTTTGTCAGGACAGGTAATCAATCCCAAAAATCCAGAGGAGGTATTGTTATGAATCTTATCACCAACGGCAGACTCATCACCCGCGACAGCGAGGGAAAAGGCTACTACGAACACGGTGCTGTTGCCTACGAGGGCACGAAGATCGTCGAAGTCGGCGAAGAGACCGCGCTTCGCGCAAAGTATCCCCAGGCTGAGATCATCGACGCCAAAGGCGGCGTGATCATGCCCGCGCTTATCAACGCTCACACCCACATCTATTCCGCCCTCGCCCGCGGTCTTTCGATCGTCGGCAACAATCCCACCAACTTCTATGAAGTGCTTGACGGCACCTGGTGGGCCATCGACCGCAAGCTGATGATGGACGGCACCAAGGCTTCCGCCACCGCGCTGTACATCGACTCCATCAAGCAGGGCGTCACCACCGTGTTTGACCACCACGCCTCTTACGGTGAGATTCCCGGCACGCTCCACACCATCGCAGAGGAATCCAAGCGTCTGGGTCTTCGTTCCTGCCTGTGCTACGAGGTCTCCGACCGTGACGGCGAGGAAAAGTGCCTGCAGGGCATCCAGGAAAACGCCGACTTTATCACCGAATGCGAAAAGAACAAGGATCCCATGCTCGCTGCCATGTTCGGCGGACACGCTCTGTTCACCATCAGCGACAAGACCTTTGACCGCATGGTGGAAGCCAACAACGGCCGCACCGGTTATCACATCCATGTTTCCGAGGGTATGAACGATGTCTATGACTCCCTCCAGAACTACGGCCGCCGTCCCGTGCAGAGACTGCAGGATCACGGCATTCTCGGCCCCAAGACCATCCTCGGTCACTGCATCCACGTCAACACCGCCGAGATGGAGATCATCAAGGAGACCGGCACGATGGTCGTCAACAACCCCGAGTCCAATATGGGCAACGCCATCGGCATCTGCCCGGTGCTGCAGCTCTACAAGCGCGGTATCCTGCTCGGCATGGGCACCGATGCCTACACCAACGATATGCTCGAGTCCCTCAAGGTCGCCCTCTGCTCTCAGCGTAGCCAGAACTGTCTGCCCAACGTTGGCTGGTGCGAAGTGACCGATATGCTCTTTAAGAACAACGCCAAGATCGGCGAGAAGTACTTCCCCGCCACCCTCGGCGTGCTCAAGGCCGGTGCCGCCGCCGATATCATCGTCATGGATTATAAGCCGTTCACCCCGTTCTCCGACGAGAACATCGACGGCCACATGATCTTCGGTATGACCGGCCGCCAGTGCCAGACCACCATCGCCAACGGCAAGCTCCTGATGAAGGATCGCGTGCTCGTCGGTATCGATGAAGAGGCTGAAAACGCCCACATCCTCGAAGCCGCCAAGAAGCTTTGGGGCTCCCTCAACAACAGACAGTATTAAGCTGAACAAGTCCTACAACACAGAAAGGAGAACTTCCCCATGTCTGAGAAAATGTATCCCATTCCCTTTAAGTCCTTAATGAACTGGGTGGTCACCGAATACGTCCAGAGCGGCGATATCTTCGGGATCCACAAGCAGTACAAGGCTAACGGCAAGAGCCTCCCCATCTTCGGTGAGCGCATCGAGACCCCGTTTGGCCCCGCAGCCGGCCCGAACAGCCAGCTCGCGCAGAACATCATTGCCTCCTATGTTGCCGGCGCCCGTTTCTTTGAGGTCAAGACCGTTCAGAAGATGGACGGTGCCGATCTCGCCGCCTGCGTTCCCCGTCCCTGCATTCTCGCCGCTGATGAGGGCTACAACCAGGAGTGGTCCACGGAGCTGACCGTGGAACAGGCGCAGAACGAATACATCAAGGCCTGGTGCGCACTGAAGGTCATGAGCAAGGTCTACGGTCTCGGCGATCCCGACGGCTTCGTGTTCAACATGTCCGTCGGTTACGATCTTGACGGCATCAAGGGCAAGAAGGTCAACACCTATATCGAGAACATGAAGGACGCCAGCAAGACCGCTCAGTTCAAGGAGTGCAAGAAGGTTCTCACGGAGCTCTTCCCCGCCGAGAAGGACTTCATCGCTGCCATCTCCCCCAACGTTTCCCGCAGCGTGACTGTCTCCACGCTCCACGGCTGCCCGCCGCAGGAGATCGAGCGCATCACCTCCTACCTGCTGCAGGAAAAGCACCTGCACGCCTTTGTCAAGTGCAACCCGACCATCCTCGGTTACAAGACCGCCCGCACCATTCTTGACGGTATGGGCTATGACTACATCGTTTTCGATGAGCATCACTTCAACGAGGATCTCCAGTGGGAGGATGCCGTCCCCATGTTCGAGCGTCTGCAGAAGCTTGCCGACAAGCTCGGTCTTGAGTTCGGTCTCAAGCTCTCCAATACTTTCCCCGTTGACACCACCCGCGGTGAGCTGCCCAACGAAGAGATGTACATGTCCGGCCGCAGCCTCTTCCCGCTGACCATCGAGATGTGCAACCGCATTGCCCGCCAGTTTAACGGCAAAATGCGCATTTCCTTCGCCGGCGGCGCCGAATACTTCAACTGCGACAAGCTCTTCGCAGCCGGTATCTGGCCGATCACCTGCGCCACCACGATCCTTAAGCCCGGCGGCTACAACCGTCTTTATCAGATGGTCAAGAAGGTCGAGGATATGCCTTACAAGGCATTCGCCGGCAACGATCCCGCTGCCATTTCCGATCTCGCCACCGCTGCCCGCAGCGATTATCACCATCTCAAGCCCATCAAGCCCATGCCCTCCCGCAAGTCCAACGAGCAGGTGCCTCTGATTGACTGCTTCACCGCACCCTGCAAAGGCGGCTGCCCCATTGAGCAGGACATTCCCGAGTATATCGAGCTGTGCCGCAAGGGTCTGTACGGCCCCGCCCTCAAGCTCATCACCGAGAAGAACGCCCTGCCGTTCATCACCGGCACCATCTGCGCACATCGCTGCCAGGGCAAGTGCTCCCGTAACTTCTATGAAGAATCTGTCCATATCCGCGACACCAAGCTCGTTGCCGCCGAGAACGGCTACAACGCTCTCATGGCTTCCATCAAGAAGCCCGAGAAGGTCGAGGGTAAGAAGGTCGCCATCATCGGCGGCGGCCCGACCGGTATTGCTGCTGCTTACTTCCTCGGTCGCGAGGGCATCGACGTCACGATCTTTGAGCGTGAGCGCAAGCTCGGCGGTGTGCCCCGTCACGTCATTCCCGCTTTCCGTATCACGGACGAGGCGATTGACAAGGATATCGCTCTGATGATGAAGTACGATGTTGAAGTCAAGCTCGGCAAGCCCGCTCCCTCCGTGGAAGAGCTCAAGAAGATGGGTTACACCCACATTCTGATGGCGACCGGTGCATGGAAGCCCGGCAAGCTCGACATCGAAGGCAATGTCCAGGGTGTCATCGAGTGGATGAAGAAGATGAAGAAGCAGGTCAAGCCCTGCCTGAAGGGCAATGTTGTTGTTGTCGGCGCAGGCAACACTGCAATGGACGCCGCCCGCGTTGCCAAGCGCATGGGCGCACATTCCACCATCCTCTACCGCCGCACCAAGAAGTTCATGCCCGCCGATGAGCACGAGCTCCAGCTTGCCATCGACGAGGGTGTCGAGTTCGTCGAGCTCGCCGCTCCCGTCAAGCAGGCCAAGGGCATGCTCCTTTGCGACAAGATGGTTCTCGGTGAGCCCGATGCTTCCGGCCGCCGCAGCCCCGTCAAGAGCGGTGAACAGTTCTCTATCCCCTGCGATCTCGTGATCTCCGCCGTCGGCGAGCAGGTCGACTCCGATCTCATGGCTGCCAACGGCATCGAGATGGAGAAGAAGGGTCCCGCATTTGAGACCAATGTTGCCGGCGTCTACTGTGCAGGTGACGCACATCGCGGCCCCGCGACCGTCGTTGAGGGCATCGCTGATGCTGCACGCTTCGCTCAGGTCGTCACCGGTCACGCCCATGTCTATGACATCCCGGTTGAGGCTGATGCTTCCGTTGCCGATGCTGTTGCCAAGAAGGGCATCCTGAAGATGGCTGCTCAGGCTTGCTGCGAGGGCGAGCGCTGCCTGCAGTGCTCCACCGTGTGCGAAAACTGCGTGGATTCCTGTCCGAACCGTGCCAACGTCGTCATCAAGATGGCAGACGGCTCTCACCAGATCGTCCACGTTGACAAGATGTGCAACGAGTGCGGCAACTGCACGCAGTTCTGCCCGTACGCCTCCGAGCCCTGCCATGACAAGTTCACGCTCTTCCAGACGCTTGAGGACATGAACGAGAGCAACAACCGCGGTGTTCTCTTCCTCGGCGAGGACAAGGTTCGCGTCCGTCTGGATGAGGTCAAGGAATACGATCTCGGCTCCTGCGACAATGATCTCCCCGTTGAGATCGAGGCGCTGATCCTGACCATCCGCGACAAGTACAGCTACCTGTTCGAGGAATAATTTCCCTGAGTTACAAAAGAGAGACGGCAGATTTTGCCGTCTCTCTCAGTTTGTCGAAAAAGTCTTTTCGACAAACTGAGCAAGTTTTGCAACTTACAAAAAAGTTGCAAAACTTATGATCAAAACCGTGAAAGACACCCCTCCTGGGTTTCTTTCACACTATCTTCCTTCCCGAAAATCCGGCAAAGGCAGTTTTTTTGACAGTCTGAGAGACGGCAGATTTTGCCGTCTCTCTTTTATATTTTCGGGCAAAATAAAAGCGCCGCGATGCGGCGCTTTTATTGTTCAGTCGTACCGATTGTTTATGCTGCGAGGTTGTCGAGGCAGAAGATGATCTTGGCGATCTGTGCACGGGTGAGCGTCTGATCAGGAGCAAACGTGTTGTTACCCATGCCATCGATCACACCGGCTTCATTCAGAGCCATGACATAGCCGTCCGTGCAATCCGTGAATACAGAAGCGGAAGTGGACGCAGCAATCTTGTTCAGCTTGGCAGCGACCTGGCAGAACTCAAGGCGGGAAATGGCCTTGGCACCGTCAAGATCGGCAGCAACGAGACCGAGCTCGGCTGCCTTGGCGATGGTCGTGGCATCCCAGCCAGCACCGGTGACATTTTCAAGATCACCGTTGGCAACAAGCAGAAGCTTGAGAGCCTGCGCCCAGGTCAGCGTACCGGCGGGGGCATAGGTGTTGGTCGTCATGCCGTTGATGACACCATCGTAATAAAGGTCGAGAACATAGTCATAATACCACTGACCGGCCTTGACATCCTTGAATGGATTGACCGAAATGCGGCCCTGCGGAGCGGCATACTGCTCACCGACAACGCCGTTAAGCTCGTCAACAATGTAGTTGATGAGAACCTGGTTGTCGATCAAGACGCAATCCTTAATGATCTTGACGTTCTTCTCGCCAAACATAGCGTAGCCGTCGCCGCCATCCTTAAGCATGTAATTGTGGGAAGCGAGCGTGTAGGTCTTGTTGACATCAAGAGCGACACCGCCGATCTCAATATCTTCAACACGGTAAGCACCGTCCACCTTGACAAATTCAGACTTGTCATTTTTCACAACGGAAGAGGGAATGCCTGCATTGATGGTATAGCTCAGACCGGAAACCTGCAGGAAGCCGCCGCTCTCACCGGGATAAGCGGAAGCGCCGAGCTCCAGAGCATCCTTGATCTGCTGACCGGTCACCTCAACGAGGCACGCCTCATTGCCAAACGGATGAACCTTGATAATGTCACCGTAGGTGATGTCACCGATGGCAATATCGTCACGGACACCGCCGCCGTTAACAAAGGCGATGTCAGCACCCAGCAGAGTGCGGTATGCATCTGCGCAGAGGTCACCGAGGTTGGTTTCCTGGTTGCGCACCGCGCGCTTGCCGTCTGCGTCCTTAATGGTCAGAAGCACGTTGGTCTTGGCAACGACCTTCTTCTGCAGGGAGTCGAACTTTGCGGTGATGCCGGCAACAAATGCTTCGGCATCAGCATCCGCTTCCACATTTTCAAGGGAGACATTCTCGTGGAGGATCGTGCCATCAGCCTTGATGGTGAGCTTACCGACATTGGCAAGCTTCGTGCCGGTCTGTTCAAACACGACATCGTTGCCGGCCTTGTCCTTCACGACTTCGGAGAAGGTGGAGTGGGAGTGACCATCGATAAAAGCGTCAAATCCCGTGGTGTTGGCAATAACGCTCTTGGAGGTCCAGGGTTCGGACTGCTCATCAATACCGAGGTGACCCAGGCCGATCACATAGTCTGCACCCGCAGCCTTGGCTGCGTCAATTGCCTTCTGAGCGGCATCATACAGATCCTTACCGTTGTTGCCTTCGCAGAAGCCGTAGATATAGTTGCCATTGCCATCCTGGAAGTAGGTCGGGGTGGACTTGGTAAAGGTTTCGGGCGTGCAAAGACCGACGATCGCGACCTTCTTACCGTCAACTTCAAACATCTTATAGGCGTCGAAGTAGGGTGTTCCGTCCTTGCCGGTAAAGTTGGCAGAGACATACGGGTACTTGGCAAGCTTGTTGGCAATGTTCAGGAACTGATCCATGCCATAGTCGAACTCATGGTTACCGGGAACTGCCATGTCATATTTCAGGTAGTTCATGATGGCGACAATGTACTCGCCCTTAGACAGCGTACCGATGACATCGCCCTGGATATGATCGCCTGCGTCAACAAGCAGATCGGCATCCTTGGCAAGCGCCGCCACCTTACTGTAGGCCAGGTAGCCGCAGTGGACATCGTTGGTGTGTAAAATCACGATGTCTTCCTCGGCTGCCGGAGCGGGGGCAATTACGAGATCGTTTTCTGCCGCCAGTGTGGTGACGCTCAGGGAGAGCACCATCGCCAGCGAGAGCAGCAGGGATAAGAACTTGCGCATATTGTATTCCTCCTTGTTATTTTTCCGACGGAGAGCGACTTTGTTCTGGAAAGCAGCGCAAAGAGTGCCCATCATCGGTTATAATGGTAATATTGTAAACGTTTTTTCTGTTTTAGACAAGGTGGCAATATTATGAATTTTTTTCACTTTTCTTGTCTCTTTTGACAATTTCGCCAGTAGATATGGATTTTTAAAAAGTTTTGTGTTATCTTATTTTTATTCTGGAAGAATGTTGTTACCGCTATTACAAAAGGAGTGATTGCTTCATGAAAACTCTGCTCAAGGGCGGCTACGTGGTCAGCGGCAAGGGCTGCCGCCGCGCCGATGTACTTATTAACGGCGAAACCGTGGAAAAAATCGGACATATTTCCCACGCGCTTTCCGAAGGTGCGCAAATTGTAAATGTGGACGGCTGCTATCTTTTCCCCGGCTTTATCGACGCGCATACGCATTTCGACCTTGATGTATGCAACACGACCACTGCAGACGATTTTACCTCCGGCTCCAAATCGGCGATTCGCGGCGGTACCACCACGGTCATTGACTTTGCCTGCCCCAACAAGGGGGAAACGCTTGCCTACGGTCTGGAGCTTTGGCACAAAAAGGCAGATGACCGCTGCTACTGCGACTACGGCTTCCACATGACCATCGACGACTGGAACGAGGACATTGAAAAAGAACTCGATGATATGTTTGACGAGGGCATCACCTCGTTCAAAATGTACCTCACCTACCCCGCCATGATGATTGGTGACGGCGCGGTTTACAGCGCACTCAAAGCCCTCACCAAGCGCGGCGGCATTGCCGGCGTCCACTGCGAAAATGCCGGCGTGATCGATGCACGAATTGCCGAACTCAAGGCAGAAGGCTGCGGCGCTGATGTGTCGAGCCACCCGATTGCCCGTCCCGACTACTGCGAAGCAGAGGCGGTCGCGCGTCTGCTTCGCATCGCGCAGGCGGCGGAAAGTCCCGTTGTCATCGTCCACACGACGAACAAAGCCGCACTTGACGAGATTGAAGCGGCGCGCCGCCGCGGACAGAAGGTCTATGTTGAGACCTGTCCGCAGTATCTCGCTCTGGATGACAGCGTCTATTACGATCCCGACTACTCCCAGGCGGCACGCTACGTCTGTGCGCCCCCGATCCGCACACAGGAGGACAGCGCCGCACTGTGGAAAGCTCTCCGCCGCGGTGAAGTTCAGACCATCTCCACCGACCATTGCTCCTTCACGCTTGCGCAGAAGGACATGGGCGTTGATGATTTTACCAAGATCCCCGGCGGTCTTCCCGGCGTGGAAACGCGCGGTGAGGTCATTTATACTGCAGGCGTCGCCGGCAAAAAGATGAGTCTCGCCGGTATGTGCCGCGCCCTTTCGGAAAATCCCGCCAAGCTCTACGGGCTCTACCCGCGCAAGGGTGTTCTTGCCGAGGGCAGCGATGCCGATATCGTGGTTTATGATCCCAAGGCAAGTCACATTCTGCGTGCGCAGGATATGGTTTCCCATGCCGGCTACACCCCGTTCGAGGGTTTCCGCACCGAGGGCTCGATCGTCAAAGTCTATCTGCGCGGTATGCTGCAGGTCGACAGCGGCAAGGTCATCGGCGGCAAGGACGGCGTTTACCTCAAGCGCGGCAAATGTGAGCTGTAAGGGGGTCTTTTCATGCTGAATCTTCGTCTTGCGCTTCTTGCACAGTTTCCTGCCTTCTTCCTGCTTTCCGCTGTTTTTCTGATCAATTATCTCATCGTGCGCAAACGCTCTGCTGTGAAGTCCGTTTTGTGGGTACTGCTGTTCGGCATCATGCTGGCTGTGTCGATTTTGTTCTGCTTCCTTGGCATTCAGGCAAAATTCTGGACGATCAAAACGCTCTTCAAGCTCTCTGTGTGGAGCTGGATCGGTGTCACGCTGGTCGTTGTCTTTCTCGTCCTGCACCTTGTCCACAGTGCGGAAAAGAAGCACGCAAAGTACGTGATGGAAAAGGAGCTGAAGAAGGCAGAAAAGCAAAAGGAAGCCGCCGTCGCGCAGGCGCGCGAGGAGGGCAAAGCGGAAGCCATGCGCGAAGCTGCTCCCGTTGTTCCCCCTGCTGAGGAGTCGCCTGCTGAAGAAGCTTCCGCCGATGTTTCGCCCGATTCGTCAACGGATGCGACCTGACGATATGACTTCTGATAAAAAATACTCAGAGAGAATCGAGTCCTTTGATGTGCTGCGCGTTCTTGCCACGCTTGCGGTCGTTGTGCTGCATCTCTCGGCGCAGCATTGGATCGATGTCGATGTCACCTCGCGCGCATGGTTTGCGTTCAACCTGTATGACAGCGCCGTGCGCTGGGCAGTTCCGGTATTTACGATGATCAGCGGTGCGCTGTTTTTGTCGCGTGACATTCCGTTTTCCGCGATCCTGCGAAAAAACATCCTGCGTATTGCCACGGCATTCGTGTTCTGGTCGGCAGCCTATGCGCTGATCGATTTCGTTGCATACGGTGACACGCCCGTTGGTGCGCTGATGCAGTTTTTCCAGGGACACTATCACATGTGGTTTCTCTTCATGATCGTGGGGCTGTATCTGATCATTCCGCTGCTGCAGAAGTTTGTCGGTGACACAGCACTCGTCCGCTATTTTCTGCTGCTGGGACTTGTGTTTACCTTCCTTCTGCCGCAGCTTGCCGCACTTTCATCCCTTGTTTCATGGGAGGCCGGCAGTGTACTCAACACGATCATCATATACAGTCACCTCCAGCTGCCGCTCGGCTTTTCCGTCTACTTCGTTGGCGGATACTATCTCAGTAAGCGCTCGTTCACCGGACGCGAGGAGCTTGTCATTTATTCTGCCGGCATTGCAGGCTTCCTCTTTACCGTGTTTGCCTCCGCCGGAGTGTCCGCTGGGCAGGGTGCTGCCACAACGCTTTTCTACGGACACGATACCTTCAACGTGCTGTCTATGTCTGCCGCGATCTTCGTCTTTGCCAGGCAGCACCTGAATTTCCCTCGCATGGGCGATCAGGCGCGCAGCGTACTTCGCAGGCTTTCTAAATACAGCTTCGGCGTCTATCTCGTTCATCCCATGGTCATTGAGCTGCTGCAGTACTTCGGGATCGACACCTTTTCGTGCAATGCGTTTTTCTCCGTGCCGCTGCTCGCGCTTCTGGTGTTTGTCGTTTCGCTGGCGATCTCCGCAGTGCTGAACCGCATTCCGTTTTTCAAACGATTTGTATAAATAATCCCCGACGAGATGTTTCGTCGGGGATTATTCTGTCATACCGAGCAGCCATTCAACAGACACATTCAAAATCTTTGCGTAAAGCGGCAGCTCATAGTCCGGCACAAAGCGCGAAGAAATTCTATTTTATTGCAAAATAAATTTTTTATTTATAATTTATTGACTTTTTATTTCAAATATGCTATAAATAAAATTGAAAGTTTTCCACAATAACTTATTTAAGGAAGATGGAATTTTATGAATTATGAATCTATCATTTTAGAGCTGATGAACCGAATTCAGACCTTAGAGCAAAAAGTTTCTAACATAGAAATGCAGATGTTCGAAAACGAAGAAAAAAGCGATAAGGAGGGTAAGGAAATGGGGCACAAAAACATCAAAATTAACGCAGAAATGTTGAATGCCTGTTATGATCGCGGCAAAAAGGCCTATTTACTCGGCAGCAACAATTTTGCAGAGCTTGCCGAAGAAGTCAGCAGCGAGACAGGAATGACACAAAGTACTGCTCAGATGTATATTATCGATATTAATGCTATGCTCCACGGAAATTATTTTAATCGTAGCATGGGTGCTAATGCTGCACAGCTTTTCTTTGATCGAATTGAACAGGATTTCGGCAAAAGCGGTCTGCAAAATGCGATTTCTGCACTAGAGCAACATATTCGCTATATGCACTCAATGGGTTACCCCGTCCACGCTCTTTGCCGTATTTGCAAGGAGTACAAGGAGAAACTGTGATGATTACTTGGCTTTTGCTTGCGTTCTTCAGTTTCTGGTGTTCCTTATTCAAAACTAAACCGCCCAAAAGGCCATTTTGATCTATAAAAAATTCCGCCGGGATCGGCGGAATTTTTTTGTTAAATCTTTTATGCTTCGGTCTTGATGCCGCGCTTGTCGAATTCCTTGACGAGCAGGTCAAGGTCGTTCGGCAGACTCATCGGGTCGCCGCAGAACTTGATGGCATTGGCAACGT
The DNA here is from genome assembly GCA_030529725.1 of Eubacteriales bacterium. Taxonomy (GTDB): domain Bacteria; phylum Bacillota; class Clostridia; order Oscillospirales; family Oscillospiraceae; genus Hominicoprocola. The sequence goes on along the minus strand of JAUMWI010000005.1, from coordinate 6,332 downwards.
CCTTAAGACCGTTACCGGTGACGACGGAAACGACGGTGTCGTTCGCACCGAGGACACCCTGCTCGCAGAGCTTCTTGACGGCCGCGGTACCGGTAACACCGGCAGGCTCACCGAACACGCCGCAGGTCATGCCCAGCAGCTTCTGTGCCGCCATAATCTCCTCGTCGGTGACATTGACGACGATGCCGTTGGACTCGCGGATCGCATTGAGCGCCTTGGTAGCGTTGCGGGGCACACCAACCGCAATGGAGTCGGCAAGGGTATTTTCTTCCATGGGATACCACTCCTCGTTGTTCGCGATGGCGCGATTGATGGGGTGGCAGCCCTCCGCCTGTGCGGAAATGAGGCGCGGCAGCTTGTCGATAAAGCCGATGGCGTAGAGGTCCTTGAGGCCCTTCCACACGCCGGCGATGGTGCAGCCGTCACCGACAGAAATGGCGAGGTAGTCCGGCATCTTCCATCCCAGCTGCTCGGCGATTTCGAGAGAGACGGTCTTCTTGCCCTCAGAGAGATACGGGTTGATGGCAGCGTTGCGGTTGTACCAGCCCCACTTTTCGATTGCAGCCTTGGAAAGCTCAAAGGTCTCCTCATAGTTGCCCTGCACGGAGATGACATTCGCACCGAAGGTCATCAGTTGGGCAACCTTACCCTTGGGGGCGCGCTCGGGAACGAAAATGAAGGTCTTGAGACCGGCGGCAGCGGCGTTGCCGGCGAGAGAGGAGGCGGCATTGCCGGTGGAGGAGCAGGCAATGATCTTGGCGCCGGCTTCCATCGCCTTGGCACCCGCCATGGCGGAGGCGCGATCCTTCAGAGATGCGGTGGGGTTCTGACCATCGTCCTTCACCCAAAGCTTCTTAAGTCCGAGAACCTTGGCAAGGCGGTCTTCCTCATACAGGGGGCTCCAGCCCACGCGCAGCGGCGTGTCGGGCGTGGTTTCCTCAACGGGGAGCAGCTCGCGGTAGCGCCACATGGTGTTGGGGCGGGACTTGAGCATATCCTTGGTGAAGTTGGCCTTGATATAATCGTAATCGTAGACAATATCGAGAATGCCGCCGCACTCACAGTTGGTGAGGTTCGCTGTGGCTTCGTAGATCTTGCCGCATTTGACGCATTTTGCGTATTTCACATTTTTCATGGTATTTTCTCCTTGTGAAAAAAGGGGCAGTTTCCTGCCCCTTTTCTTTTTTTCTTAGAGCTTCTTGAGAAGGCCGGTGGCATCGTTGAACTCGTTGATCAGCTCGTCGAGTTCCTTCGCCTGAGCGTGAACGGCATCCCAGGTGTTCTTGGTGTCGTACCACTGAGCGTTGAGGTCCTCGGTCTGCATGCCCTGCTGTTCCACCCAAGTGTAGTACTTGAGGTTGTGAACGCGCTTGCGCTGCTCGTAGGTCAGCTCGATGAGGTTGTCGGTCTTGAGGCCGAGCATGTGCAGAGCGTGATCCTTGGCGGCTTCGACGACGGTGTAAGCGCCGTTGGCTTCGTTGAGCTCTTCCACGCGGGACTTGTACATCACGGCAGAGTCGGTCAGAACGGTGACGACGACATCGTTCTCGGTGAGCTCATAGTACTTGGCGAACTTGATGCAGCACAGAACGTTGGCAATACCGGAAATGCCCATCCAGGTGAACTTCTCAATCTGCTCATCGGTCATGCCGAGGGTCTTGAGATACTCCTGGCCTTCCTTGCAGTTGAACAGACGGAGCAGGCGCTGGGAATCTTCGTCGTCAATGGCAATTCCCATATCGGTGTTCTTGACGTTGTGGACCCAGGGGATATGCTTGTCGCCAATGCCTTCGATGCGGTGGCCGCCGAAGCCGTTGTTGACGATGGTCGGGCACTGGAGAGCTTCGCCGACGGCGAGCTTCATGCCGGGATAACGCTCCTTGAGCAGGTCACCGGCAGACATGGTACCGGCGGAACCGGAGGTGAAGCAGGCACCGGCAAGGCGCTGGCCGGGCTTCTTAACGGATTCAAACAAGTCGGACAGGGCGTAACCGGTGACATTGTAGTGCCACAGGGGATTGCCCATTTCAGCGAACTGGTTGAAGATCATCATGGTGGGATCCTGCTTCAGTTCCCAGGTCTTGTCGAAGATTTCCTTGACGTTGGACTCGCAGCCCGGGGTAGCGATGATCTGGCCGGCGATGGACTTGAGCCAGTCGAAACGCTCCTTGGACATATCCTGCGGGAGGATCGCAACGCTGTCGCAGGCAAGGAGCTTGGAGTTGAAGGCACCGCCGCGGCAATAGTTACCGGTAGAGGGCCATACGGCGTGATGATAGGTGGCATCGAACTGACCGGTCACCAGACGCGGAGCGAGGCAGCCGAAGGATGCGCCGACCTTGTGGCAGCCGGTGGGGAACCACTTGCCGGACATAGCCAGGATGCGGCAGGGAACGCCGGAAACGGAGGAAGGAATCTCAACATAGTTGGGGGTCTTCTGATACAGACCGCCGGACTCCTTGGCTTCGTTGTGCCAGTTAATACGGAACAGGTTGACGGGGTCAACATCCCACAGGCCGGTCTTGGACAGCTTTGCCTTGATGGCCTCCGGAATCAGATCCGGGTTCTGCATCTGAGCGATGGTCGGGATGATGATGTTATTTTCCTTTGCCTTCTGGATATTGTGCTGAAGGCCTTCCTTGTTGATGCTAAGATTGATCTTACCCATAGTTACTTATCCTCCTGTTGTTTGTCAATATAAAAATATAGTGTGTATTTGGAAATTCCGAAGTACTTGGCGACCTTGTCGCCGGATTTGGTGATAAGGAATGCCCCGTTCTGGTTCAGAAAACCGATGGCACGCATCTTATCCTCTTTGTTCATCAGAACGACCGGTTTGCCCACAAGTGCCACCGACTGTTCGATCAGCTCATCGAGCAGGTCATTGACATTGGTGATCTTTTCCGGTTCGGTCTGTGCTGCATCCTGTGTGTCGGTCAGCTCACGTACCGCATTTTCCACCATCAGCAACGAAGAGATATCATAATTGATGCCGAGTATCGCAACGACCTTGCCGTTTTTACCGCGGACGTACATTGTGGAAGACTTTAAAATCTTTCCGTCGGGAGTCTTTGTAAGGTAGCTGAGGTGATCATCCGGCTGGGCATCCGCCTTGCGGACCTGCTCCATTACAACATGGGACGCACCGTCCCCCACCTTTCGGCCGGTGACATGTCCGTTCTCGATGGCAACAATGGAGTGCTCCGGGTGCTTGGCACCAACGTCATGGATCACAACCTCACAGTTACTTCCGAACGTAGCAACAATTCCTTTGGCAACCTGCTTGAGTTCGTTTAAAATAGCGGCTTCTATAGCTTATCTCCTCCTTCGCAGTCTCATCGGCAGTATCTCTTTCCGATCGTTCACGTCGCAAAACAACACTGCAGAATAAGCCTATCATCTTACAGGATTCATCATACCACAAATTATAAATAATGCAATCATTTTTTCAAAAAGAATTTTAGCTTTTCTAAATTTTTGTTTGACATCTGAAATACTTATGCTATGATAGGAAGCAGAGAGGAAGAAATTCTATAGTTCTTTGACTTTTCAAATTATCATACGGAGGTTTTACACATGGATTTTGAAGCGATTAAAAAAGCTGCACAAGGCTACCAGGCCGACATGACCAAGTTCCTGCGCGACATGATTGCCATCCCCAGTGAGAGCTGCGAGGAAGAGGGCGTCGTGAAGCGCATCGCCGAAGAAATGAACAAGCTCGGCTACGACAAGGTCGAATTCGACAAGCTCGGCAACGTCATCGGCTGGATGGGCAAGGGCGACAAGATCATTGCCATCGACTCCCACATCGACACCGTTGGCATCGGCAACATCAACAACTGGGAACACGATCCGTACAAGGGCTATGAAGATGACAAGGTCATCTACGGCCGCGGCGGCAGCGACCAGGAGGGCGGCATGGCCTCCGCTACTTACGGTGCCAAGATCATGAAGGACCTCGGTCTCATTCCCGAAGGCTACAAGATCATGGTCGTCGGTTCCGTTCAGGAAGAAGACTGCGACGGTATGTGCTGGCAGTCCATCGTCAATGAATACTTCAACGGTCCCGAAGATGCACGTAACCAGATCGAGTTCGTCATCTCCACCGAGCCCACCGACGGCGGTATCTATCGCGGTCATCGTGGCCGTATGGAGATCCGCGTGGATGTCCACGGTGTTTCCTGCCACGGCTCCGCTCCCGAGCGCGGCGACAACGCCATTCACAAGATGGCTGAGATCATCGAAAACGTCCGTGACCTCAACGAAAATCCCGCCGAAGGCAAGGAGATCAACGGTCTTGCCAAGATGCTCGACAAGAAGTTCAACCCCGAGCACTATGAAGATGCCAACTTCCTCGGCCGCGGCACCTGCACCACTTCCCAGATCTTCTACACCAGCCCCAGCCGCTGCGCTGTTGCTGACTCCTGCGCGATCTCCATTGACCGCCGCATGACCGCCGGCGAGACCTATCAGTCCTGCCTGAAGGAAATCGAAGATCTCCCCGCCTGCAAGAAGTATGCTAAGGATGTCAAGGTCTCCATGTATATGTATGACCGTCCGGCATGGAACGGCCACGTCTATGAGACCGAGTGCTTCTTCCCCACCTGGATCAACAAGGAATCCGCTCCTCACGTTCAGGCTCTCGTTGACGCTCACCACGCTCTGTGGGGCGAAGATCGTCTTTATGCTGATGAGACCGCCAAGGAAAAGCGCGTCGGCCGTCCTCTGACCGATAAGTGGACCTTCTCCACCAACGGCGTCTCCATTCAGGGTCGCTACGGTATCCCCTGCGTCGGCTTCGGCCCCGGTGCCGAGTCCCAGGCTCACGCTCCCAACGAGATCACCTGGAAGCAGGACCTCGTCGTCTGCGCCGCTCTGTACGCCGCCGTTCCCGGTCTCTATAAGCCCGAGAACAAGGATGGCTCCGCCACCTCCTTCCGTCAGGAACTCACCGGCAACGAAATCCGCTAAACTTCAGATAAGACAATAATATATTAAGGAGAACACAACAATGAGCAAGACTGTTGAACTGGCACGTCATCTCGAAACCCTGCACATCAACAATATGTACAAGAACGATTTCTATTGGACTTGGGATAAGACCGACGAAGAAATTGACGCTATCTTTACCGTGGCTGACGCTCTGCGCGACCTGCGTGAGCGCAACAAGAGCACCCGCATTTTCGATTCCGGTCTCGGTATCTCCATCTTCCGCGACAACTCCACCCGTACCCGTTTCTCCTTTGCTTCCGCCTGCAATCTGCTCGGTCTGGAAGAGCAGGTGCTCGATGAGAAGGTGAGCCAGATCGCCCACGGTGAGACCGTCCGTGAAACCGCCAATATGGTCTCCTTCATGGCCGACGTCATCGGTATCCGCGACGATATGTTCATCGGCGAGGGTCACAAGTATCAGAAGACCTTCATCGACGCTCTGGAAGAGGGCTACCGTGACGGTATCCTTGAGCAGCGCCCCACTCTCGTCAACCTCCAGTGCGATGTTGACCACCCCACCCAGTGCATGGCCGATATGCTCCACATCATCCACTACTTCGGCGGTGTGGAAAACCTCAAGGGCAAGAAGGTCGCTATGACCTGGGCTTACAGCCCCTCCTACGGCAAGCCCCTGTCCGTTCCTCAGGGCGTCATCGGTCTGTTCACTCGCTTCGGCATGAACGTCACGCTCGCTCACCCCGTTGGCTATGAGGTCATGCCCGAGATCGAAGAGATCGCCAAGAAGAATGCTGCCGCTACCGGTGGTTCCTTCACCAAGTGCAACGACATGAAGGAAGCCTTCAAGGATGCCGACATCGTTTATCCGAAGTCCTGGGCTCCGTTCGCCGCTATGGAAGAGCGCACCAAGCTCTATCAGAAGGGCGACAAGGCCGGCATCGATGCTCTGGAGAAGAAGCTCCTCGCTCAGAACGCCGAGCACAAGGATTGGGCTTGCACCGAAGAGATGATGAAGCTCACCAAGGACGGCAAGGCTCTGTATCTGCACTGCCTGCCCGCCGATATCACCGGCCTCAGCTGCCCCGAGGGTGAAGTCGACAACAGCGTGTTCGACCGTTACATTGTTCCTCTGTACAAGCAGGCTTCCTACAAGCCCTACATCATCGCCTCCATGATCTTCCTGGCCAAGGTCAAGGATCCTGTCAAGGCTCTGATGGAAATGGACTCCGCTGATAAGCAGCGCAAGATGTTCTAAAATCAAAAAAAGGGGGGATAACACCCCCCTTTTTGTATCAAATTCAAATTTTACAAGATACAATACTATTTTAAGAGGTAAAAAGTCATGTCCAAGAGAATTGTCATCGCGCTCGGCGGCAACGCGC
>JAUMWI010000043.1:13557-14489 GCA_030529725.1 Eubacteriales bacterium | reverse complement strand
AACCCAGGAGGGGTGTCTTTCACGGTTTTAATCATAAGTTTTACAACTTTTTTGAAAGTTGAAAAACTTGCTCAGCTTGTCGAAAAGACTTTTTCGACAAGCTGGAACGCCGCTCTCAAGAGCGGCGTTTTTACGTTTGATCGATTTTTTACAGCGGCTTGTCGGCAATTTTCAGAATGACATCAAGCATGCCCTGGATCTGCGGAGTGATGACCTTGTTTTTGTGATAAAGGACCTGACGCCACTGCCGCATCTCACAATCGGCAACGTGAATCGTGGCAAGTTCTTTCTGGTGGATGCTTTTGTTGACCGTATAGTGAGGAAGAACAGAGAGATAAGAGGGATTCTCACTGATCAGGCGAAGTGCAAGCACGTCATCCTCCAGCTCAAGGAAGGGCTGGACAGTCAGGTTCTGACGGGCAAGCTCGCGATCGAACAGATCGCGGTAGGCGTTGCCGCGGTTCATGAAGATGAACGGATAATTCACCAGATCGGCAAGGTGGACAGTCTGCTGTTTGGCAAGAGGATTTTCAACGTTCGTGACGACAACAATGTCCTCTGCCGCCTCAAACACCTTCACAAACTGCGTATCAAAAACCTGCTCGTCAAGCGTATAGATGAGATCAAGCTCATTTTTGATCAGCTTTTCTTTCAAAGAGGCGATCGTATCTGCATGCAGCTGCGCGATCACATGAGGAAAGCGGTCGTGGAAGGCGGGAACAATATCGGAGAAGGACGCGGTGAGCATCGAGTTAAGCGTGCCGACACGGACGGTGCCGCATAGCTGCGTGTGATCGCAGGCGAAAGAGCTTGCACGCGAAACGGCGCTGACCACATCGCGGGCGTAGGCAACAAAATCCTTGCCGTACTGTGTAATCGAAACTGTTTTGCCGATGCGGTCAAATAGCTGCACATTCAACTCACGCTCAAGC
>JAUMWI010000043.1:0-13547 GCA_030529725.1 Eubacteriales bacterium | reverse complement strand
TGCTGGATCTGCACAGTAACTGCAGATTGGGAATAATCCAGCGCGTCAGCAGCGCGGGAAAAACTTTGCAGTTCGGTAACTTTCAAAAAAGTAACCAGATTACGGATCTCCATACGGCACCTCTTATTGTAATTAAAAAAAATAAACTATTTACGAAAACATATTATAAAAATTGACGGATCTTGTCAAGAGAAAATGAAAGGACCGGCTGAAAAATTTCAGCCGGTCTTAAACTATTGCTTTCCGGAGAGATAATAGTCGCTTTCTCCGGGGTGGTAGAAGGGGCAGGAAGTAAATTCCCGGGCAAGGAAACGAACCATTTCGTCTTCATCAAGATCCTGCTCACAGGTATAGTCGTCAAATTCCTCGTCGTATGTGTAGTACATGCAATCATCGCAGATGAAGCGACCTGCCATCAAAACACCCTCTTACTTTTCCTTGTATTCCGTGTGAAGAAGTTCGTGTGCGCGTTCTTCGAGACCGGAGGCATACATTGCATTGATCACGGGGTTGCGCTCGGCGCGCTTAAACATGGCGCTGCGATCGACCTCATACAGTCCCTGTGCGCGCTGGAGCTTTTTGCTCATCAGGGCGTAAGGCTGTCCGGCACCGCCGACACAGCCGGTGCGGCAGGACATGACTTCGACCAGATCGACCTCGACCTCGCCGCGCTCAATCTGATCGAGCAATTTGGCAGCATTGCTCAGACCGTGAGCAAGCGCGATGCGAACCTCACGCTCACCGATGGGAATGTTGACAAATCGAATCGAATCTGTGCTGCGAAGACCGCTGTGCTCCAGCATACGCAGCGCATTTTTGGATTTGTCGGGAAGGCAGTAGCGAACGACTGCTTCGGCAACACCGCCGGAGGTGCCGAAGATCTCCGCTGAGCCGGAGCCCATACCGTAGGGGAGGTCAGGCGCCTCCTTCTCAAGCATCTGGAAACGGATACCGGATTCCTTGATCATCTTGATAATTTCCTGTGTGGTCAGAACAAGATCAACGTTCGGCACGCCGTTGCGTCGAAATTCTTCGCGTCCAGCCTCCATCTTCTTTGCAGTGCAGGGCATAATGGCAATATGGTAGGTTGTCCGTCCGTCGGCAGCGTCCTTTTCACGGTATTGATCCTTCAGCACTGTTGAGAGCATCTGCATCGGAGAAAGGGCGGAGGAGAGGTTCTTGACAAAGTTCGGACGCTCGTTCTCGACATACTTCACCCACGCAGGGCAGCAGGAGGTGAGCAGCGGCAGATTTTTGCCTGTTTCCAGACGGCGCAGGAACTCTTTCGATTCCTCGCGGACAGTCAGATCCGCGCCGAAAATCGTGTCATATACCTCGTCCACGCCCATGATCTTTAGCGCAGTGACAAGCTTGTCAAGTACATTCTCACCGGCCGGCATACCGTATGCCTCGCCGACAGCAACGCGCACGGCGGGTGCGATCTGAACAACCACGCGCTTTTGGGGGTCATGCAGTGCCTTCCAGGCGAGACCGATCTCATTTTTTACGGTGATGGCGCCGGTGGTACAAACAGCGGAGCACTGACCGCAGGAAACGCAGTGCGTTTCGCTCAGCGGCTTTTCGCTGGTGGTGGCGATATGCAGGTTGGGACCGCGGCCTGCAAATTTCAGATTGCCGATTCCCTGCACTTCCTTGCACACACGCACACAGTCTCCACAGAGAATGCACTTGTTCATATCGACTTCGATCGACGGAGAGGAATGATCCTCAGCGTAATGTTCGCGCGTATCCTCGAAGCGGACGCGGTGGATGCCGAAACGCATTGCCATCTCCTGCAGACGACAGGAACGGTTTTTTTCGCATGTGGTGCAATCACGGCAGTGTGCAGCGAGCAGAAGCTCGAGTGTCATGCGGCGATACTTGAGAAGCCTTGCTGTGTTGGTACGGATCCGGAGACCGTCCTTCGGCAGCATGGTGCAGGCTGCATCAATCTTGCCGGTGTCGACATCTTCGACCATACACATGCGGCACGCACCGTAGACGGAAAGATCGGAATGGAAGCAGAAGTTCGGCATTTCCACGCCTGCCTTCTGACACACCGCGAGGACAGACGGCTCACCGTCAAATTCTACGCGGATGTTATCTACATACATAATACCTTTAGCCATCGATTTCTACCTCCCTGATCGCATCAAAGGGACAGGTCTCGATGCAGGTGTAGCACTTGACACACTTGTCCATGTCGATCGAAAACGGGGACTTGATGACACCGGTGATCGCCTCGGCGTGGCAGGAACGCGCACACTTGCTGCAGCCGCGGCAAATGTCGGGGTCAACCACGAGCTTGATCTTGTTGTAGGGCAGACCGCCGGGAACGATCGGGTCTCTTTTGTCATGCTCGCATAGCGTGCAATGACCGTTAAGGTGCATTTCAAATTCTTTTGGGAAGTACCGAATTGTGCTCTCCAGACTGTGGAAAGAGTTTTTGCCGAGATTGCAGAAGGAAGTAACGGAGATCATTTCGCCGAGGTCGGTGAGCATGGTGAAACCGCTGCGGTCAAGGCAATTGTTTTTCAAGTCCCACAAAAGCTCGTTCATGCGCTTGGTGCCCTCGCGGCAGGGAACGCACTTTCCGCAGAACTCCGTTTGTGTGTACTGCATGAAGTGGCAGACCGCGTCAACGATGCAGCGGTCCTCATCAAGAACGGTAATGACGCTGTCACCGCGGCGAACGCCATAGGGCTTGAGTACCTGGAAGTGGAGGGGAAGATCAAGATGCTCCTCCGTCAGGATTCCGCCGCTAGGGCCGCCGATCTGAACGGCCTTGAATTTTTTGCCGCCCACGATGCCGCCGCCAATATTGTAAATCACTTCGCGGATCGTCGTGCTTTCCTCGGGAATATCTACATACCCCGGATGGCAGACGTCACCTTTCAATAAGAAAATTCTTGCCATGGTAATGATCGGTCCTTTCTGCTTTGCCTGAATCAGCAGTATCACACTTTAACACCGGCATAGAGGAAAGTAAAGAGCTTCATTCATAAATAATCTGAATAAGTAGGGCTTTTCGATAAAAAAAGGGTAAAATTAAAATAAATGGGAGATTTTTCCAAATTAGAAAAGGGGGAGTGTCTCTCGATTCTCTATCGTAACCTCTACAATGCGGACGCACCTGTGCGAACGTACTGCGTCTAAAAAATCTGTGTGCCTTGGCTTAATGACGCCGACAATCGGGGTGTTGCGATTAAGTGCGGCGAGTACGGCAGCTTGAAAATCATGTGCGTCGTTTTCCAAAAATCCAAGCTCGTCCATTACCAGAATATCACACGGCAGATCCAACAGTGTCGGGCCGATCCGGTCAAACACCTCCGGATGCGGAATCAATTTGCCGGAGGTACGTTCGGCAATACAGTTTTCCTCCAGACAAATACCGCTGTCGTAGGGAAGAAGATGCAATGTCCGGTGTTCGGAGTCACCCCACACGGAGCGAAATCCACCGATCCGACACTTCTTTTCTGCAAAATAGCGGCGCAGAAGTGTCGATTTGCCGACTTGGATATCACCGGTCAGAAACAGATGCTCAGTCATCGAAATACTCCTCATATACCTCACGGGTTACTCCGCCGTCACGAAGGATGTGAGCATAAAAGTCATAACTGTCTTTCACCTCGCGCTTTTGTGTGTCGAAATCAACATTCACAAGCCCGCAACGGCGGGAAGTACCGTCAAGCCACTCAAAGCCGTCCGTCAGGTCGGTATAGAAGCACTGCTCGATCGGCAGTGCGCATCGGGACAGCGTGTGCAGGTGTTCACACAGGTATGGCACAGTGATTTCTTCATCTATGGCATGGAGCGTGACGGAGATCGGCAGAGCAACAATGCTGTGCAGACGGCTGAGTGCCATGACAAGCACATCGGGATGCGACAGATCGGGGGCGGTGTTGGCAGGTGTGATGTCCTTCGGCTTTTCAATCGGTGTGTATCCCTGCCAGTCTGCCGCGAGAAAATCGGCATAGATTCCGGGCTTAACATATCTGCTATATTTCATCGGCAGCATTGTGCGGCCAAGATAAAACGCATGGAATGCAGCGTCAAATGCGCGATTGGCAGCGGCGGCAAGTGCCCCTTGCACGCGATTGTGCTCCCCATCAGCAGAAAAATCATTGACACGCAGAGAAACACTTACGCGGCAATCGGCATAGCCCATTGCCCGGTGCAGTGCATGCAGACGCGAATATGCCTGAATGTGGCAGGCAGCCATATTGGTCAGCACGCGGAAGCAGGAGGAGGGATTGTTCTTGCCCGGCGGATAGTTTCCGCCCAAGTACCCGCCCAGAGCATAGGCATTTGGCTCAGCAAAAGTCAGGTATTCGTTCGTAAGGTCACCGAGCGCTGCTGCAACCTGATCAACGTACCGCAAATAACAGGATAGATTTTCCTCACGCTCAAAGCCGCCTTTTTCTTCAAACCAGACGGGATTGGTGAAGTGGTGAAGCTCCAGCTGAACGCAGATGCCGGCATCGCGCATAGCCTGCAATTCCTTGCGGTACCGCGCAAGAGCCTCTGCATCGAACGCTTCCTCGCGCGGCTCCACACGCGCCCATTCAATGCCCATTCGGTGAATTTTTACACCGAGTTTTTTCAGAAGCTCGGAATCCGATTCCCAATGTGTCCAGTGCTGTGCGCTGACAGCAGGAGAGGCATGGTCGCGGATCTTGCCAAGCCCCCACCAATAGATCCAGGAGCTTTCGATCTCGTCGCCTTCGCATTGTGTGGCGGGACAGGAAACGCCGAGTTTTATTGCATCTTTGAGCGTAAAATAGTACATGAGAGTCCGCTCCTTTTGTCTTGTGTTTATATTATTATAGAGGAAAAGTTAAAGCGCGTCAATCACACAAGAAGGTCAGCATTGAGCATATAAACGACAGCGTCCCTATTGCGGGACGCTGTCGTCTATGTGTTCCGGATCAATGAGCTGCATGATGGATACTTCAAACGCGGTGCGCTCTTCTGTGCCGCTTTCAAGAAGCTTGGTATAGGCACGGCTCTGCACGCGGCCCTCCAGTGACAGTCGTTCGCCGACCGACATCTCTGCGACCTGTAGTGCAAGCTGCCCCCATGCGATGCAGGGCAGATAATCCGCCCGCCCATAGTGACGGTTGACAGCAAGAATCACATCGCAGATGCTGCGCCCAAGCGGGGTGCGCCGCAGCGTCGGCTGCTTACAGAGAACGCCGGAGAGGATAATGCGGTTAAACGGAGTTCCGTTTCCCGGTTCGACGGTTTGTGCAAAAACAGTAATGACGAGGCGGCTCCCCAGACCGCTTTTATTGTTAAAGGAGCGCAGCTGTCCGGTTACGCGAATCGGTTCGCCCTCGGAAATCAGGGAAGTCATCAATTCATTGACAACGATGATGGGCGTATCGCATTGTCCTGAAAGCCGCTCCACCCGCAGCGGAAACTTATAAAAGCGCTGACCGTGATTCTCGTGAGAAAAGACGCAGTCTTGCGCGGCAATTCCCCAAAGCTCCACATAATTCTGATTTTGTTCCATGGCGTACACCTCAAAGAAGTTTGTTGGTGTATTCTATGAAACGAAAATTGTAGATATGAAAAAATCAAAGCCGTGCAGCGCTGCTGCACGGCTTTGAAAGCGAGACGATTTACTTCATGTTGGCGATGATCTCGACCAGCTCGCCGCCGATACGGGCCTGAGCCTCGTTCGTGCCGGAGCCGATGTGCGGAGTGCAGGAAACGGCGGGATGGCTGTAGAGAGCCTTGTTGGTGGCGGGCTCGTCAGCGAAGACGTCGAGACCGGCGGCGCGGATCTTGCCGCTGTTAAGAGCTTCGAGCAGAGCGTCTTCATCGACGTTGGTGCCGCGGGAGGTGTTGACAACGATGACGCCGTCCTTCATCTTGGCGATATTAGCCTTGGAGATGAGAGCGCCGCCGTCAACAGCGGGAGCGTGGACGGAGATAAAGTCGGCCTTGCCGAGCAGTTCATCCATTTCAACATAGGGGATACCGAGCTGCTCTTCGATGCCGGGGATGTGGAAGATATCGAATGCGATAACGTTCATGCCGATGCCCTTAGCAAGCTGGCCGAGCTTCTGGCCGATGCGGCCGAAACCGACGATACCGAGGGTCTTGCCGGAAAGCTCAACGCCCTTGGAGTAAGCCTTCTTCTCCCACTTACCTTCACGCATGGTAGCGCCGGCAATGGAGATGTTGCGTGCGCAGGAGAACATATGAGCCATGGCAAGCTCAGCAACGGATTCAGACGGGGACTTCGGGGTGTTCTTGACCTCGATGCCGTTTTCCTTGGCGTAGGCGACATCAATGTTGTCGAGACCGACACCGGCGCGAATGACACACTTGAACTTGCCGCCCTTGGCTTCGTCGATCTGAGCCTTGCGGAGCTTGGTCTTGGAGCGAATAATGGCTACATCGAAGTCACGCAGAGCCTTGCCGAGTTCTTCGGGCTCATAGAACTGCTCAACAACCTCATGACCCATAGCGCGAACCTGCTCGATCGCGCCCTTGTCCATACCGTCGGTAACGAGAATACGCATGATAATAATCTCCTTAAAATTTTTTGTTTAGAAGGCAAGGGGGACCTGACTTCCCCCTTGCGTAATTCTTTTACTTGTGCTCAGATTCGAACTTCTTGAGGAACTCAACGAGAGCCTCAACGCCTTCCTTGGGCATGGCGTTGTAGATGGAGGCACGCAGACCGCCGACGCTCTTGTGACCCTTGAGGTTGTCGTAACCGGCAGCCTTGGTGGCGGCGACGACTTCGGCATCAAGCTCAGCGGACTCGGTGACGAACGGGACGTTCATCAGGGAGCGATCCTTGGCTTCGACAGTGCCCTTGAACATCTTGGAGGAATCCAGGAAGTCATAGAGGACCTTGGCCTTTTCGATGTTGCGTCTTTCCATTTCCTTCAGGCCGCCGATGCTCTTGAGATACTTGAAGACCTTACCGATGCAGTAGATCGCCCAGCAGTTCGGAGTGTTGTACATGGAGCCGTTGTTGGCGTGCGTGGAATACTGCATGTAGATGGGCAGATCGGTCAGATCATCGCGGATGAGGTCCTCACGGACGATAACAACGACCATACCGGCAGGGCCGACATTCTTCTGAACGCCTGCATAGATCATGCCGTAATCAGAGACGTTGCAGGGCTTGGAGAGGAACATGGAGGACTGGTCGGAAACCAGAACATGACCCTTGGTGTTGGGGAGCTTCTGCCAAGTCACACCGTGGATGGTCTCGTTCTCGCAGATGTAGACATAGTCGGCATCATCGGGGATGTCGAGATCGGAGCAATCGGGAACGTAGCTGTAATTCTTATCCTTGGAGGAAGCAGCAACGATGACTTCGCCGACCTTCTTTGCCTCAGCGATGGCCTTCTTGGACCATGCGCCGGTTTCGATGTAAACAGCCTTGCCGTTCTTCATGAGGTTCATGGGGATCATGGAGAACTGCAGGGTGGCGCCGCCCTGAATGAACAGAACCTTGTAGTTGTCGGGAATACCCATCAGGTCGCGCAGATCCTGCTCAGCTTCGTCGATGATCTGCTGATAGACCTTGGAACGGTGGGACATTTCCATGACACACATGCCGCTGCCGCGGTAGTTGAGCATTTCGTCACGGATTTCCTCCAGAACGGGCTCGGGCATCATAGCGGGGCCTGCGGAGAAGTTGTAGGTGCGATTGTACTTCATTTTTGTTTCCTCCTGTTATATTGTCAAAATGTAAAAGCTTCCAAATTGCGCTATTTTAACAATCCATAGTATAGTACAATTTACCACAGGAATCAATACGAAAAACACAAAAAAGCTTCAACAAAAATGAAGGTAGGCTTAAAAATTTTTTGTTTATCGGAGATCAGGCGAGAAAAAGTTTGCAATCCGCCGGATCTATGTGTAAAATATTCATAAAGATTCCCAGAACAGAGAGAGGATTATTGCCCATGAGAGCAGATGGAAAGCTTGCCAAGGAAAAAAGCGTGATCGCTTCCGCTATTCCGTACATTATGCCCAAACGCTACGATGCGCAGAATTTTATTACCGAATATGCGGATATGGAGATTCTGCGCAGATATATCCACCAAAAGCGCAAGGAGGGAATCCGCATTCCCTACATGACGCTGATCCTCGCTGCCTATTTCAAGGCATATCAGGAAAACCCGAAAATCAATCGCTTTATCATGAATAAGCGCATTTATGATCGAAATCATTTCTGCGTGAGCTTTATGATTCTGAAGAAGCGCGCCGACGGTATGCCGGATGAAACATCCATCAAGGTTTACTTTGAAGACGGCGACGATGTGTTTTCCATCAATCGCAAAATCGAAGAAAGCATTGCAAAGAATCAGGATTCTGCAACAAATAATGCCACGGATAAATTTGCAGGTTTTATGCTCTCGCTTCCGCTGCTCCCAACGCTGGTGGTGGGCCTTGTGAAGCTGCTGGACCGTTACGGTCTTCTGCCGCGCAAAATTATTGATTTAAGCCCGTTCCACACGAGCCTTTTCATCACCAATCTTGCCTCCATCAACACCAGTGCGATTTTCCACCACTGCTATGAATTTGGCACGACCGGTGTCTTTATCTGCATGGGCAAGCCTGTTGCCAACTATATCAACGGAGAATACCGGAAAAAACTGATTCCGCTTTCCTGCGTTCTGGACGAGCGCATCTGCACGGGACATGAATATGCCCAGTTTTGGGCGAGCTTCCAGCGCTATCTCAAACATCCGGAGCTGCTGGAAAACAGTGCGAATGCTGCGCAAAGCGAGAGCGAAGAATAAAGAATGCTATAGATGCTATATAAGAGGGGACGGCAAATGAATGCCGTCCCTTTTTATATTTCTCGCTTTCCGAAGTCCTTGCATGGCTTGAGCGCTGCCTTTGCCGGCTCATGCAGACGCCGTCCGGTGTAGTCAAAGCGCGAGCCGTGGCAGGGACAGTCCCATGTTTTCTCGTCATCATTCCACGCAAGCTCACAGCCGAGATGCGGACAGGCAAGGGATACAGCGTAAAGGGATCCGTCCGTATGCCGGTAAACACCGTATTTTTTGCCATGGTATTGCACGATCCCACCGTGTCCCGGGGCAATACTCTCTGCAGCCTGCTCTCCCGGTACGAAGAGGCGGCGACCGATTCCGCGAATGGCGTAGAGCGCGCCTTCCATCAGAGTGGAGATCGAGGCTGAGGGGAAGAATCGTGTGGGGGAGTACACCTCAGCATAAGGAGAGTGATTGCCGAAAATTTCGGCGGTGAGGATCGTCGCGGCAGCCATTGCATTGGTCATGCCCCATTTCCCGAAGCCGGTGGCAACATGGAGAAACGGCGCGGCTGAGGAGTATAATCCGACATAGGGAACACCGTCAAGTGTCATGCAGTCCTGCGTGGACCAGGCGTATTCCTCTTTTGACTGCGGAAACCACGTTTTTGCCTGGCGGCGAAGGACCTCGTAGCTGTCGCCGAGGTTTTCCCCACAGCGGTGACTGCCACCGCCAAGGATCAATAGCTCACCGCTGCGCCGCAGACTCCATCCGTCACAACCTGCATCGAGGTACATGCCTTCAAGCATCGGGGCATTGGATAGCGCAATCAGATAGGAACGCTGCTGATACATGCGCAGCGGATAGAGGCCGCGCCGATTCAGCATGGGGAAATGCGTGGTGACAATAATATGATCTGCCGTTACGCTGCCACCGTCGCACAGGACGGTGTGACCGCGAATATTACGCGCGGGCGAATGCTCGTAGATCGTGAGGCCGGGTAGGAGCGCTGCAAGAAACTTGAGCGGATCAAACTTCGCCTGCTGCTCAAAGCAGACAGCCTCGCGAACAGGGAAGGGAAGCTCGTCCGGAACACACAAATGTGCCGGAGCGCCAAGGTAGGCGGCATAAGCCATCTCGCGCTCGAGAGAGGGGCCGTCCGGCGCTGCATAGACATAGGACGGTGCGGTAGAGAACTCGCACGCAATGCCCTTTTCTTCCACAAGATCGCGGTATTGCTTGACGGCGTGCAGATTCGCCTGCATGTATTGCCGAGCAAGGTGGACCCCGAAATTCTGCACCAATTGCTCACAGAAAACGCCATGCTGGGCGGTGATTTTTGCTGTTGTGCGTGCGGTGGTGCCGCCGGCAAGGCGATCCTCCTCCAAAAGAACGACGCGCACGCCCTGCTCCTGCAGAAAATACGCCGTCAGAATACCCGTAATGCCGCCGCCGACGACGGCAACATCGGTATAGAGCTGTTCCTCAAGCCGCGGATAGTGCGGCAGCTTCGTGCCGGTCCAAGGTGTTTCCATACCCATTCCTCCCAATCAGGTTTTGTCGGTAGTTTGCCCTGTGTCGCCTTTCCTATTCCTGCCAGATCAGGAAAACATTGTGCCTTGCTAAAATGGTTACAAAATGTTACCGTTTTACCAGGAAAAGGAGGTACTGCCAAATGAAAAAGAAAATTACCAGTATCATTTTGACAATGGCACTTGTGCTTGTCATGGCCACGCCTGCATTTGCAGCCACACACACCGTTGCCGCCGGGGATACCATGTGGAAGCTTGCTGTCAAATATCAGGTCGGGACGAGCGAGATCATCTCTGCTAATCCGCAGATCAAAAATCCGAACCTGATTTATCCCGGCGATGTGCTGACGATCCCTGAGCTGGATTCGTCCGTCCGCGCCTATGAACAGGAGGTTATTCGACTCACGAATATCGAGCGAGCAAAGTACGGCCTTTCCCCGCTGACGGAGGATTGGGAGCTTTCACGTGTGGCGCGTTACAAGTCGCAGGATATGCACGACCGCCGCTACTTTGACCACAACAGTCCCACCTACGGCACGCCGTTCCAGATGATGAAGGCGTTCGGACTTACTTACCGCAGCGCAGGGGAGAACATTGCCATGGGCTACCGCACACCGCAGGCGGTCGTGACAGGCTGGATGAACTCCAGCGGACACCGTGCCAACATCCTCAATAGCTCCTATAAAAAGATCGGCGTCGGCTACGTTGCCAACGGCAATTACTGGACGCAGCAGTTTATTGGCTGAAAAAAGCGGCGAAAGCCGCTTTTTCCAGTTGTAAACCTCAGGTTGCGCTTTTCCGGTTGCCAAAAACGCGAAGGCAACTTAAAGTTGATTGCCTTTTCCTGCTGTTTCCCGTATAATGAGAAAAACTGGAGGGAGGTGCAGCATGAACGAGTCTTTCCTGCCGCAAGGCGAGGAGAAAAAGGCAAAAGATTTTCGCCTGCCCTGCAGCCGCTATGATGCTCCGGCAATCGAAAATTGGCTGACAGAAAAATCGAAAGACGGCTGGCGGATCTATGCGTGGACAGATAACGCGATTAAGCCGAACTTTACCCGCAGTGAACAGCACGAAGAGCACTACTGGGTGGAGCCGGCGTGGGAGGATGCTGCGCCGACACAGGAGGAGCGCGAGCGACACGAAATGCTCGGCTGGGAATTTGTCTGCCGCAGCTATGACGGTGTCTATTATATCTGGCGTGCTGCTGCATCGGGAGCGCATAAAAGCCGCCCAAAGCCAATGGAGGACAGCTACGCTTACCGCGAGATCAAAAAGAAGCTTCGCAATAGCTACCGGTGGTTTGTCGTGTGGATCATTGCGGCTGCTTTTCTTTTGTATTGGCTTGTTTTTCGCGTGAATACTCCGGTCTGGACAGCGGTTACGGCTCCGGCCACGGCAAAAAATGTCCTGAATTTACTCAGTATTTTTGTTTCATGCTCTGTTGCACTCCTTGCCGACAGGCGTGACCGCAAGGCGCTCAGACGGTTCAAGGTGAGTCTCCGCGACGGCGAGCTGATGAAAAGTGTCGGCCGTGAGAAGCTTGTGAGAAGGATCCTGGCATTGCTGCCGCCTATTGTTTCCTGCTTTATTCTGCTGGAGATTATCATTTGTAACGGAGACGATTATTTTTACCGACAACTTGCGTATAGCGAAGATGTTATTCCGTTTGTCAGCGCGGAAACGCTTGGCGGCGAGTCGGGGGAAACCAGAATGGAGCTGCGCCGCACGCTCCTCGGCGGTGAGATCACCCTTGTGGGCGAGGGTGAATATGCAGGTTGGACGAAAAGAAGCAGGTGGGTCACGTACTCCACCCAGCTTGAGGTTTATGAGCCTCGGCTCAGATTCCTCGCAAAACCGCTTGCCAATGACGTTTATGCACAGCATTCCGAGCACTGTACAGTGGAAACACTTGACAGAGAAGATGTGAAAATAGCGTACTATTTCCGCAATCAGAACAATGGTACACAGCAGCTTTTACTGTATGATGACGGCATCGTGCTCTATTACCGCACCGATGCACCCGATGATTTGCGAGCGCACATAGACCAGTTTGCCGCCATTATGGAAACGCGGCAAAAAACATCATAAATAATTCCTTCCGGCGCATACTATCAAAAAGCACGGGAGGATTTTTTATGGATATTCTGGATTTGGGACAAGTAATATTGACAGCAATCGCTTCCCTGGCAGTGCTGTTTCTTCTCACCAAGCTTGTCGGAAACAGGCAGATCTCGCAGATGACCATGTTCGACTATATCTCGGGCATCACCATCGGCTCGATTGCTGCAGAAATGGCAACGGAGCTGGAATCGCCGCTGCGTCCGCTCACTGCCACGGTGGTCTACGGTCTGCTGACATACTTGATTTCGCTGTGGACGGAAAAGTCGCTTGCTGCGCGGCGGATTTTTACGGGAAAGCCGGTGCTGCTGTTCGACAAAGGCGTGATCTACCGCGACCACTTGAAGACGGCACGGCTGGACCTGTCGGAATTTCTGACGCTGTGCCGCATCGCAGGATATTTTGACCTCGAACAGATTGAGACGGCTGTGCTGGAGCACAATGGCATCGTGAGCTTTTTGCCCAAAGCGCAGTACCGTCCGGCAGAGCCGAATGACTTTCAGCTCAGCCCGCAGCAGGATGTGCTGCAAATGCCGGTGATCCTCGACGGCCATGTGATGCTGCAAAATCTTCAGTCGGTGGGGAAGGATAAGGCATGGCTTACTAAGCAGCTCCGTGAGCAGGGGTATCATGACGCGAGCGAGGTGCTGCTTGCGCTGTGTGACAACTCCGGCGCGGACGCAAGGCTCTATCCGCTCCACCCGAAAAAACCGGCAAGCGAGGTAGAATAAAAAAATCGGCGCAGCCTGCGCCGATTTTTTAATGCTGATATTCAAACTCTAAGTTATACATACTGACAATGTCGCCGTCCTGAATGCCCATCGCCTCAAGCTGCGTGAACACGCCGTTGTCGCGCAGTGTCTTATCGAAATACATACGGCTTTCATAGTCGCTGAAATTAATGTTGGACATGAGACGCTGCAGCCACTTGCCCTCGACGATATAGGTGTTGTCGTCAACCGTGATATCAAGCGGCTCACTGGCATCAACGACGGGCATACGCTTGACGTACTCCGGCTCATAGACGATGACCGGCGGCAGTGTGGAGAGCTTTTCGGCAATCTTGAGCGTCAAGTCGCGCGTACCGGTGTGTAATGCGGCGGAGAGAGCGAAGAGGGGATAGCCGAACTGCTCCAAATGGGTG
>JAUMWI010000042.1 GCA_030529725.1 Eubacteriales bacterium | reverse complement strand
TGATAGTTGGAAACAACACCGACGAGCAGACCATCGATCTTGGCAAGACCGGTGATCATTTCGGGGCCGTAGCCGTGCTTGTATTCCATAAACTCAGAGCCGTCGAACAGACGCGCCATGACATCATACATATCGTAGGAGCGCTTCTGGTTGAACGGAACGATGGAGTAAAGATCGTTGGCGTCGAACAGCGGTTCCTTGGGATCGTCCACGCGGAAGAACTCAGGATCGTAGGCAGGGAGCATATCCATGTACTTGCGGATCGCACCGAGCACGCCCTCTTCCTCAGCATAGACTTCGCGGAAGAAGCCGGTCTCACCGTAATGGATGGAGACGGTGCCAGGGATATCGGTCTTGAGGTTCTTCTGTGCGGTGATGAGAGCCTGAGCAGCCTCCATATCGACATAGCCCTTGGGGTTCATGCCGCCCACGATGCCGGCGCCGCCGACTGCCATGTTGGCGTCCTGATGGGCAAGGAGAATGGTGGGAGAGATGGAGTGGTAGCCGCCGCCGGCGGGGTTGGTGCCGTAGATGCCGACGATGACGGGAATCCCCATCTGGTTGAGCTCAGAGTTGCGATAGAACGGCGTACCGCCGCCGCGGCGGTTGGGGTACACCTTTTCCTGCACGTCCAGCTTGACGCCGGAGCAGTTGAGCACGTACACCAGAGGGATGCGCAGACGCTTGGCGGTGTCACTGCCGCGCAGCAGAGCGTCCGCCTGACCGGGGATCCATGCGCCGGCGAGCTTCTTGTTATCGGAAGCAATAATCACAGCCCACTTGCCGTCAATGCGGCCGAGACCCTTGACGATGCCGACAGAGCCGTCCTTGTTGTCATCGGGGTTATAGAGGCTGTTGAGGGGGCACCAGGTGCCTTCGTCCACCAGCTCCATGATACGCTGCATGGCGGTCCACTGGCCGGACTCGTTGAGAGATTCGGTGCTGCGGCCGGCTTCAAGAGCGGCCTCACGGATCTCATGAATTTCCTGCTCGACTTCCTGGAGCTGGGCCGCATTCTCTTCGTTGAAAGAGGTGAGGTCCTTACCGATGACCGGCATGCTCTGGAAATAAGAGGGCATAGAATATTCGCTCATTGTGAAATCTCCTTCTTATTTTTATATGAATTGCTTTTGCTTATTCCTTGGGGACCTTGATGAAGGCCTGGCCGGGGTCGATTTCCTCACGGATGAGGCGGATAATCTCGGCAGGGGGAGCCTCGAAGGTCTCGGCACGGGAGCAGTCGATCTCGAAGCCGGTGTTCTCCTGAATGATCTCGGGCGTGACGCCGGGGAACATGTAAGCGCAGTACATACGCTTGGTTTCGTCATCGAACTTCATGATGCCGAGGTCGGTAACGACCATCTGGGGACCGCGGTTGCCGGGCAGACCTGCGCGCTCACGACCTCCGGGGCCGTCCATCCAGCCGCAGGAGGTGATGTAGTCGACCTGGTCGATGAAGCGGCGCTTCTGGTGCTGCATCATGATGATGGTGTTGCAGTAGGTGGCGATGCCGTTGGCGCCGCCGGAGCCGGTGAAACGGGTGGTGGGCTGCAGATAGTCACCCTTGCCGAAGATGCAGGTGGAGTTGACGTTGCCGTACGGATCGATCTGTGCGCCGCCGATGAAGGCAACGAGACGGTCGGAATCATGCAGCCACTCGTTGGCCTCAAAGCCGACGAAGCGGATGTTGGGCCACTGCACGGCGCAATGTGCCATAAAGCGGTTGTCGCCGACGGAGCGAGGCACTTCCACCGGAGAGCAGTCCATCAAACCGGACTCAACAATGGGGTGGCAGCTCGGGCAGATCGCGCGCTTGGCGAGAGATGCGCCGATGAGAGGAAGGCCGGTACCGACGATGACGATCTGGTTTTCCTTAATGTTCTTGGCGATGGCGTAAGCCTGCATTTCCTGCTTGGTATACTTCGTATAATCAGACATGTTTTCGTACCTCCCCTTTCTTAGTGTCTGGTGGAATAGCCGAGGTGCGGCTCGTTCTTAAGGTTCATAAGACGTGCACCGCCCAGGACGTTGAGCAGAGCGTCCTGATCCGCGCAGTCGTAAACATACTTCTTGAGGTAATCCTGGAAGGTCTCGGGGATCGCAGTGCCATCGGCAGCGTCCTTGGCAGCCTTGGCGGCAGCTTCGGCAAGCTTTTCATCATCGGGCTTGGCGGCAGCGGCCTTCTCTGCCTTGGCGGCAGCCTTGGCGAGCTGGGCGACAGCGTCCGCGGCATCCTGATACTTGGAAGCCTTATCGTATTCCTTGAGACCCTTGTCATCATCGTCATAGTAGTCATAGCACTGTGCGGGCCATGCGCCGTAAGGAGCGCGAACGACCGCGTCAACGCACTCGCCGAAGATACGGGTCAGCGTGGGATCGCGGCGGATGTACTCGTCGGAGACGATCTCCTCGCAGGTGACGATGACCTTGCGGGCAGCGACAGCGATGTCAATGTCATGGAACTCGTCGCCGCGGATGATGCAGGTGCCGTCCGGGGAGGCCTGCTGGACGTGGATCAGAGCGGTGTCAATCTTGGGAACGGGAACGGCAACGACCTTCTGGCCGGGCTCCATCGGGTTCTCGATCTCAACGCACTTGAGATTTTCCATCTTGGGCATTGCCTTGCGCTTTTCCTCGCTGATGCCCCAGTACTTCATCAGGCCGCTGCCCTGCATCAGGCGAACCGGCAGGAACGGAAGACCGAGAGAGGCCGCGTGCAGCATGAGCATCAAAACGTCCTGAGAATAGTCTTCATAGGTGAGCTTACCCTGCTCAATGAAAGCGCGGAAACGGCGGGACACGTTGGTGTAGCCGGAGTTGGCGGTATAGCAGTTGATGTAGGCTGCCACGCGGCCTTCGCCGATGAGCATGTCGATATCGCCGCCGCCGGGGCCGGCATACGCAATGAAGTCCTTCTGACCCTGGCGCAGGATCTCGGCAACCGCTGCGTAGGGCTTGCGGTTGGTGGTGAAGCCGCCGAGTGCGAGCGTATCGCCGTTTTCGACGTACTTGGCAACGGCATCGTGCAATGACATAACTTTACTCAAAATAAAAACCTCCCTGATTTTTGATTGAACGAATTTATGGCCACGGGCAGCTCTTGCATGGATTCCGTCAAAATCCGCAAAAAGGTGCTCATACAGGCTTCATTGTAGATTATAGTGGAAAACCCTTATTTAATCAATGAAAAAAGCACAAGATTTTCAGGAAAAACTGAACAAATTTTTTGCTCTTTTTTTGTCGTATTCGTGAATAGTTTCCAAGCATTTTACCGTTTTTTTCACCCCATTTTCCTTTATTTTGCAAGAAATCCTGCAAAATAATGCATTTTCTCTGCTTGCAAACCCTGTCACTTCCTGCTACAATTCGGGTATCCAAACCGATTTGAGGAGGATTTCGCCCGATGAATATTCAATCCATTTTGTCCGACGCCAGCGTGAGCTTTGGAACACTGACACTGAGCGTGCTGCTGCGTGGGCTGGTTTTGCTGGTGCTCGGGCTTCTCGTTGTAAAGGCTCTGCTCCGTCTCACTGCAAAGCTCCTCGCGCGGTCGAAAACGCTCTCCGATCTCTCGCGCTATCTGCTCTCGACAGCAAAGGTGCTGCTGTATGTGCTGCTCGCACTGGTCGTGCTCGGCTCGCTCGGCGTGGAGGTGACATCGTTTGTTGCCCTTTTGAGCGTTGCCGGTCTCGCCGTTTCACTCGCCATGCAAACCACGCTCTCAAACGTTGCCGGTGGCATGATGCTCCTTGTCTCCAAGCCGTTTTCCGCCGGTGATTACATCTCCGCCGATGGTACGGAGGGCACTGTCGAAGCGGTGGGGCTTTCCTACTGTACGATTAAAACCGTTGACAACAAAGAGATCTTTATCCCCAATTCCCAGATTTCCGGTGCAAAGATCATCAACTACAACCGTCTCGGCCGTCGCCGCGTGGATCTGACGTTCACCGCCTCCTACAATGCCCCCACCGCCGCGGTCAAATCCGCCGTATCCGACGCGATGGCGCGCTTTCCGCAGATCCTCAGCGATCCCGCGCCCGTCACCTACCTCAGCGAATACGGCGCAAGCAGCATCTCCTATCTTGCGCGTATGTGGGTGAACGCCGAGGATTACTGGGATGTTTATTTCGGTATGCTCGAGGCCGTGCGCGAGACGTTTGATACCCACGGCGTCGAGATGACCTACGACCACCTCAATATTCACATGGTGCAGGATTGAGGCTCTCAAAATTGCAAAAAAAGAGGGAACAGAGCGATTCGCTCCGTTCCCTCTTTTATTTACCCGTCAGCTTGTCTGCAATCGCTGCAGGATCACAACCAACTGCTCGCGTGTGAGAAAGCTTTTGTACTGCTTTCTCCCCGCCTCGTCTCCGGTAACGATGCCGTTTTCCTCTGCCCAGGCACGCGCCTGTGCGCTCCATGCGGACGGCTCGGCATCGGCAAGCGAGCGCAGATAGTTCTCCAGCATGGTGTTAAACTGCTGCTGTGTCATTTCGTCCTCCTCGTATCTCGGCATTGTCGGCGGATAGTGTCCGGCACGCACCATCGCGCCGGTGAATGCACCGTGTCCATCCCACTGAAAGTGCGGGCGGTCGGGGAATGATCTCCAGTCGCCGCCCCACGAAAAGCCGATCTCCTTTCCGATTGCGCCAACGCGGGCAAAAAAGTTTGCATCGTCATACTCATGCCCCCTGATATTTTTGCACACATCGAACGCAAGTCCTGCCTCCACGCTGTGGAACGACGGCACAGGCGTGGAGGCGTAGCCGTCCTCATAGCACCTGCGCTGATATTCCGCGTCGCGCACCGTCTGCGTCACCAGCACGGGAAGTCCCCGGTCGGCGCAGCGCGCAAGCAAAATACGGCAGTTTTCCGCCACGTCGGCACGCAGGTCATCAATATTCCGGCTTGCAAGCATTTTTATTCACTCTCCGCCGTCTTGGCGTTCTGCGTGCCGAAGTAGAACGCGATCACCATGAGATACACCGTGTTGAACTCCTGCGTGACCGCCTCGCGCACGGTCAGCACGCAGAATGCCACCGTCAGACACAGCGTCACAATGCTCTTGACGCTCAAAAGATTGGCCAGTCGTTTCTTGATCAATTCCATCACTTATCCCTCACAATCTTGCGTGCGGCACAGCGTTTCATACACCACACCACCGGAGGTATTCTCCGCCTTTGCCTTGTTGTAATAGAACGCGGCGCTCGCGCCGTAGGCACCCCACGCCGCCGTCACCATCGTGGCGATCCACGGAAGCGAGCCGGCAAAATTTGCCGTGATCGCAAGACGCGCCAGTGCAAAGCCCTCCGCGGTCGTATAGATCACGATCAGACTTTCAAGCACGAGCAACCGCTTGGAAAATGCCGTTTTTCCCCGTTTCATATCTTTCCTCCTATCGCCAGCAGCGATACCGCCGCGCCTACAAGAAGATACAGCACGCGGTCGATGAGCGCATCCCAGCGCCTGCCCGGTTTTTCCGTGATTGTCTTGACGTCCGCCTTGATCTCCTTGACATCGGACTCCACCGACTGCTCGCGCGAGGCAAGCACCTCCACCGCCGTTGCTATCTTGTCAAGGTCGTTCTGCCTCTGCTCCAGCTTTTCGATGCGGTGCGTATTGGACTTTGCGCGGCTTTCCGTCTCCGCAAGCTTTACGGATATTTCCTGTTCCGTCATACCTCCACCGCCTTCTGGAAGCTCTCCCAGGTGTGCCGTGCGTCCTCAACACCTCGCCAGGTGAAGCCCTGCTGCTCGCACTCGCGCCAGGTGAGATAGCGGAAGAAAAATTCCGTGAGCAAATGACACGGAATGATATCAAGAACAATGCGCCGGATCCTGTCGAATCCGTCCGGCACGCCGGCTGTGTTCGGAAACCACACCTTGATTACGCCGTATTGCTCCGTCTCCTCCGCAACTGCGTGGATGCCGCATCCGTCGATGGCAGCATTGATCGCCTGAAGGGTAAATCCGTCCGTACTCAAACGCATCAGTGCCGCGATCGCCTCGCGCCGCAGCGCGGCGGTGGGCGATGCCCCGATGTGGGAAAAAAGTGCTTCGCGGCGTGCAAGGCCCTCGCCCTGCGCAAGCGGCAAAATACCCTCACACTCGGTATGCTCCAGTGCCTGAGCTGCCTCATCAAGTGCCTGTCCCGCCGTATACAGCTCACTGCCGCTTATGCTGCCGCGGCGGAGATCGTACAGGCGCAGCGGCTCGAGAAGCGAGCATAAATATCCGTAGTATTCGCTCATGTGTTGTCCGCTCCAATCTCTCTGAGCGTCACGGTTCCCAGAATAGGAAGCCGCGTCGCACCCGTCGTGATATCTTCAGTTGGTGCGAGCAGGTGACAGTTCTCCACGCCGCGAACACCATAAATCAGCGATGCAAGCTTTGCGCAGTGAACGTCCTCGCCCATGCGCTCACCGGTAAAGTGCTCTCCCAGCGCAGCACGCACCGCATCGCAGACCTCAGAAAAATCGTACCCCTCCGCCGCACTCAGCTCCGCGGCAACATTGACTGCAACCGGCGCGGGGGCAAGTACTTCCACATCCACCGCGATCTCGCGCTTATGGTCGAGTACCGATGCGATCTCATCGAGCAGCGCACCGTCCGGCGTTCCGCTGTGCGTCGCCACATACACATCCACCGTGCCGATGCCGCGCGCACGTCCCACCGCCTTGGCTGCCGCCACGGTCGGGACGCTCATCGCCTCCTGCTCATAAAAGGCGGCATTTGCGCCGTTGGGCAGGCGCTTGTAGCTCTCGAGAATACGCGCTCTGAGGCTTTCGTCACTTTCGGTGTCGCTGCCGCCGGTAAACGGCTGTTCATTCACACATTGGGCAATGCCAACGGGCATGAGTGACATCAGCTTGATTTTCCCCTCGATCACATTGCCGCTCGCCCCCGGCACTGCCGCCTGCGCCGGTACGCTGACCGTGCGCTCACCGGCAGAAAGCACCGCCTCCTCGGTCGTTTCAAAGCGCACACCCTCGGCGGTCATTGCCACCGTACCCTCCGGAATCACGCAGTCTGTCAAAGCCGTACCCGGCGAAGAAAAGCAGAGCATTCCTGTCGCCCTGGTTGCCTGCGAGCGCGTCATGCCGCGCGTCTGGGCGTGGTAGTCCAGATACTCTCCCTGTGCCGTCTGAGGAAAGCTCTGGTCAAGCACCCAGTCCGCCTGCGCCAGAAGCGACTGTACCTGCGCAGAGAGCGCATAAAGCCGCACCATCGCATCGCAGCCGTCGCTTGGGACAAAGCCCGCCTCCTGCGCGAAGGTGTCGCGCATCTGCTCATAAATCGTTGCCAATTCTTTCAAAAGTCGTCCGCTCCTCCCATTGATACTGTCAGCGCAAGTTCTTCGCCCTCATAGCGCAGCGCCGCTGTCACATTCATCACATCGCCGCACAGCGCGACGGAAACATCCGTCACCGTCAGTTCCTTTTCTCCGCGCAGTGCTTCCGCCACATATTTTTTTGCTGCTGCAGCGCGGTTAGACGGCTTTTCTCTCCACAAAAGGTACAGCTTACTGCCCACCTCCGGCAGCGGCGAAAAGCCTCCGCGTCTTGCGCTGAGCTGAAACAGCACGCGCTGCAGAAGCTCGTCTTTTCCGCTCACGCGCACAAGGCTGCCCGCACCGTCCGACACATAGTCCCGGTTTTTAATCATAAGTTCCATTTCGTCCCCCTACATTAGAAGCGGAATGTACGGCATGCCGTTGATGAGCAGCGTCCCGTTGATTTCCACACGTCCGTTGTTGTGCAGCAGAATCTCGGCATTGCCCTTTGCCGGTGCGATGCGGATCTCTCCTGCCGGCAGCGCTTCCCCGTTGCGCACCGTGCCGACAATAAACGGCTCCTCTCCGAAGGTGCCGCCCTTGATGACCAGCACACGTTCGCCGCTTTGCGGTCGCCAGAAAAAGCCACCGGGCGAAGCGACCTGCACATTGCGGTCCTCCCCGCTGGAATATACCGCTATCTCGCCGCTGTCGATCGTGACTGCGCCGGCCTCCGCCGAGGCAGTGTTCTGTTTTTCATGCTGCGTCAGTTTTCTCGATAGCCACATTTTCTTTCACTCCCTCTGCATCGTCACTTCCGTGGTCCTGCCGTTTTCATTCTCCTCACGCACGACCTCCGTCACGCGGAACGCACCCGTCACGCCGAGTGCACCGCCCCGAATGGTCACCGTACCGCCCGGGAGGGCGTCAAAATCACCGCTGACCGTCACGCGCATCGTCTCCGCATCTTCGCAGGAGCGTTCGATCTGATACTCCCCCGTGTATCGCATCGCCTGCTGCCCACTGTAAGCCGGCACATAGAAGATGCGGCGGCACATTCCTCCGCGAGGATAAAGATTTGCATTGCGCACAATCTGGCGAAGACGTGTCTTTTTGTCGATGACCACCGCCTCGGAAATCACGCCGTAGCGTCTGTCGCAGTAGCGCACCGCCGTCACCGGCACTGTCTCATCGATCGTCACGCCGGAGATCGTTCGCTTCTTTGTCAGCGTCAGTGTGCCATTACGCTCGAAGTGCGGCAAAAAGCCGCCGTAGCAGTGTGTAAAATCGCGCAGCGCCTTCCACTGGCTCGAGCCGCTTGCGACCTTGTATGGCGCATTTGCACGCAGATTGTCATACGCCGTGCATCTGATCCCGTAGGGCAGCACATGGTTTTTGAGGATCTCCGTCATTGCTGCACACTGATAGGTCACCGCCTCCGCCTCGTTGTCCAGCAGCAGCGCCGCCATGCCACGCCCCGTGATTTCCAGCTCCAGCCCGCGTTCATCGCAGGTCATCTGATACTCGTCCACCACGCCGCAAAACGCGGTCTTTTCGTCCTCCTTTGCCGTAAAGCGCACGGCGCGGCGCAGCACCTCTGCCATGTTGCGATCGTAGGAACAGCGAATAGAAAAGCTGTCGCACGGCTCCGCGCCCGTCTCGGAAAATCTCCACGCAAACAGCGTCGGCAGCTGATAAACTGCGCCGTCGCAGGTCGTCACAAAGCCCTTCACGGAATCACCACCCGCTGTCCCGTCACAATGTAGTTCGGGTTTTTGATCTGCGGATTCACCCGCAGCAGTGCCGTGAGCGTCACATCAAAGCGGTTGGCGATGCCCCACATCGTATCGCCGCGCACCACGGTGTAGTGCTTTTCCTCCGGCGGCACTGCCGCCCTTTCCGCGCCTGCCGTTTCGCCGCTGTCCGACACGCGGATGAGTGCCGTGTCCAGGGGGCTGGTCTCCCAGAATGCAAAGCGGTAACGTACATAGTCCTCCAGCGGCTGCTGCGTCAGCTCCAGCTCTACGAAGTACGCCTCCGCAGTCTGCCATACCGGATGGACCAGGATCCCCGCTCCGCCCTGGTAAAAAACGCTGGCAAGCTTCTTAAACTCGGCGTAGGCGTTCTCCCCCGCGAACTCGCCCTCGCCGCGCATTACGCGGTAGGTAAGGCCCAGATCCTGCATACTGTACCGCCCGAACGGCACCTTTTTCACCGCCACCTTGCGCTCAAAGGTAATTGTATAGGTCTCCGGATTGTGCGGCCAGACATAATCCTTGTATTGCATCGGTGTCAGCTTCACCGCATCTGCCTCCTTCTAATAAAGTAAGAAACCGCCGTCATAGCGCCGCGCATCACGCTCAAGACCGCGCGAGAGCGTCTGCGCGTCAAGTCCCTCGCGCACGATCTCGCTCACGGTGACGCCGGGTGTCTCTTTTGCACCGAACAGTCCTGCAACGCCGGCGCTTCGCAGCATCTGCACAAGATAGCGAACGCCTCCCTCTTCCTGACGAGGCGGCTGCTCCGTCTGCATACCGGAGGCGGACGATTCCCTCTCCGTCTCCGCACGGCGTAGGGAAGCCGTCTGCTCCCCCTCTATCTTTTGGATCGGGGCACGCTCATCTGCATTACCCAACAGCTTCTCCGTCAAGCGTCTGCGGTACTCCCCCGACATCACGGCGCGCTCAAAACGCATCGCCTGTTCTTCCATGCGCTCTTGCACGCGGAGAGCTTCCTCCTGCGCAGCATCGCCGGCTTCCGGTGTTTCATTGTGTAAAGACTCCGTTTCTGCCTCCTCGTCCGCTTTCAGGCCCGCAGCATTGTCCCGTGCATCGCTTTGCGCGCTCTGCGGTGCCTTGTCCTGCGCGGTGCCAGGCGGCAAATAAGATGGATCAGGACTTCCTCGCAGCGTCTGCTCCTGCGCACGCCAAAGCGCATCGCTTTTTTTCAGTGCGCGTTCGATGTAATTCAAAGCGTTCCTCCCTCTTTCATGCGCATAAAGCGCTCCATGTCAAATCCCGCATTGGCGCCGGCCGATGTATCGCGCAGCGGCGTGCCGCAGAGCGTGCAGTGCAGCTGCTCAGCACGCTCACGGCAGTTCGGGCAAAGGCTCTCAAGTGCTTCCTCGCGGTCGAGCATCTCATGGATCAGGCAATAGAGATAGTCGCCGTCCGTCATCTCCTGCACACGCTGCTCACTCGGCAGCGCGCGGGCGTAGCGGAGCACACGCCACTTGAGCCTTTCATAAGGCGCGTGCTCTAAGCTTTTTTTAGCGCTTCAATCCTCTCTCGTCCGTCCTCGCCGGAGGGATTTACCGCCGCATCAAGCTGCGCATAGCGTTCGATAAGCGCGTTAATCTCGCCCACGCCAAGCGTTTCAAGCACCGTCTCCCCATCGGGAAACACCGTTTCTTCGCCGCAATAGAGTGCGCGGGAGAGAAGCGAGGCGTTGGCAAACAGGGCGCGCTGCTGCGCGTCATCAAACGCCTCCGGTGCAAGCGTACGGCGCAGGGCGAGCATCTCGCGTGCAGAAAGGAGTCTGAGCTCACACTGCGCCTCGCGCACCGTCACACAGCACGAGCGCACACGGCAGAGAAAATCCAACAGCTCCCGTTCCATCAGCTGCGGATCTCCATGCGCTTGCGCGCGATCAGCTTCACCTTCTCGGCCACGGGATCGCCGAGCTTGGCAGCTTCTTCAATGCTGCTCCAGCGGCACTGCGCGTAGAGAATGCGCTTGTCCGGCTTGCAGATGACAAGCGAAAAATCGGTCAGGTCATAGAAATTGATACCATCGCTGATCGCCTCATCTGTCGCGTACAAGCGGCTGAGCTCGATCTCGTACTTGCTTGCCCCCGCAATCGTTGCCACAGGCTCGGATTCGCCAAACGCCTCGATCTCGCGGCTCGTGCGCGTGGCTTTGGTCGAGTAGCTCTGTACGACGGCGATCTTTTTGCCGCCGACCTCCAGATAGATGTCGCTGCTCATCGGAAAGATCGTATTTGCCATGTTTTCCCCTCCTTACACCGCGATGTGCGCGGTGAGATAGATGCGATTGAGTCCGTGCGCCACCGTGAAGCCAAACTCCACCAGACACACCGACGGATCGCTCTCGAGCGCCGTCACGCTCACGTCGCCGTAGCTGTCAATCAGCTCGCGTTCCATCTTTTTTTCCAGCTCCAGCACCACCTGTGAGCGGATCGCGCCGCGTGTCTGGGCAGTGTTCTTGCTGCGGGCAAAGCGGGCGCGCAGCGCGTTGCGGATCGCCGGGATCACGTCGTCTACCACAAGGATCGTTGTCAGCTCGCGCCAGGTCGCGTCTGCAACACCACCCGTCAAGGTGCGCGTAGTGATGCCGCGCACGCTTTCGCATACGCCGCCCACGCACTCAATCGGCGTCACGCCGCCGCGCACGAGAAGATCAATATCCCCCTCGGAAAAGCGATGAGAAACGTCCGCAATTCCTTCCAGCTTTGCGCCGTTGATGGGCACGGAAGCATCGGCAGAGCAGGCGATCACGCCCGCAACGGCGGCAGCAGCAAACACTGCACTGCAGTTCTGTCCGCCATCCGTTACGATATCCGGTCCGATAAGTACCATGCGTTCGCTGTTGAGACTCTGTGCATGTGCGATCATCTGCGCAACCGTTTCATTTGTACCGCCGACAACGGCAATGCGCTCGCATCTCGCTTCCGCTGCATCCTCCACCGCTGTGCGCAGTGCTGCATGGACGCTTGCGTCTGCACTGTCGCAGATGACAATAGCAACGTCCTCTTCCTTGTTCAAACGCGCAAATGCCGCGGCGTAATCCGGTGTATCGTTTTCTACCGTGACCGCCACTGCCTTCACGCTCACTGCGCCGTTAGCGAAAAGAAGCTTCAGAAGCTGCGCCATGCCGGGCGCATTCTCTGCATCCTCACCAAAGGCCTCCACACCCTGGGCATAGGAGGTCAGAAGCACGACCTTGTCTGTCTCGCCCTGCGCTGCGATGGCGGCAACACCCACGGTCTTTCGCGCCGTGTTTGCGCCCACCACACTCGATACGTCATAGGACGAATACACGCCCGGACGCTCATGTACTGTACTAATCATGGTTTTGTACCACACCTCTCAAAATAAAATCGGTAAATTCCGTCGGATCGCCCGCAGATTCTGCGGTGAAATATGCCTCATACTTTGCCGTTCCGGCAAGGCGGAACATGCCGTAGGTTTTGTCCCACTGCACCTGCTCCCATCGCAGCTCCTGCGTGCGCAGCCCGCACGGCAGCGCCGTCATCATGACCTGCGTCACCGTCTCCGCGGTCTCTTCGCAGGCATTCGCCCCCACTGCGCGCGAAACAAAGATGTCGAGCGAGAGCGACAGCTCCATGCTCCTGCCGTAGACCTCGCGCACCGTGCCGCGCACCGCATCGTACCTCTGTCCGAGATATTCCGATGTGCCGCAGCGCGTGATTGACACCTCTCGCGTCCCCACCGCCGCCACGGCAGAAGCATACTTTTTCAGTTCCTCCATGCTGTATGCGGTGATTGCCGTCACACCGGCACTTCCGATAGCGTTCACCACTGCCGTCCTGACCTGTTGTATCGCTGTCATGCCGTCTCCTCCTCGATATGCAGCACCGCCTGATAGTAGGCGACCTCGTCCCCCACGGGTACTGCCGAAGCACGGCGCACGATGTAGCGCACGCCGAGGAAGGTAACCGTGTCACCCTCGGCAACGCATGCGCGCCCGAGGTACCGCCAGCATCGCTCATCTACCGCGCCGAGCACCTCCATGGAAAACGGCTCGTTTTTCGTCTCCTTCATCAGCGGCTGCACAAAGCCTTTCGTCTGCACAGTTTCGCCCGCGTGCTCCACGCTGATGTTCGCCCCATAACGGTCAAACGCCTCACAAATCAACCTTGTCATGCACGCACCCCGCGAAAGCAGAAGCCGCTGTCCCTGATGTATGGTGCCATCAGCTCCCACGCCTGTCGGCTCAGACGCACGCAGGCTGCAGCACGCTCGCCGTCGGAGCGTCTTGTCACACTTAAGTCTCCGGCACGCAGGGAGGAGAGTTCCTCCCCGCCCTTGCGCGACGCGATCAGCTCACCGGCGGCAAGCCACGCACACGCGCAGGTGAATGCCGCCGCGCAGTCCGCAACACAAACGCCCTCACGAAGTCTTTCTTCGACGGAGGCATACGCTGCCATGCAGAGCTTTTCCAGCACGCCCTGCTCACTTTCCTGTGCGCGGGATAGTTCTGCGGCAATCGCAAGGATCTCCTGCTGCACCGTCATTTCGTTGTCCATATCGCGCCTCCGCAGCCTTTGCCGCTTAAGAAAGTGTCAGGATCTTGGAAGCGTCCTGATAGGGCTTGGCAAAGCCGGAGATGCTGGTGATGGCAGCGCGTTCGAGCTGGCGGTCGATGAGCTTGTCATACTCGACAGTGACCTCACTGCCGCAGATCTGCTCGAGCGCATAGTCCTTGTCAAGGCCGATGATCGTGCCGCTGGGCATTGCGGAGGTGCGCAGCAGTTTGGCACCCATCGGGGTGGAAAGCTTGCCGGTACCCTGGAAATTAAGGCCGGTGAGCGGATTCTGGAACTCGTCAAGCTTGAGCATGGCGAGCATCATGTCGTTGGGTACGAGCAGGGTGTTCATCGTGTAGGGATCGAACTGCGCCCAGAAATCGAGCAGCGCATCGTAGGAAAGCGTACCGGCGGTGCCGCTGATGGGAGAGGTGCCGACCTGATAGGTGTCGGCAGCGTTGTTGTTGCCGTCGCCGTTTGTGAGAACATCGATCGCATCCTTAAGATGCATACGGGCGATGTACGCGCCGATCTGGCGCAGCGTAACGGAAAAGAGGTCGAGTCTCTGGAAGCGGATGGCCTCATAGGATGCAACGAGCATGCGGCCGCGCTTATGGAGCTTGACGAGGTTTTCCTGTGTACGGATGGAGGTCGTCGGGATGACAGCACCCTCCTCCACACGTTTGAGCTCTTTTTCATCGTCCGTGGGAACGGAGGCAATGGAGCGGTAGTCCATGCCGTCAAAGTTGGTCACGGTTGCCGTGATGTCAGGCAGAATGTCGCTCTCCATGCCCTGACGAACGACGCGGGAAACAAACTCCGGAAACAGCACGGACGATTCCGCGGTGTGGAAGAACTTTTCCACCATGTCGCTGCCGGCACCCTTGACATGAATGTCAAAGCGCTTGAGCTGACGCTGGAAGGCATCCAGATTTTCATAAGTCGTACCCTTGTAGGCCTCACTGGGGTCAAGGGATTCGAGCACCTTGGTAAAGCCCTTGCCGCTATGTCCGTACATACCCTTTTCGAGCTTCACATTTTCAAAATTGTAAG
>JAUMWI010000041.1 GCA_030529725.1 Eubacteriales bacterium | reverse complement strand
CAAACAGCGTATCGGCATAGTTCAAGTACAAATAGGCAAATACCAGCAAAAAGAAGGCTGCCGTTATTACGCTCTTTGCCGCGAACTCAAACCGTCCATCCTCCTTGTCAT
This sequence comes from Eubacteriales bacterium, assembly GCA_030529725.1. Classification (GTDB taxonomy): domain Bacteria; phylum Bacillota; class Clostridia; order Oscillospirales; family Oscillospiraceae; genus Hominicoprocola. Next base: position 14,639 of record JAUMWI010000041.1, on the reverse strand, counting down.
ACAGCATTCGGGCAACAATGTATCCCATGGCAACGCCGACAGCACCGCTGTGGAATCGCGCCGCAGCAAAAACGAAGATAAATGCAAGCCAGAAAAAGCCTTCTCTTCCTCTGTTCACCCATCTCACAAAACAATAAAACGAGATGGATAAGAGCATTGCAACAACCGATTCGCGGAGGTAAATGCAGGAAAGAATCGCAAAGTTCGGCAGCAGACACAGGATAAATATCGTCACTTGTTTGGTTCTTTTATCTGCTACTACGTACTCCATGGTTTTCGCCGCAAATATGATAGCTACCATGGAAAAAAGCATCAGGATGAACTGGACAAACAGGCGGGACACGCCGACCCATTTCATTATGGTGCCGGTCAGCGTGATAAACGCTCCCGAGCTGCCGTTTAGCCCATTGATAAATTGGACTGCATTGTAGTAAAACATTTCGCTGTCCGCGCCGCTGTTGGGCAGGGAATAAAAGCTTCTTCCGTAGATATCGAAAAAAACCAAAAATACCCGAAGCAAATACCCGCAAAACAATGGGGCAGAATACTTTCGCAGCACAGTACTGCGACTGATATCATACAAAAAAGCGAGGGAAAAAAGCGCAATTAGGACAATAATCAGCGCTGCAGGGCGCTCTTCATAGGAACTGGACTCCATGAAGGCCAGAACAAGGAATTCTATAAAAAGCGTGATGGTTGAAAGCATGATTTAGCTCCTGTTGCTTGCAAGATTAAGGTAAAAACTCTCCAGCCACTTGGCTGTGGTGCGGATATCGTATCCGGCGTCTATGATCTGCTGTGTGGTATCGGTGCGGGAAAGATTGGCAGAAAGAATCTCGTCCGCCCACAACTCCGGTTGGTCGATGGACAGAAAGCGACAACGGCCGGTTATATCGCATTCCTCCGTCACGCGGTCGCTGATAAAGCATTGCAGCCCTGCAGCCTGCGCCTCGATTGCAACCACGGGGAGACCTTCGGAAAATGACGGAAGGATAAATGCATCCATTGCCTGCAGGAGCCGACAAACATCGTTCCTTGCCCCTGTTTGTATCACACAGTCGTCCAGCTTCTTTTCCGACAGAACCTTTTTCACCGACTCATTGATAGAAGAATTGTTTCCACCAACCCAAAGGAATCTGGCGCGTTGATTGCGCTTATGGATTGCTTCGAAGATGTCAACTGCTCCAAAAGGATTTTTTACCGGCGCAATATTGCCGACAGTTCCAATAACAAGACAGTCATCCGTCATGCCGAATTCCTTACGGACTTCTTCCCGTACAGTAGGATTATAGCAGTATTGCCCCGTGTCCAGCGCATTGTTCAACACAGTGAATTGCTTATGGGGAAACAGCCATTGCCCGGCCTGTTGTCCGCAGGCAAAACAATAATCGGAATACCGCTCCACCTTAGATTCGAGAATGCGCTTGATTCGTTCTTTCCCCTTTGGATGTTCATTTTCTGATGCATGGCTATGGCCGATCGTGATTCTGCCCAGCTTCTTTGCCACATGGAAAAACACCGCTGAAATAGTAAAAAAGTGACCATGGATGATTTGATGCTCCGGATGCTGCAACAGGTGCTTTTTCCACCATGCGCAATAGGAAAGATGGTTATACACCTGATAGCGCGGCGCTTCAAAGACGCGTCCGCCGAGGGCAACGATCTCCTCTTCAAACGCGCCGATCTCCGGCGTGTGCTTTACAAAATCAAATTGCACCTTCTCCCTGTCAATATGGCGATAGAGATTCATGCACATGGTCTCCGCGCCGCCACGGTTCAGCGTGGAAAACACGCATAATACTCGAATTGGATGACCCATGTTCTCTCCTCAGTCCCTCTTTCCGAACGCTTCCATCAAAACACTCTCCGTTAAATCTCCGAACAGCGGTCCGTTGTTGATCTGATGTAAATCAATGCTCTGCGGGGTCAGATTGAATTCAATGATCACCGGAGAATGATCAGGCGCTATCGCAATGTCCCACGAAATAATGCGAAAATGGCCAAAGCGTCGGTGTAATGTATAAACAAGTTGTTGGGAATTTTCTTTCCGTATGCATCGAGCCAAAAGTCATCGAATTGCTTCTGCTGCTCCGCTGTCCACGAAACAGAGCTATATAATTGTTTCTTGCGGGCGATTGCCCAGCTCTCCGCACACGTAATTTTGATCCCCGCTATTTTTGCAGGAAGCGCTTCTGCGCCTCGCATGATCGTATGATACACTTTTTGAATCATTTTTTCTCCCAAAACAGCGCTAATGATTGATTTCTATCCAACTACCAAGCTTATACTCCCATTCTTCGGGATAAAATCGGCTAAAGCCACCTCCATGAAAAAACGTCAGCTCACTGAAATAAACTCTGTCATTCAGCTCATATAAGTCTACTCGCACAAACGGCATTCCCTTGGAAAGTGTTGCTGCAATCTCTTTCATTTTGACAAAATACTTCGGTTTTTCAAGCACTTTTCCGGATTGTGGATGGATATTGGTAATATCCAGATGATTATAGCCCATGTCATAAAAATCAAAGCGAAGATCCGTAGAGCGGTTTGTTGCAACAAACATCAGCTTTGGTTCACCGCTGAAGCAAAAAAACTTATAGTCCTTGATTCCGCCCGAGTCACCCGAAGAGTCCTTCATCAGCTCTTCCGCAAAAATGTAACGATCGATCCCCTTATAGCACGGTTCTCTGCCTGCAAGGTAAAAATCATACTTCATGCGAGAATCAAAAAAACGCTTCAATTCCGTGTAGTCCTTGTCCGTGAGCGAGGACTTGCTGTGAATCAATTTCACGCTTCCGGAGTCATGGTTGCACTTGAGGACAAACTCTTCCGGCAGCGCAGAAAAATCAATCTCGTCAAAGCTTTTCCACTGACCGAGCACGGGGAACATATAACCGTCACCCAGTTTTTCCTTGATAATCTCACGAACTTTTATCTTGTCAGTATAATCTCTATATTGGGAATAGTCCTCATTGAGTTTCAGCCATTGCAGTTTTTCGTTAAACCCCTGTGGATTTTTGAGATTCGGCCACTTTCCGGTAGCCGCCCAGTAAAAGAGACTGACATACAGTGCATCCGGCAGAAAGCGCAAGCTATTCATGATAAAACGGCGTAACTCTCTGCCCTTAAGTATTTTTTTTACGGTTAACACTACAAATTCTCCCTATACCACTCGATTGCCTCATTCAGCCCGCGCTCAAAGTCATACTCCGGCGCGTAACCCAGCAGCTTCTTTGCCTTGGAAATATCCGCGTTGGAGTGCTTGATGTCACCGGCGCGGTCGGGGCCGAAGATCGGCTCAATATCCACACCGAGCGCTTTCGTCAGTGCGTAGTAAATGTCGATCAGATACTCGCGCCCGCCATAGGCGACATTGAACGCCTCGCCGTCCGCTTCTTTCGGCGCAAGACATGCTTTTAGGTTCGCTTCCACAACGTTTTCGATGTAGGTGAAGTCGCGGCTCTGCTTGCCGTCGCCGTGGATGGTCGGGCGCTCGCCGCGCATGAGCTGCATAATGAACTTCGGAATCACCGCGGCATACGCGCCATTGGGGTCCTGCCGCCTGCCGAAAACGTTAAAATAGCGCAGACCGACCGTTGCAAGGCCGTAGTGCATTGTGTACTGCTTCGCCCACTCCTCGTCGCAGCGCTTGGTCAGCGCGTAGGGAGAGAGCAGATCGCCCTCCACGCCCTCCTGCTTCGGCAGCGTCGGCTCATCGCCGTATACAGAGCTGGAGGAAGCATAGACAAACTTCTTTACGCCGTTCTGCCGTGCGGCCTCCAGCATGTTGAGCGTGCCCTGGATGTTGTTGGCGCAATAGTAGAGCGGCATCTCAATGCTGCGGGGGACGCTGCCCCACGCAGCCTGATTGAGAACATAGTCCACGCCCTCGCAGGCTCTCATGCAGGCATCAAGGTCTTTGATATCCGCCTCGACAAACTCGAAATTTGAATTGCTCAAAAACGGTTCGATGTTGGATTTGTGACCGGTAGACAGGTCGTCCATACAGCGCACCTTGTGACCCAGCTTCAAAATTGTTTCGCACAGGTTGCTGCCGATAAACCCGGCGCCACCGGTAACGAGAAATTGTGTTCCTTTCGGAAATCGCAGCTCTTGATAACCCATTTTACAGCCTCCAGTAGAGATAACCCGCGTTTTCGTATTCGTCGCGGTCGAGGATGCCCTTGACATCGACCAGTACCTTTCTGCCCTCACCGTACATCTTGTCCAGATCGGCAACCGTCAGGGCGGCGAACTGTGTGTGCGCCACAGCCAGCACCACGGCATCCATATTCTTGATATCGCTCATATCCACGAAATCAATCTCATAGAGCCGCTTTGCCTCCGCAGCATCTGCCTGCGGATCGGCAACGATAGGCTCAATACCGTATTCTCGCAATTCCTTCACAATATCGAACACCTTGCTGTTACGGGTATCGGGACAGTTCTCCTTGAAGGTGAAGCCGAGAATCGCAACCTTCGCATTTTTAATGGGTCTTTCCGCCTTGATAAGATTTTTTACGCAGTTTTCCGCCACGTACTTCCCCATATCATCATTGATGCGGCGTCCGGCAAGAATAACCTGCGAATGATAGCCGATCATTTCCGCTTTATAGGTCAGATAATACGGATCCACACCGATGCAGTGGCCGCCAACGAGGCCGGGAGAGAATTTCAGGAAATTCCACTTGGTCCCCGCTGCCTCGAGCACGGATTTGGTGTCGATGCCCATCTTATTAAAGATGATCGACAGCTCGTTCATAAACGCGATGTTGATGTCGCGCTGGCTGTTCTCGATGACCTTGGCGGCCTCAGCGACCTTGATGCTCGGTGCTCTATGTACGCCGGCCTCGACGACCAGCTCATACGTCTTTGCGATCTCGTCGAGCGTCTCCTCGTCCATACCGGAAACGATCTTGGTAATGGTCTCCAGCCGATGCACCTTGTCACCGGGGTTGATGCGCTCAGGCGAATAGCCGATCTTGAAGTCCACGCCGCATTTGAGTCCGGATTCCTGCTCCAGAATGGGGACGCAGACCTCTTCCGTCACGCCGGGATACACGGTGGACTCATACACCACGATGCTGCCCTTGGTCAGGTTGCGGCCGAGAATGCGGCTCGCACCCTCAACAGGGGCAAGATCTGGCGTGTGGTCATCGTTGACCGGAGTAGGAACGGCAACGATGTGGAATTTTGCCTCGCGCAGCTTGGTTTCGTCCGCAGTGAATTCGACAGAGCAATTTTTGATTGCTTCGCTGCCAACTTCGTTCGTGGGGTCGATGCCGCTTCTGTACAGCTCGATTTTCTTTTCGTTCAGGTCATAGCCGATGACTTTGACCTTTTTGGAAAACGCCACCGCGATCGGCATCCCGACATAGCCAAGGCCAACAAGGGAGAGCTTTTCATTCATGCTAATGATTCTTTCAAAAAGAGACATTCCATTCATCCTCAAAACAAAGCTTTGTAAAACTTTTAATATAAGTCCATGGTAGAGCAAATTGTACTATTCACCTTTTTTACATCAAACATCTCCTCTGCCATCTTTCGACCGGCTTCCGCCATATTTTTAACAACGTGTGGATTTGCAATGAGAAAATTCATTTTTTTTACAATAGCCTCAACATTTTTTATCGGCAGCAAATACCCATTTACTCCATCTTGAACTGTTTCTCGACATCCAGGTGCATCAGTTGTAATTACAGCTTTGCAAGAAGCCATCGCTTCAAGGACGGTCTTTGGAGTACCTTCTCTATAGGATGGCAAAACGAAAATACTGCATTGCTCCAAAAAGGGTCTTACATCTTTCTGCTCTCCAAAATACTCAACAGTTCCATCATCTATGTATTGCTGCAATAGTTCAGGACTAATTGCACTTGGATTTGTATCAAATGGCCCTACAAGCAAAAACCTAACTGTAGGATTCTGGCTTTTGACGATTCTTGCAGCATCAAGATACTCGAGTACCCCTTTATCTCGTATTAGCCTGCTTATACACAAGAAAGCTGCCTTGTCGGGGAGAGTCTGGGGCTTAAATCTGTCAAGATTTACACCGGACCCGTGAATTTTAACAATCTTATCTTTGCTTAAAAGATGTTCTTTTACAAAAAAGTCTATATCATCGCTATTTTGGAAAAAGACTTTAACTGCATTTTTTAATGCCAATCTATATTCAATCTTAAGAATATGTGCTACTACGGTCATTCTAAAGCTATTGCCAAGAAACACTGACCCGAGTCCGGCGATAAGAGGATAGATTTCTTTAATTCCTAATTGGTTGGCAGCTATTGAACCGTAAATAATAGTCTTTGCCTGATATGTAAAAATTTTATCGGGCATTTCTGCTTTTAGAATTCTTCTCAATGACTTAATCGCCTTTATTTCATCAAAGGGATTCATTCCATTTCTCTTTATGTCTGCAGCAAAATATTTTATATCGTTTTCTTCAAAAACCTTTCCCCACGCATCTGTTGGTTCGTCCCCTATCGCAATCACTTCATGCCCCAAAGTCTGAAAATACTTCATCATATCCATTCTGAACCAAAACAAAGACGGTGTATGACTTGACAAAACGGCAATCTTCACTTTCTGAGAATCTCCTTTTCCATTTTCTCAGTTTTTCCTTCAATAATCGAATTATCCTCTTTAAACACACGGACAGAACCAAAAAAACACCTTGCATCCATCTTAAAGCTCAGTTTCTCAACATATTCACCATCAAGTTTTGCTTTGTCAGGAATCTCTAATTCATCGCGTCCGTTAATCTGCGCCCATCCGGTAAGCCCTGGTTTTATATCGTTGGCGCTATATTTGTCTCTTTCTGCCGTCAGAAGATCTTGATTCCATAAAGCCGGACGAGGACCAATAACGCTCATGTTACCAATGAAAATATCCCAAATCTGTGGAAGTTCATCTAAGCTGTGTGTTCTGATAAATCTCCCCACTTTTGTTATGTACTGCTCCGGATTCTCAAGCATGTGAGTAGGGACATCGTGGGGAGTCGACATCTTCATGCTTCTAAACTTATGGAGCTTGAAGTACTGTTTGCTCTTTCCTACACGCTTCTGTGTAAAAAGTACTGGACCCGGATCATCAATCACAATAGCAATAATGAGAACAAGGTAAACTGGTGAAAGAACTACGAGACCACCGAAGGAAAGCATTACATCCAGCACTCTCTTTACTACATTCTCGTAGAAACCTTTCCGTTTCTCACTTGCGTCTATTGCTTCTAGATGTCCTCTTACACCATCTGCGTTTTCTTTATCGTTCTCTTCTTCCACGAAGATGACCTTTTTACCCTCCATGGGATTTTGCTGTTCGGGCTGATTCTTATAAACTGAACCGGGTTTCCTTATTAACGCTATGATGCCTAAAAGTAATAGGATGGCAAAGAAAACGCCAATGATTATTAACACCACAGTCCAAAACATAGCATCTTTCCTTAATCCCATATCTTATTTAGCAATCTGTTGATTTTTCTCAAACGGTGTAATGTCAGTTTTCTTGAGCATTGCTTTATTCCTCCCGCTTCCTGCGGATTTGTGCGTTTATTCGTGCTTCGTCCCGCGGTATTTCTGCACACACTCACGGATGATCGCGTCCATTTCGTTCTGCTTTTCCAGCAGCTTCTTCGCAAAGGCGATCTGGCAGCGCGTGCGCACCAGATTGTGCGTCGGATAGCCGATGTGGAAATACGGATCGCCGATAATGTAGTCGTCCAGAAAGCGCGTTGCCAGCTCGCACGCGAGCACATAGCCGCTGACGGCAAGCGTGTCGATCTCGCGCTCGGTCAGGATATCCGCCGTCTGAGAGAGGAAGCCGTCCGCAAAGGCACGGAACACGTCCATATTGACGGCGACCTTGTCGCAATCCGGGCAGTCCTCCGCAACGACATTCGTTGCATAGCGGATGGCGTCGCCGAAATCGTGGCTGATAAGACCCGGCATGATGGTATCGAGGTCAATGACAACAAGCGCCTTGTGCGTGTCCTTTTCAAAAAGGACGTTGTTGATCTTGGTATCGTTGTGTGCCACACGAAGCGGCAGCGCGCCTGCGTTATAAAGGTCGGTGATCTGACAGGCACGATCCTGCTCGGCAAGCAGGAAATCCAGCTCCTCGCGCACCTCGGCGACGCGGCCGAGCGGATCTTCCTTCATGTCCGCGATCATCTTGGCATAGCGCATACGTGTGTCGTGGAAGCCCGGCGTTGTATCGTAGACCTTTTGCACATCAATGTCCGAGAGCAAATGCTGAAACTCACCGAAGGCTTCGCCGGCGTTGCGTACGACGGTAAGATTCTCACAGTCGTTGAAGGTGTCGGATTCAATGTAATTGAACAGACGCCAGAAGCCGCTTTCGTCGAAAAGATAGGTCTTTCCCTCCGGCGTATGGTGGAAGTGAAGCGCCGTCCGCTTGGGCTGTTTCGCGTGGATATGTTCGGTGATGAGGTCGATGTTCTCCATGATCTCCACCGGATGGTGGAATGCGTAAGTATTGACCTTCTGCAAAATGTAGGATTTCTGCTTTCCCTTGGGGGAAAGGTACTCTACCCGATAGGTATGATTGACGTTTCCGTTCTTGATCTCCTCATAAGAGAGAAATTCTCCTACGACGTCAAAATGGTCGCAGATCCGTTTCAGTTCTTCGTTCATATCTGTATCCCGTCCGGCGCGGCAGACAACAGCCGCGCCCGTTTTTTCTGTGTTTATACGCGCTCTCCGTCCACAAAGACAGCACGAATATTAAGCGCACGGTCAAGCACCACAAGATCGGCACACTTTCCCGTTTCGATCGAGCCGATGTCCGCAAGGCCGGCTGCCTTTGCCGGCGCGGTCGAGGCGGCGTAGATCGCCGCTTCCAGCGGTGCGCCGAAGCACACAAGGTTGCGTACCGCATCGGCGACCGAGATGGTCGAACCGGCAAGCGTATCCGTTCCCTTGAGCGTTGCCTTCTTGTTTTTGAGTTCGATCGGCTGACCGCCGAAGATGTATTCGCCGTCGGGCATTCCCGTGCAGCGGAGTGAATCGGAGATCAGATTGAGTCGCTCCCCGAAAAGCTGCTGGGTAACACGCACCACACAGGGATGAATATGCAGTCCGTCGCAAATCAGCTCCACGCTTGCGCCGGTGTCAAACGCCGCGCCGATGATGCCGGGTGCGCGGTGCAGCAAACTCGGCATCCCGTTAAACAGGTGCGTTGCATGAGTGGCACCTGCTTCAAAGCCGCGCATGGCGGTCTCATAATCCGCAACGCTGTGTCCGAGCGAAACCGTGCAGGTTTTCGAGACCGTCCGGATAAACTCCATCGCGCCCTCTTCCTCGCAGGCGACAGTCACAAGCTTGACCATGCCGCCGCTCGCCTCGTTGAGACGGTCAAACATTGCAACGTCCGGCTTATGGAGGTTGCATTCCGCCTGCGCACCCTTCTTTGCGGCGCACAGAAACGGCCCTTCGAGATTGACGCCCGCAAGCTTGGCACCTCCGCTGCGCTTAAAATCGCGCATCGTGTGCATAGCCTTTGTCAGCACATTCTCCGAAAGCGTCATCGTCGTGCCGAGGAAGGACGTGACACCGTTTCGCGCATAGTGATCCGCCATCGGCTGCAATCCGGAAGCCTCACCATCGGAGAAATCCTCCCCCATCGCGCCGTGCGTGTGGATATCCACAAAACCCGGAACGACATAGCAGCCCGTCGCGTCAAAGCTTTCGCCGTCGGGAGCGAGATTTGCTCCCACGGCGGTTATTTTTTGATCAAAGGATACATCGGCAGACACAAATTTTCCGTCGAAAAAAGTAAGACCGTTCTTAATCTGCATCTCGTTACCTCACCTGATTTCCGGAAGGCTGGCCGCCGCCATCGACTGTCCCACGCGGCGGAAATTCTCATCGGGAAGCGACGGCACCATCACGCCGTAGAGCGCAGGATAGTCCTCTTTCAGTACCTCCACGCACTTGGCAAGGATGCGGTCGCCGCCCTTGCCGCTCATCACGCGGCCAAGCAGCAGCACGTGGCGGCAGGCATACCACTCGTAGTAGTAGGCGAGCGTATGGCCGAGGTACACGCCGATGGAATCGTAAACTTCCGCAGCGCGCGGATCGTCCTGCTCCATCAGTCCCTGCACGACCTTGAGCTTCTCCGCCGGAGAAAGCGTCTCATTGAGCGCAATGCCTGCTCTCGGCGCAAGCTTGATGACGGCATCCTGCGAAAAATACTTGACGCCGCAGCCGATGTCGCCCGACCACTCGTCACGCATTGCATCGGGATTGGCATCTACGGGAACAAATGCCAGCTCGTTGAGCCAGCCAGTGATGCAGCCCTGCGCATCGACAAAGCCGCCTGCCTCGCTCGTTCCCATGGCAATGCCGAGCATCGAGGTGTCGTTCAGGCTCATCGCGCCCGCAAGCGCGGACACATCGCCGTCGTTGATGACGCTGTACGGAATGCTTCCGAACGTATCGGTAATGGCGCGGATGTAGATGTCCTTGACCTTTTTGTCGTACAGGTCCTTGGGTACGGCGAGAAACAGGCTTGCCGTCATGGGACGGTTATTGATGTACACACCTGCCGAGCTGACACCCACCGCGTCCACACGCGGCATGTGCTCCGCCGCCGACTTGAGCGCGGCGACGATGCCGTCATAGTGGTAATCGGGGTCAGCGTTCGTCTTCGGGAACCAGACGACCTCTTCGGAATAGACCGTCCTGCCGTCCACAACCGCCGACACCTTGCGGTCGGAGCCGCCGGCGTCAAAGCCGATGCGGCAGCCGTCCAGATGTCCGCCCATCTTCTCGGGCGAGTCCTTCGTCTCCGGTACTTTATCGGTCAGCACGACCTCGAACGGATGCTCGTAAACGCCTGCCATGAAGTCAAAGTCAAAATGCTGACTGCCCATGGCGCTATATTCGTCTTTCAGATACGCATAGCTGTCTGCATCGTCGGTATAGACGCGGAAGCCGCCTTTGACCCACAAAAGCGCCTTCACGAGGCGGTTGATGTAGTAGTGGTCGGCGTCAAGCATCTCCGGTGTTCCGTGAAGGAATGTATGTACGCTTGCCATCTGACCGTCCGCGCGTTCCACGGCGATGGCGACCGGCTTTTTTGCCGTGCGTAAAAAGGCGCGGTTGAAGCATCCGATCGGGAAAAACTCCCGATCCAGCGACGGCGTACAGTTTACCGCCGCGGTAATCCCAAAGCGTTCCATCATAATTTTCCTTATCTCATCTGATTATTTCTTATGTTTTTTCCAATCTTGAGGCACAGCAGCATGAGCAGCAGACCGCAGGCTGCGCCGGAAAAGTCGATCAAGTCTGACCGTTCCACTCCAAGCGTTTTGCGCAAAATGTCAGATGCCTTTCCCAAGCTTGGTTGCCGATCCGTCAGATTATGCGCATCGGGAACGAACATATGCACTTTACGTTATCCTTTGAATTATGTCATAATGCTTTCCCCGTCATTGTTCTATTCGGGGTCTCCTTTGTTCCCGCACACTCGCAAAGTCGCGCGAAAACACGCGCCGCTCCTGCATAAAGCAGAATCGCCGCTCTGTTTGAACATAATGCATATACTGATACCTATTCTAATATAGAATAACCCAATATAATGGAAAAATCAACCCCCGCAAATGCATATTTCTTCATAATCTGTGTAAAAGAAAGATTGCTTTCAATTAGAAATACATTTAAGAAAACAAGAGTGTTTATGTGGACGAGCAAGGCTATCCGCTCGAAGAAATAAACGCAAGTTAATATAGAAGTCTTGAATCCATTACCGGAGATAACTACCCGAAATATGTCATTACGACAGATAAGATTCTCCAGCGCAGGAACGGGATAAAGCACGTCAATCTTACAGATCTTATGATTGAATGCAGGGACTTCTAAGAGCAGCATCCTGCCGTTCATCCCGGGCGGAGCGACGGTCTCCGCGCCGCGCACGATGATCCAGTACGTCGCCACCGAGTACGGCATTGCCAAGCTCTCCGGGCTTTCCCTGCGTGAACGCGCCGAGGCAATGATTTCCGTGGCGCACCCCGATTTCCGCGAGGAGCTAAGTCGATACGCCGCGGAGAGTTTCAGGTAAACGGCAATTTCAGGCGCAACGATCTGATAAAAAACGTCGATGAGCTTTTGCTCATCGACGTCGCCTTATTCTGTTTCGCCCCGCTCCATCGCCTCATCAACAGCGCGGTTGATGAAGCCGTTGACGGACTCGCCATGCGCCGCGGCAAAGTCCTGAATAACAGCTTTCTTACCCTTGGGCACACGAACATTGATCGTCTCAACTTTTTCGTTTAACCATTTATCCCTTGCCCGTCTCTGCGCTTCTGTGGCTGGCATATTCAGTCCCCCTTGCAATCATAGTGCTACAAAAAAGTATAGTTTATTTCAAGCAAAATGTCCATACTGGTATAATGCATATATACGGAGCCGTATATATATTGTTTTTTTGTTTATTATGGCAACGAAATAAATCTTGATATGTGCAACCGTATATGCTATATTATCCTTAGGAACAATAAAACACGGCAGTAGCAGAGAGTTGCAGCTCTCTGCCACCTGCATAGGTGTCGTACCACCTACACAACGGGATTTCCCGCACCGATGGGATTAGTATATTCTTTTTTACATGAGGGTGCAAGGAAAATCTTTCAGACCGGCTCTGAACACTGTGTAGGAAGCACCTGCACAGTGTTTTCTTGTTTCAAAACAAGAAAGGAGTTGGTCTTTTTATGTCTGAGACCGCCAACAGCAGCAAGATCGTAGCATTTCCCGTAAGTGAGCTTCATAGGTTGGACGCAGGAGGTGCATCGCCTATGGAGATCAAACACACCCATCCGTCCCACGCGTCCGATGACAAGCGCGCGGAAAGTCTCAAGGAGAAGCATCGCGACTGTCTTGCGCTGATCGCCGCAGCACGCAGCAAGCAGGCTGTGCGTGTGGGAAAGGGGGCGTAAGAAATGAAGGTTCAGGCCGCTTATGCGCGTCAGTCCGTGGAGAAGAAGGACAGTCTTTCCATCAAGGGGCAGCTTGACCTGTGTCAGAAGGCCGCCGGCGGTGAAGCCCTCACCCCTTATCAGGATCAGGGCTTTTCCGGCAAGAACACCGACCGTCCCGACTTTCAGCGCCTCCTGCGCGACATCAAGGCGGACAAGATCAGCAAGCTCTACGTCTACCGCCTTGACCGCTTCTCGCGTTCCATTGCTGACTTCGGTCAGCTTTGGAACGTCCTGCAGGAGCATAGCGTCGAGTTTGTCTCCGTAACGGAGAACTTCGACACCTCCACCCCCATGGGACGAGCCATGCTCCACATCATCATGGTCTTCGCGCAGCTTGAGCGCGAGACGACCGCCGAGCGTGTGCGCGACAACTATCAAAGTCGCGCCGCCCTCGGTGCGTGGCCGGGCGGTCCCGCGCCCTACGGGTTCTCGATCGGGCGTATACAGGCAAAGGACGGACGCATGGTTCCGACGCTGATCCCCGTTCCTGAGCAGTGCGCTATCATTCTCCGCGCATTCGAGGAATACGCAGCGGGGGATATGTCGCTGAGTCTTCTTGCCCGCAAGTTCAACGATGAAGGCATCCCCTGCGCACAGCGCAGCTGCTGGGACAACGTCAGTCTCTCCCGCATTCTGCATAACCCCGTTTATGTGAATGCCGACGCGCAGGTGCAGCTGTATTACACCTCGCTCGGTGTAAATGTTGTCTCCCCCGACAGCGCATTTGACGGAGCTCACGGCCTGCTCCTCTACGGCAAGCGCCGTGCAAACGACCGCAAATACACGGATGTAAAAGAGCATAGCCTGACGGTGCTCGCCAGCCCCGGCATTGTCTCGCCTGAGCTGTTTCTCACCTGTCAGGAAAAGCTCTCCCACAACGCGCAGCTCAAGAATGCCGGTAAGGGGAAGCACACCTGGCTCAGCGGACTGATGAAATGTGCCGACTGCGGCTACAGCATCAGCGTGATGAAGGACAAGAGCGGGCATCGGCGTCTGCTTTGTTCCGGACGCTACAATCTCTCCACGTGCAGCAGCTCGATCCATGTGGAGCTGACGGAGCTTGAAGACTCGGTCGCGTCCGAGCTGGAGCGGCTGCTTGCGGAGTGCCCCGAGGAGACGCCCGTCGTACCGGAAAAGGACTCCTACACGGAAAAGCTTGCCGACATCGACCGCCGCGCCGACCGCCTGCTGGATGCGTTCGCGGCAAGCGAGAAGATGGACTCCCCCGCCCTTGCCCGTGCGCTCGACCGTCTGGAGAAAGAGCGTGAGCATCTGCTGGAAGCGCGCAAGCGGGAGCGCAACCGTGTCCAGCTGCCCGAAAAGCTCGTCTTCTCCGCTCTGAGTTTTGAGGAAAAGAAGCTTGTCGCAGCGCAGTTCATCGAGCGCATCGAAATCGGCGAAGACTCTGCCGAAGTCAAGTGGATCGTTTAATCAAGATGGGTAAAACCGCCGATCAAAACGGAGTATATGACATGGAATACCTTACAAAACTCTACAACTGCTTCTGCACGAGGACAAGCCTGAACGAAGAAGCGGAGAAGACCCGCAAACAGTTGAGCGAAAAGCTGGACAAGGAACAGCGCAAATTGCTTCTTTCTTACGCAGATGCGCTATACGGATACTGCGAGGAAATCGCTTACCGCAG
>JAUMWI010000064.1 GCA_030529725.1 Eubacteriales bacterium | reverse complement strand
TGTCGAAAGCTGCGTCGATTGCACTGGTATCCTGGTTTTGTGGACCGCCGCCGGGAACCACGAAAGGTTTCGGTGTCGGTTTGGTGATCTCGAGCATCTTCTTTGCTGCGAGCTGCGAGTCCAAGAACTCCGCAAACTGAATGGGCTTGTTCCCTTCATCCAGCAGATCAAGCGCGTTGTTTTCTTTCTGCTTAACACGGATGGTTCCGTTGTCGTTAATCAGAACGCCGCCCTTTTCTGCAAGTGCGTTCTCCAGGATAGCGCGTGCTACCTGATAGTTCACGTCGCCCAGGTCCTTGTTTGCGTATTTCTTGCCTTTGAGTTCAAAACTGATGAGAGAGTCCAGCTCCTTCTTGACAAAATCTGCTTTCAGCTGTGCGATCTCCGCATCCTTTGCGGTCGTGGAGTCCGTAAGCCTTTTCTGCAGCTCTGCAAGTTGGTTCTGCAAGCTCTTGATCGTTTCGTTCCCGTTGCCTCCGTCCTTCTTTGCGTCAGCAATCTGCTTCTCCAGTGCAGCCTCAAGCAGCTCCAGCTTCTTATAGCTGCTCTTCTCGTCGCCGAAGTCAATGCCATACTTTGCGCCGAGGATCGCCATTTTGTTGTCGAACGGATTAAGCGTGATCGCTTTGAAATGAGAAAGGAGGTCCTTGTTGTTTTTCGCTCCATCGAGCGACATGAGAGCAGAGTCCAGTCTGTGTGCAAAATCGTCATCGACCGTCGTCGTGGAGACGCCTGCAGCAGAAAGAAGTTCTACAAATTTAGGATCATTTTGCAGCCCGTTTTTGGCCGCCAGGTTGTTGAGTAAATCTCCGAGAGTCATATTGTGTATGATTTTTGATTAATTTCGCTTCTGTGCCCTTCTTTTCGGCTTTTCAGTAGTTTCCTCTACTCCGGGCTTTTCTTCGCTCTGCGTAAGTCCTAACGCTTCCCGAAGCTCCTCCTCGGTAGGTTCTTCTACCTTCGCACCGACGGAAAGATAATGCAGCTTGTTCGTTGCCAGGCAGATTACCGGCACGCCCCCATCCTTCCGGGTGACTTTTATGAATTCTTTCGTATTGATTGCCATGAGCGCTTTGTATTTGTTAAACCACTTACAAAGTTAGCTACTTTGCACCTGATTTGCAAGAGGAAATAATGAAATTATCCTCACATTCGGCCGATTTTGAAAAAATTTTACATCATTTTCTTTCGATTTGACGAAATTTTAATCATTTGGCACGTTTTTCTTCAAAAAAATTTCCTCGTTCGAAAAAAAATAAATATCTTTGCATACTTGCACAAGCTGTATCACACCAGATACGGCTCGATTGTACGTAAATATAGTCATAACTAAACATAAAAGAACAATGAAAAGCCAGATCGGACAGGCCGAACTCGGTTATATCTACGAGGAGTCAAAGGCCAGAATGGACCAGAACCCAGAAGTCGCAAAAAAACACAAGAAAACCATCCAGAACTTTCCTCATTTCACAAGCGAAAGTGAAGCTATAAAGGCTGCTGATAAAATGAACGAAAGCAGCAGCTTGTTCTGTCAAGTATGGGCAAAGGTGGACAAAGATGAGGAATACTACCATATCCAGGACTATTACATCGTAACGGACGATAACCTGATACTGCAAGCTGCCGAATATATCGGTATGGCCCACATATACACAGCATAACGTGTACATTATGTCAAACAGAAAAGGAATGCGCAATGAGAGTGCATTCCTTTTCTGTTTTTTACTGTTTCTTTACCGCGATAATCGAACGATTCCAGATTACCATATAGTTCGGTCCGCTGCAATACATCGCATCGTAACCAAGAGCACATCCGTACGTATTTGCGTAATCACTACTGGTTCCGCCATACTTTCTTTTCTGCTCCGTAGTTAAGTTTCTCCACATCTGCGCCAGCTCGCTCTGCTTAATAATCTTCGGCTTTCTCGTAAATGTCATCTCTGAGATTGTATGCTGTCCGTTGCCATAACAAATGCTGTCATAGTAAGCAGACTGTTTCCTGCTTTCCGTAAGTCTATTCGTGCTGCGACCATCCCATGATGCAGTAGCTACATACATACCGTCTCCATATACACGTCCGCCAGGTCCGTTCAGTTCCAGGAGGTTTGCAACGTACAGCTGTGAAGCAAATTCCTGGCTCGACATTGATTTTCCTTTGAAATTCGTAGGATTTACGGTTCGATAAAAAATCTCTCCGCAAGCCTTTGCCAGCATTTCAAATTCGGACTCAGACACAAGCTTAGCCGGTGCGTCAAATCCCTGCATACGGGCGATATTGTTCGTATATGTACCTCTGTACGGATCCTCCGATACCATATTTGCAGCATTTACGTTCGGGGTAATATCCTTGCCAAGAGCTCCGCCCTTATACTCCTTGTTCAAAGCTGTTTTTGTATCGCCGCCTCTCTTTATCTGCTTCTCTACAATCTCCTGCTGCTTCTTTTCGGCCTCGTCTATAGCCTTTCTCAAAGCAGCCAGGTCATTGCTATTAAGAGCTGCATCGACCTTATCAAGTGCGGTCTTGTAGGCCTTTAACTTAGTTGAGAACGTCTTCAGCGATTGAACCTTCGTTACGAGATCGTTCCATTCTATCTGCTGATCGATAAGCCGCATCTTTTCCTCGATCGCCTTCTTAATAAGCTCCGGGTTAGAATATCTGACCGTAGGATTAGTAAGTTCAAACAAAAGTTTGTTTTTCAAGTGCTGTAACGGCGCATTATCCATTGATGAATAACTGTATTTCGACAGCCACCTCTGGATTACATCGTCCAGCTCTTTGTGAGCCTTTTCGAGCTCGCTGAACGAATACTGCTGACGTAACGTATTGATATTCGGGAACAGATCCGACATCGCATCAATAGCTGCTTTTGCTTTAGCGACCATATTCGCAACGTTCTGGGTTTCCGCCTGCATCTTCGCAAGGTTCCGCGCATCCAGGTAGGACTTAAGCTTGCTTGTGTCGATACCACCGAGACTGTTAGCCTCCTTTATCGCATCCATGCTCTGCTTAATGATAGACCGCTTCATGAGAGCAAGCTTGAGAGCCTCCTTACGTACATCCTCCCATTTGCCCTGCTTATATGCGTCTTTCAGAGCAGAAGTATCTACGCCCGGGATATTCTTGAAGTCCTTAATATAGCCGTCAGCGATACGCTTCGTAGCGTCAATCTTCATGAGCCTTGCCTTATCCTTCATCATCTTGGCCTTTTCCTGCTTCTGCTTTATGGATGCCTCGTTCTTCGCAATGGTTGCCTCCGCTTCGGCTATATGCCTGTTCAGTTCATCGAGATTGCCTTCTGCAGCCGCTTTCTTAATACCGGCCACATTAGCGGAAACTTTGCCGGACTTGTGGTTCTGCAGATATTCCTCGAACTGCGCAAGCTTGTCCTTATACAAATCCTCCGATATTGGCTCCGGCTTCTTTACCGTCTCGAATTTATTGCGAATCTCTTCCGGTACGGCAGCTGCAGCAACCGGCACAAGTTGGTGCCGACAGTTCCAGCCGCCAACGTTTACCTGGAAGTTATCCTCATTGGTTCCTTCGATCATTCCGCTTGGGAGCTTTGTCTTCGCGTAGATCTTGCACTTATGCACCTCGCCCTCGTATTCGATATGACCCTTCAATATCTCCGGTATCTCGCTGACATGGACCCATTTCTTCGCAGTCATATGCTGACAAAACTCGCGCGTGCGCTCCATCGTGCTGCCGACATACATAAACCACTCCACGCCAAGATCATCAGTCAGAAGCTTGTTGTTTTGCCCGGTGAACTGCGAAAGTGAT
>JAUMWI010000040.1 GCA_030529725.1 Eubacteriales bacterium | reverse complement strand
TTGAACCGCCGTATACCGAACGGTACGTACGGTGGTGTGGGAGGTCGGAGCCCTACGGACTCCTCCTACCCGATTATTCACACATTCGATTTTTTCGGCTGGTAGAGGAACTCACTCAAAAGGAGGGAATCACCGAAAAACTCAAAACGGAGGATCAGATGCTTTGGGTACAACGGATGAATGCCATCCGGGAAGCGGCAAAGAAAATTGTCAACAAAGATTTGATCTACGCATAACAGACGCACGGCGGCGGGGAAAATCCCTGCCGCCGTGCGCCTGTTTGGAACACTTTCGTGAAATCTCTTGACAAGTGACCATCTGGTCACTATAATATATGGTGTCCAATCGGTCACCATACTCATACGGAGGATATTATGGAAAATACAACAAAGGAAAAGATTCTTGACGCGGCGCTCGTCAGCTTTGCAGAAAATGGATATAAAGGAACCAATCTGCGTGACCTCGCCGCAGGGATGGGACTCAGTAAGTCTGCTCTTTATAAGCACTATGCAAGCAAAGAGGAGATCTGGAATGCACTTATTGACCGGATGGAGGAGTATTACGTTTCACGGTTCGGATCACCGGAAAAATTACCTTCCGCACCGAAGTCCTGCGACGATTTATTTACCATGACTATGCGGATGCTGGACTTCACCATGCACGACAAAAGGGTGATCCTGACGCGGCGGCTTCTGCTGACCGAGCAGTTCCGGGATGAAAGAGCGCGGCATTTTGCGACGCTGCACTTCCTTACGGGAACGGAAGAGATCTACACGAAAATCTTTGCAAAAATGATGGAAAACGGCATCCTCAAAAAAGATGACCCGGCTATGCTTGCCTTGGCTTTTACCGCTCCTGTTACGTCACTGATTCATTACTGCGATCGTGAACCTGAAAAAGAACCGGAGATCATGCGACAGATTGAATCATTCGTGAAGCATTTTATCAAGATATACAAGAAAGGATAAAAATCAAATGCAAAACAAAGCTCTTGTTGTCATCGACATACAAAATGACATCACAAAGCATTATAAGGATATTATCGGCAATATCAATGCCGCCGTGGATTGGGCGGTGTCAAACGGTATGCACGTTGTTTACATCAAGCATAACAACATCACAGACGGTACCCGCACATTTAAGCCCGACACCAAAGGTGCAGAGCTTGTGCCGGAATTAAAGGTAGTATCAGACAACATCTTTGTCAAAACCAAAAGCAATGCACTGACCAGTGAACCGTTTGCCGCATTCATCAAAGAAAATAATATCACCGAGTTTTATATCACCGGAGCGGATGCAACCGCCTGCGTAAAATCCACTTGCTTCAATATGACAAAGACGGGCTATACAGTCCATGTTTTCTCGGACTGCTTGACAAGCTACGATATCAAAAAAATCCCCGAAATGCTTACTTACTATGAGAGTAAGGGTTGCGAGGTCAAACCGCTTTTGAAGAACTGAGTAATATAAAATGATAAAAGCAATCGTATATAAGTCCCAAACGGTGAACAATAATTTACAGAAAGAGGAAATCAATCATGCTGAAAATTGAGCATTTAACGAAAAAATACGGAGATAAAAAAGCGGTGGATGATCTCTGTCTTCATATTCATCCCGGTGAAATCTACGGATTTATCGGGCACAACGGTGCCGGTAAAACGACGACACTAAAAAGTGTCGTGGGCATTCTTGCCTTTGATGAGGGCGTTATTACGATAGACGGCGTATCCATCAAAGAGAATCCGCTGAAATGCAAGCAGATGCTTGCCTACATACCGGATAACCCCGACCTCTACGATTATATGACAGGCATCAAATATCTGAATTTCATTGCGGATATTTTCGAGATCCCGTCAGAAGTAAGAAAGGAACGTATTGAAAAGTATGCAGCAGTCTTTGAACTGACGGACGATCTCGCGCAACCCATCTCTGCCTATTCCCACGGCATGAAACAGAAACTTGCTATTATTGCGGCGTGGATTCACAGCCCGAAACTAATTCTGATGGACGAACCGTTTGTCGGACTTGATCCGAAGGCGTCCCATATCCTCAAAGAGATGATGCATGAGCACTGCGAAAACGGTGGCGCCATCTTCTTCTCTACCCATGTTCTTGAGGTTGCGGAAAAACTCTGCGATAAGGTCGCTATCATCAAAAGCGGCAAGCTGATTAAATCCGGTACGATGGAAGAGGTTAAGGGTGATGAAAGCCTTGAGGAAGTATTTCTTGAGCTTGGCGAGAGCGAGGCGTAAATCATGCTGAAAACACTGATTAAAAAGCAGCTGCTGGAAATATGGCAGACGTACTTTATTGACAAAAAAACGGGTAAAGCCCGCTCGAAAACAGGAACCATTTTATTCTTCGTTCTGCTCGCCATGCTGTTTCTCGGACTCGGCTTTGCATTTTATTCTATGGCGGGAGGAATCGGCGTTGCCATACTCGGAGCCGGTATGAACTGGTTATATTTTGCCCTGATGGGACTTCTTTCAATGGCGCTCGGCGTATTCGGTAGCGTTTTTAACACCTATGCAAGCGTTTATCTGCCAAAGGACAACGAACAGCTTTTGTCGCTTCCGATTCCCGAAAGAAAGCTTCTTTTCGCAAGGCTTACCGGGGTATATTCTACCAGCCTGATGTATAGCGCATGGGTATGGATTCCGGTCATGATTGCCTATTGGGTCATCGTACCTGTGAATGCACTGAATATTATTTTCCCGGTTTTGATGACATTTGTGATCGCACTTTTCGTTACGGTCTTGTCCTGCATCCTCGGATGGGTCGTGGCGCTGATTGCATCAAAAGCGAAAGGCAAGAGCTTTATTACACTTTTCCTCAGTCTTGCTGTTTTTGCGCTTTACTATTTTGTGTATTTTAAGATCGTTGGGGCGCTTGGCAAAATTGTAAATCATATTGCCGAGCTCGGAAATACCGTAAAGTCTTGGCTTCATTATTCTTATCTGCTGGGAAAAGCCTCCGACGGAGATATCCTTTCCATGCTGCTTGTCACAGGGATTACACTGGTGCTTGCAGTCCTTTGTTTCCTTGTGCTTTCAAAAACATTTACGAAACTGTCTACCGTAAGTGTGAGCAGTGGTAAAAAGGCAAAAGTGACCGCAGATTATACGAAAAAGCCGATTAAAACGGCACTTCTTAACCGTGAATACAAGCATTTTACCTCCGTTTCCACATGGATGCTCAACGGCGGCTTCGGACTATTGCTTTTGCCGATCGGCGCAGTTGCACTCCTGATAAAAAGCGGAGCCATAAGAGAGCTCCTTCCGGAAATCGCCGCTGAGATCCCGGAACTCTACGCTCTGCTCCCCGTTTTATTCCCAGCGGCAGTGTGTCTGATACTGTCTGTCAATGCTATTACATCTGTTTCCGTATCTATGGAGGGAAAAACTCTCTGGCAGCTTCAATCGCTTCCGCTTGATCCGTGGGAGATTCTCCATGCAAAAGAAAATATGTCCGTTCAGTTAAATGTATATCCGGCTATCTTCTTTGTATTGGTTTGCGGTACGGTGCTGCGGTTTCACTGGTGGGAAACAGCGCTCATCTGCGTCTCCGTGTGGTTCTATATTTGGGCTATTTCCGATTTCGGATTATTCCTAAATTTGAAAAATCCAAATTTCAGCTGGACAAATGTGGCATCCGTTACAAAGCAAAGTATGCCGGTCGTGGTCAGCATGTTCGGCGGCTGGGCGTTCTGCATTGTATTGGGTTTCGGCGGTGCCTTTCTTGCAAAGGTCGCTCCCGTCTGGGCGGTGCTTTGCGCATACATTCTTTTGTTCCTTGTTCTGTGGCTTGCGCTTCATATGTGGCTTAAAAAGAAAGGGACGGAAATCTTCGCATCGCTGTAATTAACCAATAAGGAAGGGAAAATAAACATGAAAGACATTATGGATTTTTTGTTGGCAGCATTACCGTGGATTTGCATGGGACTCTTGCTTGCAATATTTTTTGCACAGAATATCCGAAAGGAAAAAGACAGTAAAAAGAAAGAAAACTACGGCACCGAAGGAATGGCTCTCGGAATGTGCTTTGGCGTGGCGATCGGCACGTCTCTCGGCAACAATACCGGTATCGGACTTTCGCTCGGAATGCTGGCTGGATTGGTCATCGGTTCCTGCATCGAGAAAAAGAAGAACGATGGCGAAGAATGATATGAAAAAGGACTATATATTCAAATGCAAAACTGTATTATGACGAGGAATGACATCATGGGAAACATGGAATTCAGATACGCCGTAGAAAAGGATATTCCGCTGATTCTGCAATTTATCAAGGAGTTAGCGGAATATGAAAAGATGTTGGATGAAGTTATCGCAACAGAAGCACTTTTGAAGGAATGGATTTTTGAAAAAAACAAAGCAGAGGTTATTTTTGCCTTGAAAGACTGCCGTGAAGTTGGTTTTGCTTTATTCTTTCATAACTTTTCCACATTTCTTGGCCGAGCAGGCATTTATTTGGAAGATTTGTATGTCAAACCCGCCTATCGTGGAAAAGGATACGGAAAAGGCATCCTAAAGGAATTGGCTCGTATTGCTGCCGAACGTGGATGCGGCAGACTCGAGTGGTGGTGTTTGGACTGGAACAAGCCGAGTATTGATTTCTATTTGTCACTGGGTGCAGAGCCTATGAATAACTGGACGGTCTACCGTATTACCGGAGATACATTGCGTGAACTGTCAGAATGACAGATCAGCATTTGTCAACGCAATACAAGAAAAGCGTAATGAGGAAAGCGAATGATTTTACACACAGAAAGACTGATTCTCCGTCCGTGGGATAAATCGGATGCAGAGAGTTTATACGAATACGCAAGGGACGACCGTGTAGGTCCCATTGCAGGATGGCATCCGCACACAAGCGTGGAAAACAGCCGTGAGGTTATTAATAATGTTTTATCCGCTCCCGAGACTTATGCCGTCTGTCTGAAAGAGGACAATAAAGCGATCGGCAGCATCGGGCTGATGATCGGCAAAAACAGCAATCTTGATCTGCCCGAAAACGAGGGCGAGATAGGCTACTGGATCGGCGTTCCCTTTTGGGGGCATGGACTGATCCCCGAAGCTGTCCGGGAGCTTATACGCCACGCTTTCGACGATCTGCACCTTACGAGGCTTTGGTGCGGCTATTTCAACGGCAACGAAAAGTCAAAACGCTGTCAGGAGAAGTGCGGTTTCGTCTATCATCACACGAACAGGGACATTCACTGGAGGCTGATGGATGATATTCGCACCGAGCACGTTACCTGCCTTGAAAAGCAGTATGCCCGACCGCTCTCGCCAGATGAAATCCCGGAAGCAATCAATCTGATCTGGAACGTGTTCCTCAAATTTGAAGCGCCGGTTTACAGCGAAGAAGGAATTCGTACCTTCCGTGCTTCTTTGGACGATCCGGTGCGTATCGCTTCCCTCAAGTGGTACGGTGCATTTGAAAGCGGGCATCTGGTCGGGACATTGTGTATGAGAGCACCGCAGCACATTGGCGGTTTCTTTGTGAAAGAATCGCATCAGAGAAAAGGTCACGGCAGACGGCTGTTTGAGCGTATGAAGCAGGATTATGAAAAGAAAGAATTCACGGTCAATTCCTCTCCTTATGCAGTGCCTATCTATCACAAGCTTGGATTCCGTGATACCGACAAGGAGCAGACGGTAGATGGGTTGAGGTTTACGCCGATGATGTATAAAAAATAAAGAGGAAAGAACAAAATGTATAAATTGAAAAGGAAATACTTTTTAGTCATTGCCTGTTTTATGCTTATAATGACGCTGACTGCTTGCGGGAATGCCGACTTTGTCGGTAATTCTTATAAAGTCGGCAACAATATTACCATTGAGTTTCAGATCTTGAATATGACGGAAACGCAAGAAATCGACTTGAAATCCGGTGACACGGTTCAATTTGACGTGACAAGAGAGTCCGGTCAGATAGACATTGCGTTTGGTCTCAAAAATGCCTTACCTGATTACGAGGGAAAGTCAGTGGAATCAAACTCCTTTACCGTAACCGTCCACGAGGATGGCAGATATGTTCTGAACGTTACCGGGTCAGAGGCGAAAGGCAGCGTCAAGCTGACAAAACTGGAACAAAAATGAATTGCTGCTTGATAAAATAATCATTTGATGGAGAATGAACATGGAAGTAACATACGAACATAAAAACGAACTGCCTTTTATCGGTTTTCATACCGAGATCGCACCGGATGAGGGCTACAAGAAATGTCCGGAATTCTGGGACAGGGAGTACAACGTAAAATACGCGCGCCTTTGGCAGACCGTGAAGCCCGAAACGCCGGTCGAAGCGGCGATCCTCGAAAACGGCATCGGCATGTTTGCCATCTGCGCCAACGGCGAAAACGGCTTTGCCTACTGGATCGCCGGACTTTACAAAGGCGGCGACGTGCCGGAGGGACTGGAGCTTTTCACCTTCCCGGAAAGCGACTGGGCGATCTTCTCGGCGAAGGGGCCGATTCCGCAATCTTTGCAAATGCTCAACACACAGGTGTGGAACGAGTGGGCACCGAACATTAAAACGATGTATGAAATCGGCTCGTCCTCCCTTGAAATCTATTCTGCCGGAAATCCGCAGTCGCCGGATTACGAGTGCGGCATTTGGGTGCCGATTCAGAAAAAAGCCAATTTGAAAATCTGCCAGAGCTGCGGAATGCCGATGGAATCGGAGGATGTTTTCGGCACGAACGCTGACGGCAGTATCAACGAAGATTATTGTAAATACTGCTACATGAACGGCGAATTTATCGACAAGGTGTCAATGGCGGAATACATCGAAATGTGCAGTCAGCTCGGTGCGCAGGCAGGCATGACCAACGAAGAAATGAAGGCATACTGCGAAAAACTGTTCCCGACGCTGAAACGGTGGAAGAAATAACGTCGTGATCGCCAACTGTGTCACAGTCAGCCGAATGCTGTTTTCGCTTGCGATGATTTTGTTCCCTCCGTCTTCCGTTCCTTTTGAGGTGCTTTATGTGCTGTGCGGCTTGACCGACGTGCTGGATGGTTTTCTTGCACGAAAACTGCATACGGAAAGTACGACGGGCGAACGGCTCGACAGTATTGCGGATTTGTTTTTTGCGGTCGTCTATGCCATAAAAATACTGCCTTTCCTGAACATCCCGCTTTGGATGTGGATATGGGTAGCGATCATCGGGGCGGTCAAGATTACAAGCATTCTGATTGCAAGCACGAAGGCGCACAGATTATTGATTGAGCATTCATTTGGAAATAAACTTACGGGGCTTTTGCTGTACCTCCTGCCGCTGTCGGTTTGCGCTGCAGCCGTGAAATACGGAGCGACACTTATATGTGCCGTTGCAACGGGAACGGTAATCAAAGAAATGAATAATCAGAAAGAAGATCATACATTATGAAATTAATCGGTTTTTTGATCGTAGTAAAAGATATCAAAAAAGCAGAGAAATACTATCACGACCTCTTCGACCTTAAAACACTCCAAGATAATGACGGCAACATGATCCTGTCGGACGGGCTTGTTTTGCAGGAGGAAAAATACTGGCGCACATTTTTAGGCAAAGACGTTATTCCGCAGAACAACGCCTGCGAGCTTTATTTTGAAGAAGAAAACCTCAATGCGTTTTATGAAAAGCTGAAAACGCTTTATCCGGAAACTAAATTTGTCAACCTGCCCATGACGCATAGCTGGGGACAGCGTGTGGTACGCTTTTATGATCCGGACGGAAATCTGATTGAAGTCGGAACGCCGATGTAAGAGGCAAGTA
The DNA here is from genome assembly GCA_030529725.1 of Eubacteriales bacterium. Lineage (GTDB taxonomy): Bacteria > Bacillota > Clostridia > Oscillospirales > Oscillospiraceae > Hominicoprocola. The sequence continues at coordinate 7,027 of JAUMWI010000040.1, read as the reverse complement.
CCGGCTTGCAGAACTGGATAAATCAAAATGGAGTGAGGAAAATATGATAGAAACAAAACGTTTGAAGCTATATGCAGCTTCCAGAGAACAGATGGAAGCGTTTATTGCCGCGCAGTCTGTTGATGTTCTGAAAGCAGCTTACACAGAAATGCTGAACGGGTGTCTTGCGCATCCTGAACAGTGGGAATGGTATGCCATCTGGATGATCGAACTGAAGGACGGCACGCATGTCGGTGAGCTGTGCTTCAAAGGGCTTTCCGAAGACGGGACCGCAGAGATCGGATACGGAATTGCAGAGGATCATCAAGGCTGTGGTTATGCGACGGAAGCGGTATCAGCACTGGTGGATTGGGCATTCAAGCAGCCCCATGCAACGTGTGTTACGGCGGAAACGGAAGAGTCCAATATCGCATCCCAAAGAGTTTTACAAAAATCGGGGTTTATTCCGACGGGAGAAACCGGCGAGGAAGGCCCTCTGTATGTTCGCAAAAAAGACAAGTAATAGGAGGCCCTTACAATGAATCTGTTGTCGCCGCTCCCTTTGACCATCACCGCACTAATCAATGAAGAGGAAGCGTTGCGGTACATAATTACAACGCGGGAGCATGCAAATTCGAAACTTTGATAGACTCCATACAAAAGTCTTTCATGTGGCGAATAACTCTGCTACTGCGTAAAAATGAAGTGCATTGGAGTCGCGACTCCAATGCACTTCATTTTATTATTATTGTTTATTCCAGAGCCCAGCAATAGACATGGAGCGTAGACAAGCCAATGTCCTCCTTCGTTTGCAGGGCAAAGAATGGTGCGTAATATGAATTGCAGCCGTTTTCTCTGCGGTAGAGAGCGATCAGAAGCTGCGTCCGCCGCCGCCGTGAGAACGCCCGGAGGAAGAAGTGTGCGAAGAGCTTCCACCCGAGGATGACTGCTCACGTCTGGAACGGGAAACCGTGCTGTACAGGTACAGATCCGAGGATGCAGTCAGATTCAGACTGCCGGCTTTCACATAGTTTCCGGCTCCGTGCTGTCTGCGGACGGACTTCATGGAGCGCTTGAGTATGAGAATGCGGATTGCCGCCGCGATCAGACCAAGCAGCAAGCCCAGCGCCAGCGCACTTGACAGGGCAGAGGAAAATGACGCACGGGGAAGCTCTCCGGGATGGCCGTCCTTTGCCTGCGTAACATAGTAGTCGCACAGGTCAGCAAAGCGGTTCATGGCTTCGTTATATTCGCCGTATGCCAGATGGTCATCGACAATGTCGTCCAGCATCCGGTCAATGGTACTGTCATTCAGAGCGGTCAAACCGTAACCGCAGGTGGAGATGTAGCAGATGCGATTCCCCGGCTCCGTGCTGACGAGCAGCAATGCGCCGTCAAAATTTTCGCCGAAGCCAAAACCATTGTAATCGAAGTAGTCATCAGCATAGTCAACGTAATAGTAGTCGCCTAAACTGTCAACGGTAACTATCACCACATCGAACTGTTGACGGCTGCTGATTTCATCGAGCCTTGCGAGAAGGGAAGCCTCTTCACTGTCAGAGAGCAGGTCGGCATCGTCGACCAGTCGGGGAACAGAGCCGTGCGGAGCGATCACGCCGTTGTTGATGAGGGTTGTCCCGGCATCCTCAACGACATCCAAATCGTCCACAACATAATCATATTCCCGTGTCGTCGCCCACGCGGACACGCAAAGTGCCGTACACAGCAGGATAGACAAAAAGGGAGTGAATACGTTTTTTTTCATCATTCCCCCCCCCTTACAGCAGCCAAAGCAGGAGCTTTGCGGCAGTGACCGCTGCAGCAACGATTCCGGCAGTCGCCAGGAAATGCTTTCTCGCAAGTCCCTTGTCCACCGGCAGATCACCGGCAAATTTTCCGGTCTGACCGTTCATAATGAACTGATACCGGTTGCTGTTCCAGGTGGTGCTCAGCAGCCACACAGGGTAAAGAGCGTAGCGTACCTTGCCGTTGGAAAGCTGCAGATTCGTGTGCTCGGGCATCACGCTGAGGTATCCGTTTACGGTATTACGAAACGCATCCTCGGTGCTGGCCTGTACACGCTCGTTGGCGCGGCCGATGCTCTGCTCGGAATCCATATCGTATTTATCCGCGAAAAAGCCGGCAAGATAGGCGGTCTGGAAATCCACAGCTTCCGACAGGTCGTAAGGCTCGATGGATTCCATCAATTCATCGGGCATTTTAGACGATCCGTCCACGGGAACTGCCTCGAAGCCGAGACTTCCGGAGCGCAGGACAGAATAATACTGCGTTTCGGTGTAGTCGTAATTCCGGTCGTGCCAGGTGCGGACCCGAGTGGCGCGATAACGGATATTGGCATTGGCATCTGCATCAAACAGCCACACGGGAACATAGAGTCCCTTGACCTCGTCGATGTGGTTTTCGTCCTGAAATACTTTGGGAAGCAGCTTTTTCCCGCAGTAATGCTTCTTCAGCGCCTCTTTTGCCGCTTTCTTATCCAGCTTGAACGGAATGACCAGATCGGGGCGCAGCGTGTCGGAGAACTGCTCCATCATCACCACGGGATTGCCGCAGAAGGGGCATGATGTTGCTGCTGTCGTTTCATCACCGACGATCTCACCACCGCAGGACTTGCAGATATAGGAGCGGAGACCGTCTGTTTCTCCGTCTTTCCATTCCTGCTCAGCGGAGGTGTCCCACTCCATTCTATCCGGCTGTTCTGACCGTAGGGCTTCATCGTAAGAGCGCAGGGTTTCCATTTCAAATTCGGTGTCACAATAGGGACACTTCATCTTCTGCGCGGTGCTGTCAAAGGCAATGGCACCGCCGCAGCAGGGACATTTATATTCCTGCAATACTGCCATGTTCCTCTCCTCCTATCGCAGTGCTGTCGGTTGACATCTTACTCGCCGACGGGAGTGCCGCACTCGGGGCAGAACTTGCCGGTCACTGCGGCGCCGCAGTTGGTGCAGAACTTGTGGCCTTCCGGCTTTTTTGCACCGCAGTTGGAGCAGAACTTGCCCTGATTGACCGTCCCACAGGAACATTTCCAGCCGTTGGCGGGGGCGGTCTGCTGCTGGCCCATAGCATACAGGTTCTGAGCATTCATACCGCCTGCATTCATGGCCATGCCCATGCCCATGAAACCGGTCATGGCACCGGCGGAGTTGCCGGCAGCAGTACGCATCGCATCGCCCTGTGCGCCGACCAGAGAGGCGGCTGCCATGGTGGGATCGCGGAACATGGCGTTCTTCTGGGCATTTTTGATCATTTCCTGATCTTCCTCGGGGAGTGTGACAGAGCCCATAGCGATGGAAACGACTTTCAGACCGCGCAGCTCACCCCACTTGTTGGAAAGTGCCTGATTCATGGCTTCTTCCAGCTCGGTGTTGTGGCTGACGATCTGGTTGGGACGCAGTTCCAGGTCAGACAGTTTGCCGAAGGCGGGCTGCAGAGCGCTGATGAACTCAGTTTTCAGCTGACCTTCCAGCTCGCTGCGGTCATACTGGGTGGACACATTGCCGCAGACATTGGTATAGAACAGCAGAGGATCTGCGATTTTGTAGGAGTACACACCGGAGCAGCGGATAGAAACATCCACATCCAGACCGATCTTGCTGTCCACCACGCGGAAGGGGATGGGGTTCGGCGTGCCGAACTTGTTGTCGATCAGTTCCTTGGTGTTGAAGTAGTAGACGCGCTGATCCTTCGCGGTGTCACCGCCGAAGGTGAAACGCTTGCCAACGGTGGCAAAGGTATTTTTCAAGCCTTCCCCTAAAGAACCACAGAAAACGGAAGGCTCAGAGGAAGTGTCGTAAGTAAATTCACCCGGCTCAGCGCAGACCTCCACGATCTTGCCCTGCTCCACGATAATCATGCACTGCCCGTCGGCAACGGCAATGCCGGAGCCGTTGGAAATGATGTTGTCGCTGCCCTTCGTGTTGGAGCTGCGGCTGCCGATGCGCTTCTGACCCTTGACCATCAGGACATCCTTATCCAGTGCATCGCAATAGAAAAATTCTTTCCACTGATCAGCCAATGTGCCGCCCAGTGCGCCCAAACCTGCTTTGATCAAACCCATAATATATCTCTCCTTCTATGTAAAATAATTTGTGATGTCTACCGTATCTCTGGGCGTTATTATACAATAAGAGAGCGTCGTTAGCAACAAAATGATAGACATAAATTACGACAATAAGCGGAAAACCAAACAAAAACGATTTCCCGGCAAGCGGAGGGCCTCTTTTGCCCATCAAGGCAAAAGAGGCCCTTTCATTATCTTTGCGTAAAAGATCGCGCGGAGCAAATCAGCTGTCTGTACGGTTGCGCCAGGAGATCTCCTGCTCAAGCTCATAACGCAGCTTTTCGTTCTCGGCAGTCAGCTCATCGTAGTGCTTGCTCTGCACATAGTACTTAACGAAGGTGAAGGATGCTTCGTCCAGCTCCTCCTCAGTATAGGAGGAGAGCAGAGAGCCGTGCTTACGCTGAAGCCCCTGCACATTGATGACAACGAGACGGCGGTGCTGCTCGGAGAGCTGGAAAAGCTGAAGCTTTTCGGGGATTTCAAGTCCGAAATCATACATATCGTTGACACGCTTGATAATAGGAACCTGTTCCGGCTTGGCAGATACAATGACGCCGTGCTCGGCAAAAAGCTTTTTCAGATAGTCAACGGACACCGTCTCACGCGTAATGGTGCCCTTTCCGATGCCGGTGAGCATAGTGTTGGACAGATTCAAGCTGACATAGACTTCCTGACCGGTGGTAGGATAATTCATAACGGAACCTCCAATTTATTATTTGATACGGTCTGCAATACTGCTTCTTACGGATGATCGACGCGATACATGTGCTCAATGAGGTCAAGGATCTTGTGAGAGTAGCCGATCTCGTTGTCATACCACGAAACGACCTTGACAAATGTGTCCGTCAGCGCGATGCCTGCCTTCGCATCAAAGATGGATGTGCGCGGATCACCGAGGAAGTCCGAGGAGACAACCGCCTCGTCCGTGTAGCCGAGAATGCCCTTGAGCTCACCCTCGCTGGCGGATTTCATTGCCTGGCAGATCTCCTCATAGGTCGCGCTCTTTTCGAGGTTGACCGTCAGATCCACCACGGAAACGTCCAGCGTGGGCACGCGCATCGACATACCGGTGAGCTTGCCGCTCAGCTCCGGAATGACCTTGCCGACTGCCTTCGCCGCACCGGTGGAGGAGGGGATAATGTTGCCCGTTGCCGCTCTGCCGCCGCGCCAGTCCTTGACGGAGGGACCGTCCACCGTCTTCTGCGTTGCCGTGACGGAGTGTACGGTGGTCATAAGACCGTCCTTGATGCCGAAGTTGTCGTTAAGCACCTTGGCGATGGGAGCCAGACAGTTGGTGGTGCAGGAGGCGTTGGAGACAAAGTTCATATCGCTTTTGTATTTATCCAGATTGACGCCGACGACAAACATGGGCGTGTCGTCCTTGGACGGTGCGGACATGACGACCTTCTTGGCACCGGCAGACAGATGCGCCTGTGCTTTCTCCTTTGTGAGGAACAGACCGGTGGATTCGACGACATACTCTGCACCGATTTTGCCCCATGGGAGGTCAGCGGGATTGCGCTCGGCAAAGACGGGAATCTCCTGACCGTTGACGAGGATGGAGTTTTCCGTGCTGCTGACTTCAACACCGAATTTTCCATGCATGGTGTCGTACTTCAGCATATAAGCGAGGTAGTCGGCAGGACACAGATCGTTGATGCCGACAATTTTGATTTCGGGGTGGTCGATACTAGCGCGCATAACCATGCGCCCGATGCGGCCGAAGCCATTGATACCGATTTGAATGCTCATAAAAAACACGCCCTTTCTGTGATGTCAAGAACATAAAGAATGTATGGTATGTTCCATATTATATACCATTTTCCGAAAAAAACAAGTAATTCCTGAAAAAATGTTTCGGATACGGTGCAGCACAGGCGGTTGAAAAGCCTTTTTCGACAGGATCAGCAGCCTTTTTTCCGTGAACGGATCGGGGAAGCAGGGCATGTTGACGCTGATGGGAAGCCGTGCTATAATCGCACAAAAACAGGAGACGGAAAAAGCCGGACGAGGGGTACACAAAGCCGACAGACCGGGCGGCGTGCGTTTTTCCGGACGGGATCGGGAGTGACAAATGGCAAGAATCGTTGAAGTAACAGAATTTGCAGCGCCTGAGCTGGATATTTATGCCCGACTTACGGAAAACCAACTGGTGAACCGCGAGCATCCGGAGCAGGGACTTTTTATCGCCGAAAGTCCCAGGGTCATTGAGCGTGCATTGGACGCCGGCTGCGAGCCGGTGTCGCTGCTGCTGGAGAAGAAGCATATTGAGGGGCAGGCGCATGAAGTAATTGCGCGCTGCGGCGATATCCCGGTCTACACAGCGGAGTTCTCTGTGCTGGCGCAGCTCACCGGATTCCACCTCACACGCGGTGCGCTCTGTGCGATGCGCCGTCCGCAGCGGAGGAGCGTGCAGGAAGTCTTAAGCGGTGCGCATCGTGTTGCTGTGCTGGAAGATGTGGTTAACCCTACAAACATCGGCGCGATTTTTCGCTCCGCGGCTGCACTTGGCATGGATGCTGTGCTGCTCACCCCGGCGTGCAGCGATCCGCTCTATCGCCGCGCCATTCGGGTCAGCATGGGAACGGTATTTCAGATACCGTGGACGTATCTGGAAAATGACGGCACCTCATGGCAGAGACAGCTCGGAAACATGGGCTTCAAGACGGTGGCGATGGCATTGCGCGACGACTCGCTCGGGATTGACGATCCGCGCCTGCGTGATGAGGAAAAGCTTGCGGTCGTACTCGGCACAGAAGGTGACGGACTTGCCTGCGACACGATCTATGCCTGCGACTATACCGTGCGCATCCCGATGTATCACGGCGTGGACTCGCTCAATGTTGCCGCGGCGAGTGCGGTGGCGTTCTGGGAACTGCGAAGAAGATAGAAAAAGCGGCCCGGCTTCCATGAACTGCTTCCCGTCAAGAGGACAATGAAATAATATAAAGATTTTATAGGACA
>JAUMWI010000063.1 GCA_030529725.1 Eubacteriales bacterium | reverse complement strand
AACAAGGGCTTTATCTACTGCATCCCGCCCTTTATGATCCACGGCAACGTCGTTGAGGGCGTTATGAGCCAGACGGACATGGACGCGATGATGTACAAGATCGAGGGCGAGGATCTCTACCTCATCGGCACCTCCGAGCACTCCATGATCGGAAAGTTTATTGACCAGATGATCCCGGAAAACAAACTGCCCCAGACGCTGACCTCCTATTCTCCCTGCTTCCGCAAGGAGAAGGGCTCCCACGGCATTGAAGAGCGCGGTGTATACCGTATCCACCAGTTTGAAAAGCAGGAAATGATCGTCGTCTGCAAGCCTGAGGATTCCATGGTTTGGTATGACAAGATGTGGAAGTGGAGCGTAGAGCTGTTTCGCAGTCTCGATATTCCTGTCCGACAGCTCGAATGCTGCTCCGGCGACCTTGCTGACCTCAAGGTCAAGAGCTGCGACATCGAAGCATGGTCTCCGCGCCAGCAGAAGTACTTCGAAGTCTGCTCCTGCTCCAACCTCGGTGACGCACAGGCACGCCGCCTGAAGATGCGCGTCAAGGGCGAGGACGGCAGAACCTACCTGCCCCACACACTCAACAACACCGTCGTTGCCCCTCCGCGTATGCTCATCGCTTTTTTGGAAAACAACCTCCAGGCCGATGGCAGCGTACTCATTCCCAAGGCGCTGCAGCCCTACATGGGCGGCAAAGCCGTGCTGGTTCCCGAGAATTAATTCCATCTTGTTATTTTCGCGGTATAATATACTGCTTGTATTTAAGGGGATTTGAATATGAAAAAGTTCTTTAACGAATTCAAGGCCTTCGCCATGCGCGGCAATGTGATCGACCTGGCAGTCGGCGTTGTTATCGGCGGCGCGTTCGGTAAAATTACCACTTCGCTTGTCAACGACATCATTATGCCGCTGATTTCCATGCTCACCGGCGGTGTAGACTTCTCCGCGTGGAAATGGGTGCTCAAGGAAGCCGTCCTCGATGCCGAGGGTACCGAACTGGCGCCTGCCATTTCCGTCAACTATGGCAATCTGATCGCCGTCATCCTTGACTTTATCATCATCGCGTTTGCCATTTTCTGCGTGGTCAAGGCAATCAACAAGGCACGCGCCCTGACGGAAAAGAAGGAGGAGGAAGCCCCTGCTGCGCCTCCCGAACCCTCCGCCGAGGAAAAGCTCCTCACTGAGATCCGTGACCTGCTGAAAGAAAGCAAGTAAATGCAGGAGCTTCTCAAAAAAGGCCTGACCGAGCTCGGTCTCAACGCCGCGTGCGCAGAAACGCTGGAGCAATTTGCCGGGCGGATGCTCGAAAAAAACGAGGTCATGAACCTGACGCGCATCACAGAGCCAACCGCGGTTGCACAGCTTCACCTTCTCGACTCTGCCGTGCTGCTCAAGTTTGCCGATTTCCGCGGCAAAACCGTGGTAGATGTCGGCACCGGCGCCGGCTTTCCCGGTATGCCGCTGCGCATTCTGGAGCCGGACTTTGACCTGACGCTGCTCGACAGTCTCGGAAAGCGTGTGGAATGGCTTCGGGAAACATGCGATGCGCTCGGTCTTTCGCGCGTGGACTGCGTCCATGCACGCGCCGAGGAATTTGCCGCTGACAGACGGGAATGCTTTGACCTTGCTACTTCCCGAGCGGTGGCGAATTTGCAGATGCTCAGTGAGCTTTGTCTTCCGCTTGTCAAGCCCGGCGGTCAGTTCCTCGCCATGAAGGGCGTGGATAGCGAAGAAGAAATCAGCGCGGCTAAAAACGCCATCAAGACGCTCGGCGGCCAAATCATTGCGGTCGAGGACTATAGGATCCCAACAAGCGATGTCACGCACCGCCTTGTCATCATTGAAAAAACCGCGCCGACACCCAAGGGCTATCCGCGCACATTTGCAAAAATCAAAAAATCCCCCCTGTAATTCCGAGAAAGGAGCTTGCGTTTTGTCTCAGGTTATCGCCGTGGTGTCGGGCAAGGGCGGCACCGGAAAAACTTCATTTGTTTCGCTCACCGGCGCGGCACTTTCTCAGCTCGGCAAAAAAACGCTCGTACTGGACTGCGATATCGGCTTGCGCAATCTTGATCTTTATCTCGGCCTTTCCGATCGCGCACTGATGGATTTCAGAGATGTGATCGCCGGACGCACAGCGCTCGCAGATGCCGCCGTGCAGCATCCGCGCTACCCGAATCTGTACCTGCTGACCGCCCCGGTGCGGTGCCTTGACGGAGAAATTCAAAGCCGTGATTTTGCCGCTTTGCTTCAAACAATACGCGAACAGTTTGACTTCTGTCTGATCGACGCTTCTGCCGGTCTCGGCAGCGCATTTCGCCTGGCAACGGGCAGTGCGGATCGCGTGATCGTTGTAACAACATCGGATCCCTCCAGTCTTCGGGACGCGCAGCGTACTGTCATGGAGCTGCACCGCTTTCCGCAAGGCAGGCTGCATCTGGTGGTCAACCGCGTGCGCCGCAAGCTTCTCAAATCTCTCCACACAACGATTGACGATGCGATCGACACCGCCGGTCTTCCGCTGCTCGGCGTGATTCCCGAAGACGAGAATGTTCCCTCGCACCTCGGGCGCGGCGACCTTGCCGCACTCAACAGCTACTCCGGCGCTTCGCGCGCCTGCCACAACATTGCGCGCCGAATCTGCGGTGGGCGCGTGGCGCTGATGAAACTGTAACTATGCTAAAACCTTACGAGAGAAAGGATCGTGGTGAACAATGAACATTGCTTTGATGGCAGATGATAACAAAAAAGATTTAATGGTGCAGTTCTGCACGGCTTATGCCGGCGTCCTGTCCCAGCACACACTATGCGCAACGAATATCACCGGAAGAATGGTTGCCGAAGCGACCGGCCTTCCCATCCATCTCTTTATGGCTCGCATTCATGGCGGCAGCGAACAGATTGGTGCACGCATCGCCTATAACGAAATTGACATGGTGCTGTTTTTCTGCGATCCGGGCAATCCCAGATACGCCGAAAATCTGTCTTATATTTCCAGGCTCTGCGACCAGAATAATATTCCGCTTGCCACCAACCAGGCTACGGCGGAAATGCTGGTGCTCGGTCTTTCCCGCGGCGACCTTGACTGGCGCGACATTATGTACCCGAAAACAAAGCCGTTTACCACCTAACGTGAACGGATTTTGAATACAAATCGTTATTTTTAAAGATATTTATACAAATAGGAGTGGTTTTACCATGATGCAATCCCGTACCCACAACTGCAACGAACTGCGTATTGAAAACGTCGGCGAAAAAGTCAAGCTCGTCGGCTGGATGGAAAACGTCCGCGAGGTCGGCGGAAATCTCGCCTTCGTCGTCCTGCGCGACTTCTACGGCACTTCTCAAATCGTCATCGAATCCGAGGACATGATGAAAGTCATCAAGAGCCTCAACAAGGAATCCACGATCTCCGTCGAGGGCGTCGTGCGCGAACGCGCCAGCAAGAATGCCAAGCAGGCAACCGGCGATATCGAGGTCGTACCCGAGAAGATCGAAGTCCTCGGCCGCTGCCGCTACAACGAGCTGCCGTTTGAGATCAACCGCAGCCGCGAAGCCGACGAAACCCAGCGTCTGAAGTACCGCTATCTTGACCTGCGCAATCCCGCCGTCAAGCAGAATATCATTCTGCGCTGCAATGTTGTTGCTGCCCTCCGCGCCGCGATGACAGCCCACGGCTTCCTCGAAATAACCACTCCGATCCTTACCGCCTCCTCCCCCGAGGGTGCGCGTGACTATCTGGTGCCCGCGCGCAAGCATCCCGGCAAGTTCTATGCCCTGCCGCAGGCTCCCCAGCAGTTCAAGCAGCTGCTCATGACCTCCGGCTTTGACCGTTACT
>JAUMWI010000062.1 GCA_030529725.1 Eubacteriales bacterium | reverse complement strand
TGCACCGGAGAACATTCATTTTGCCGATGGCTACCGCGCTATCATCGGAAAGGAGTAAAAGGTTGAAAACAAGTTTCAACCTTTTATAGAAAATGCCGTTTTTCTCGCCGCTTACGCGGCAACCGAAAAACATGGCACTTATGACCATTCCTTTTCATGGTTGTTTTGTGCCTTGCAGTGCAGCGGAAAGGAATGGTCATAATCATGCAAGCAAATCGTGTGAAAAAAATGGTGCTCTCGGCGCTGCTGGCCGCTCTCGTCTTTACTGCAACCTATGTGGTGAAGATTCCGTCCCCCACGAACGGGTATGTCAACCTCGGCGACTGCTTTGTTCTGCTCTCCGGTTGGCTGCTCGGCCCGTGGTACGGTGCCGCTGCCGCAGGAATCGGCTCGGCATTGACGGATCTTCTGGGCGGCTACGCCCATTACGTTCCCGGAACACTGGTGATCAAGGCACTTGATGCGTTTGTCGCAGCGAGCATTTACCATGCTATGAAAAAAAGCACCAAGGGAATGCTTGTCAGCGGAATTGCCGGTGAGCTGGTAATGGTCGCCGGATACTTCGGCTTCTCGTCCCTGATATTGGGAAAAGGTCTGGCTGCCGCTCTGAGCATTCCGGGCAATCTGGTGCAGGGAGGCATAGGAATCGCAGCAGGCATTCTCGTCATGCAAGTTGTTAGGCGAGCTAAACTGACGGATCAGATGTAAGGAGGAATGAGCCATGGCAGGAATCGTCCATGAGGCAGAAAGTAAAGCTCTGCTTTCTCAAATTGAGCAGGAAAGCGAAGCTGCCGCCAAGCAGCTGGCAGAGGCGGCACATCTTCGCAAAGGACAGATTGTGGTAGTCGGCTGCTCTACCAGCGAAGTGGTCGGCAGAAAAGTTGGCAGCTGGTCCACGCCCGAGGTGGGTCAGGCAATCTACAACGGCTTGAACCGCGTTTTTGCGCCGCTCGGGGTTTTCATCGCCGCCCAGTGCTGCGAGCATCTCAACCGTGCGATCATCGTCGATTATGACGCGGTGTCCGGTGCCGAGATCGTCAACGTAAAGCCGCAGCCGAAAGCCGGCGGATCGTTTGCCACTGCGGTGTATCACGCGCTGCCCCATGCGGTCGCGCTGGAGGAGATCAAGGCGGACGCCGGTCTGGATATCGGTGGGACGCTGATCGGCATGCACCTGAAAAAAGTCGCCGTTCCCGTCCGGCTGGAGCAGGATCACATCGGGGAAGCAATTATACTTGCGGCCCGCACACGCCCCAAATTTATCGGCGGTGAGCGCGCAAACTACGAAGAAGACCTGAAAAATGGATACCCCTGCTTTGATTGATATAAAATGCCGCCCATCCGGGCGGCATTTTACTGTATATTTTTACCTCCGCGGCGCAAACTACCTGTAAATCTTATCGGGAGGTTATTTCTATGGTTGAACAGGATACGATCAATCTTCTGCGCGAATGCGACGCAGGCATCAAGATGGGCGTTGCGTCCATTGACGAAGTGCGCGACTACGCCAAAAGCGCGCAGCTGCGCGGTGTGCTGACCGATTGCAAGCGGCAGCACGAGCAACTCAAGGACGAGCTGCAGCAGGCACTTGACCGCTTTGGTGATGACGGTAAAAACCCCAATCCCATGGCGAAGGGCATGAGCTGGCTCAAAACGAACGTCAAGCTCGGCGTGGATCTGTCCGACGCAACGATCGCCGACCTCATGACGGACGGGTGCAACATGGGCGTCAAATCGCTGACGAGGTATCTCAATGAGTACGAAGCCGCGGATGAAAATGCCAAGGATCTGACCAAAAAGCTGATTGCGCAGGAACAGCAGCTCGCCGATCAGATGCGGCAGTATCTATAAAAAAAGGGACGCTCTTGCGTCCCTTTTTCTCTTGTATTACACGTATTTCTGCTGGTTGACATCGAACACACCGCGGGTGGTCATGCGCAGCGTGGGGATGACGGTCAGCGCCATGAACGAGAGCGTCATGAACGGATCGACCCCGCGAGAAACACCGAGGGCAAAAGCCTGCTCCTTGGCATTCTCCAACTCGCGGTTGACGTCAAGCAGCGGCTCCTCGCTCATGATGCCGGCGATCTGGAGCTGCACCTCGCCGAGGATCTTGCCGCCGTCGAGCACCACGATGCCGCCGCCGAGCTCGACCACGCGATTGACAGCCTTCGCCATGTCCTCTTCATCCGTACCGACCACGATGATGTTATGGGAGTCGTGGGAAATGGAGGTTGCAACTGCGCCGGACTTGAGACCGTAGCCCTTGATATAGCCGATGCCGATGTGGTTGGTATTCTTATGACGCTCGATGACGGCGATCTTGAGAATATCCTCGGCAACATTGATCTCGCTTGCGTAGCCTGCGTCGGTGGTAACGATCTCACCGGGGATCATGCCGAGCACGCCGCGCGGACGGCTTTCGATAAAGTCCTTTGCCTCGAGGTGATTGACATGGAACGTCTCGTGAGAACGCTTGACAAGGTGCGGATCGATCTCGGGCGTTTCAAACTCCGTGACAGTCTTACCGTCAAACATCAGCTTGCCGCGCTTATAAACCTCAAGAATGTTGAAGTCCTCAAAGTTGTCAATGACAACGAAGTCGGCAAGGAAGCCGGGCGCGATGGCGCCGCGGTTGTTGAGCAGGAAGTAGCGTGCGGCGTGGTGGGACGCGCACTTGACGGCGATAATGGGATCAACGCCTGCCTTGATGGCACGCTTGACGATATAGTCGATGTGACCTTTTTCCAGAAGGTCGTTGGGGTGCTTGTCGTCCGTGCAGAACATGCAGTAGGTGTAGTACTGCGGTGTGAGCAGCGGCAGAAGCGCATCCAGATTGCGGGCAGCCGTACCCTCGCGGATCATAATGTACTGACCGCGCTCCAGCTTGGCAAGCGCATCATCCACATCGGAGCACTCATGGTCGGAGTAAACGCCGGCGGCAATATAGGCGTTGAGCTCATTTCCGGAGAGGCCGGGAGCGTGGCCGTCGATCTTCTTATGGTGAGCCTGAGATGCGACGATCTTTTCAAGCACCTGCTCATCACCGGTGTAAACGCCGTAGGCATTCATCATCTCGGCAAGACCCTCCACGCGGGAATGCTCATAGAAGGAGTCGATGGCGCGGTAGTCGAGCGTTGCACCGGACTCATCCAGCGGAGTTGCCGGCACGCAGGACGGCAGCATGAAGCGCACGTCAACAGGGAGATTCTCCGTGGCCTGGAGCATATATTCGATACCGTCAGTGCCCATGACGTTGGCGATCTCATGCGGGTCGGTGACAACTGTGGTGGTGCCGTGCGGCAGGACGGCCTTGGCAAATTCCTTCGGAGAAACAAGGGAGCTTTCCAGATGAATATGGGCATCCACAAAGCCGGGCAGCACGAGCTTGCCGCCCATATCGATCTCGACCTCGCCGCTGTAGTTTCCGCCCATGCCGGCAATCAGGCCGCCCGCAACCGCAATATCGCCATGGCTGAGCTGGTTACAGAACACATTGACATAGGTGGCGTTTTTCAGCACCAGGTCTGCTTTCACGCGGCCGGATGCCACCTCGATCACGTGCATCTTTTTGTTGAGCTTGCGGTTGATCTTGCCGGCGTAGCTCTCCTTGTATGCCATATGCGTATCCTCCTTATATCAAACAAAATTTTTGCTTACAAAAATGTATTTTTAATAGACTACTACAATTTCTCTCCCTTGTCGAGCCAAAAAATCTGTCCGATTTTTGTGCGAATTGACAATAGCAAATCCGGGGAAAAGCTGCATAACCTGCTCATCTTATCGAATAAAGTGTACCCTTTGTCAAGGACAATTTTGGTTTTCAGATTCCGAGTCAGAATG
>JAUMWI010000039.1 GCA_030529725.1 Eubacteriales bacterium | reverse complement strand
CCGATCCTTTGGATTTTAAAACCTTAACTGTCCATTTTATAGGGTACATTTTAGAAAAAGTTTTTCGACAAGATGGAAAACCCCGAAAGGCGTTGCCTCTCGGGGTTTATTGCACAACACGATAGATTTTTTGGGCGCTGTGCCGCTTACTTTTTCAGCGTCAGCGTGAAGTCGCCGCTGTTTTCTTCGACGCTCACAGTATACTTCTGGAGGGTTGCATAACGGGTGATATTCTCAACCGCCACGCGGTTGTCCACCATGACCGTAAGCTCGGCAGGGGCGTTCTTCTTCACCTCGTTCTGCACCATGACGACGGGCATCGGGCAGGACAAGCCTCTTGCATCGATCATGTTACTTCTCCTCCTTCTTCATCGTGTTAAGTACGGAAACCACGAGAAGAACCACGAAGCCGATCGCAACGGCGATCTTGCCGCTCGTTGCAATGCCGCCGGCGGAGTAAACGCCCTCGTTCATGGCGGCAGCAGAGCCGGCGAGCTTGAAGTTGTGGGCAAACGCAGCGCCGACGATCATACCGAACACGGTAACGGCAGAGTCACCGTTGCCTTCACCGGCCAGGATCAGCTGACGCAGCGGGCAGCCGCCGAGCAAAATGCTGCCCCAACCGACAAGCACCATGCCAAGGAGGTTCCACAGCTGGCTTGCATGGGCGATGGGCTGGAGATAGGCGGAGAAACCGTGGAAATTGCCGAGGATGATGTTGCCGAGCAGCACCGTGACAAAGATGGCAGCAAAGCCGGAGAGCAGGTTGAAATCCTTGAACATGACGGCATCACGCATACCGCCGACCATGCACAGACGGGACTTCTGGGCAAGAGCGCCGACAACGAGCGCAACGATCAGAGAAACGAAAAGCGGAGCATGCTTGCTGCCCGGGCCGCTCTCAGAAAATGCAAAGACGGTCGGAACGGCAACGAACAGGATCAGAAGACCGATCATGGTCAGAGGAAGGGCAGCGCCCTCGCTCTTGGCAACTTCATAGCTGCGCTTGAGCGTGAAGCCCTTCTTAAGGAAAAAGATGCCGATAAGGATACCGATGGCAAAACCGGCGAGGCCGACGAAGGCGTTGAGGTCGCCGCCGCCCATACGGATGACCATACGAAGCGGGCAGCCCAGGAACACCAGAGCGCCGATCATCACGAATGCGCCGAGGATAAAGCGGGTGGCGGGGGAGGAACCGGCACGTGCCTTGAACTCACCGGTGGCAAAAGCCATGATGGTAGAGCCGAGCACGAGGCCGATGATCTCGGGACGGACATACTGCACGACAGCTGCGCCATGCAGATGGGTGGCACCGGCAATGTCGCGCAGGAAGCACGCAATGCAGAAGCCCATGTTGGCAGGGTTGCCCATTGCCGTAAGCAGCACAGCGGCAACGCCGACGGCAACGCCGGTCAGAACGACCAGCAGATTGATTTTCTTTGTCATTTTCTCTGTCTCCTATTCTTTTTTCTTGATATTATAGAAAGTATCACGGTCAGCAAAATTTTTCAGCATCAGCGAAGGAAAATCCTTGCGCCTCCGTGATACTCACTTACGGTACCAATACGCTGAGCGGAAGGAACCGCGCCCTTCAGTTCGTCAAACAGCGCGTCAGCGTCAGCAGGGTCAACGGCGATCAGCAGTCCGCCGGAGGTCTGCGGATCGTAAAGCATATCCTGTTTGGCAAGTTCCGTTTCGCCGGCATCGACATACTTCTCTGCAAAGTTGCGGTTGCGGTACATACCAGCAGGCAGAAGTCCCATCTGCGCAAATTCGTAGGCTTCGGGGATCAGGTCAACCTTGTCAACATGAAGGGTTATCTCCACATCGCTGCCCGTTGCCATCTCGCTGAGGTGTCCGAGCATACCGAAGCCCGTAACATCCGTGCAGGCATGGACACGGTATTTGACCATCACATCGCGTGCTGCCTTGTTAAGCGTCATCATCAGCGTGGTCATGCGTTCTTCCATCTCTGGTGTGAGCAGTTCCGCTTTCGCCGCCGTCGTCAGAATACCAATGCCGATGGGCTTGGTGAAAAGCAGGACATCGCCCGGCTTTGCGCCGCTGTTGGTGAGCATCTTGTCCGGAAGAACAAATCCGGTGACGGCAAGGCCGTACTTCGGCTCGGGATCGAGAATGCTGTGTCCGCCGGTGATCAGAGCGCCGGCCTCATAGACCTTATCATAGCCGCCGCGCAGCATTTCATGGACCGCTTCCTTGGGCATACCCTCAGGAACTGCCATAATGTTGAGCGCCAGCTTCGGCTCGCCGCCCATGGCGTAAACATCGGAAAGCGCGTTCGTTGCGGCGATCGCGCCGAAGGTATAGGGATCGTCGGCGATCGGCGGGAAAAAGTCCACCGTCTGAACAAGTGCCAGATCATCGGATATTTTGTAGACGCTGGCATCATCGCTCTTGTCGAAGCCGACAAGCAGGTTCGGATCACTGTGAACCTTGATGCCGTCGAGCAGCTGGGCAAGAACACCGGCTCCGACCTTCGCCCCGCATCCGGCACAAGAAGCCAGCTTGGTCAGTTTGATCTCATTTTTCATTGTGTTCACCTCCCTTGCCGAAAAGTGCAATGCTTTATCATCTCCGCAGAATGGTCTGCGGCGGTGGTCTGTTTACGCTGCCTCAAAGCGGCAGCTCGTGGATCCCCTCCGGCTCAATGCCGCTTTCACGGATCGCGTCCTCCAGCGACCGGCGCAGCGCAAGCGGCGCACTCCACGCGATGCCGCAATCCGCGCTCAGGGCGCGCGGCGCGGAAATAAGCTTTCCGTCAAGTCCTTTGCTTTGACACAGCTTTTCCATCGCCATCGCCTCCGCTGTTGTGTGGAACGTAACAACAACGCGAGGTGTTTTCTCTCTCATTCCTCGCTCAGCTCCTTCAGGGCGGCAAGCGCCGCATCGACCTCGTCGAATGTGTTGAAATAGCCGAAGCTGAAACGCACGGCACCCTGCTCCTCGGTTCCGAGGGCACGGTGCATCCGCGGCGCGCAGTGCGCACCGGCGCGGGTGGCGATTTCATATTCGTCGAACAGCGCATCGCCCAGCTCGCTCGACGGCACATCGCGCAGATTGAGCGTCACAATGGGCGCACGGTCTGCGGAAAAATCACCGTAGACGGTATAGCCGTCGATGGCGCATACACCCTCGTAAAAACGTCTGGCAAGCGCCGCTTCGCGCGAGTGAATGGTGTGAAGCCCGGTCTTTTCAACAAACTCTACGGCGGCAAGCAGGCCTGCAATGCCGTGCCCGTTGAGTGTACCTGCCTCCAGATGTGTCGGCAGCTCACGCGGCTGATGCGGAAGATAAGACTGCACGCCCGTTCCGCCCGTTTTGAGCGGACGAATGTCAATATTCTCCCCAATACACAGTCCGCCGGTACCCTGCGGCCCCATGAGACTCTTATGCCCGGTGAAGCAGAGCACATCAATGTTCATCTGCTCCATATCAATGGGAATTGAGCCTGCGGTCTGGGAAGCGTCCACGATGAAAAGAAGTCCGTGCTCATGGGCAAATTTCCCGATCCGCGCAACGTCCGTCAGATTGCCGGTGAGATTGGACGCATGGGTTGCAACGATCGCGCGGGTATTGGGACGCAAAAGCTTCCCGAAATCGTCATAGTCGATGCAGCCCCGCCTGTCCGACGGGACAAAATCCACACAGACTCCCTGCTTTTCCAGCGCATAGAGCGGGCGAAGCACGGAGTTATGCTCACAGTCGGTCGAAATCACATGATCGCCGGCGGAGAGCAGACCGAAAATCGCAATGTTGAGCGCTTCGGTCGCGTTAGCGGTAAACACAACATGGTCAGGGCGGCGGCAGCCGAAGAATCGGGCAAGCGCTTCGCGCGCACCATAGACCGTACGCGAGGCCTTCAGAGCCCCGCCGTGTGCGGCGCGGCCGCTGTTGCCCATAGAGGTCATTGCAGTTGTCACCGCATCAATCACACACTGCGGCTTATGCAGCGTCGTTGCGGCATTATCGAAATAGATCATAGCAACTCCGAAAAACAAATTCCCCTATTTTCAATCAATAGGAGTATATCACGTTCCATTGAATTAACAAGTTTCAAAAAACGATAACATTTTTTCTATTATCGTTTTTATCGATAATAGACTTTCCGACGCGTCGGAGTATGAAAACGGACATACCCGGGAAGTACCCCGAATACGTCCGTTTCTGTTTTACATGATGGCAAATGAAAATTCAGCGTTACTTGACGCTGCCATCCGCATTGAACACGGGAAGCTTTTCCAGGAACTGAATGTCATTGCGCTGCGCAGCACCGCCCTCAGCGAGAACGGACATGCGTCCTGCAACGATGCCGCCGGCCTTGGCGACCAGCGCCTCCATCGCAAGAAGTGAACCGCCGGTGGAGATCACATCGTCCACAATGAGGATCTTCTTGCCGCGAATCAGCTCGGCATCGTCAGAGCCGAGGAAAAGCTGCTGCACGCCGAGCGTCGTGATGGAGCGATCCTGCACGCTGATGGGATCGGGCATATAGACCTTGGGACCCTTGCGTGCGATGAAATACTTCTTCGCGCCGCTCTGACGCGCCATCTCGTGGATCAGCGGAATACTCTTGGCTTCGGCGGTGAACAGATAGTCATACTCAATCCCTTCGGCGAGCTTGAGAAGGTCGCGCGCGCAGGCGGCAGTCAGCTCCGCGTCACCGAACATAATGAACGCGCCAATATAAAAGTCATCAGCCACCTTGCAGATGGGAAGGTCGCGGTCAAGTCCCGCAACATGCATACGATATGTTGCCATGTTTGGCTCTCCTTTTAGCAAAAAAATGTCAGAAAAAAATCAGACTGTCAAAAAACCTGCCTTTGCCGGATTTTCAGGAAGGAAGATAGTGTGAAAGAAACCCGGGAGGGGTGTCTTTCACGGTTTTGATCATAAGTTTTGCAACTTTTTTGAAAGTTGCAAAACTTGCTCAGCTTGTCGAAAGTACTTTTTCGACAAGCTGAACGATCAGATTTCCGTCTCGCCGGCAGGCAGAACAAATGCACAGACGAGATACGCGATCAGACCCGCGCCGTAGGCAAAAAATAAAATACCCCAGAGGATTCTCACAATCGTCGGATCAATGCCGAAATAATCGGCAACACCGGCACAAACGCCACAGATCTTTTTATCGTTGGTGGATTTGTGAAGTCTTTTCTTTTCCATAAATCAGTCTCCTTCGTTTTACGGCAGAATAAAACAATTTTCTGACTGTAGTATACCACAAAATTTTACATTGTAAAGTATTAGCTTTGCTTCTGGCGGGCTTTGTTGCGCCGAAGTGTGAAATTTTCTCTTGCAAGTTCCCTTTTTATATGTTATAAGTATTTTTTAGTAGAACGCAACGATTAGGAAGATAGCGAGTTTTCCCCTCCAAGAGAGAGTCGGTCACCGGCTGAAAGCCGACTTGTCGGGTGTCGCTTAGTTCGCCTATGAGCGGCCGCGAGGAAATGCGCGGACGGTTTGCCTCCGTTACAGGGTTTTGAGTGCGTGCCTTTGGCACGAATACGGGTGGTACCGCGGAAGAAGTCTTTCGTCCCTATGTCGGGAGGAAGGGCTTTCTTTTTTTGCAATAATATCCAAAAAGGAGATTCGATATGAAACAACAACTCGAAGCCATTCGCAAGAATGCGCTCGACGCCATTCTCGGCGCCGAGAAGTCCGAGGATCTGGAAACGCTCCGCGTTCAGTACTTGGGCAAAAAGGGTGAGCTGACCGCCGTCCTCAAGCAGATGGGCAAGCTCTCCGCCGAGGAGCGTCCGGTCATCGGACAGCTTGCCAACGAGGTTCGCTCCAAGCTGGAGGCAACCATCGAAGAGCGCGGCCATGCCCTCGCGGAAAAGGCGATGGAGCTGAAAATGCTCGCTGAGACTGTGGATGTCACCATTCCCGG
Source organism: Eubacteriales bacterium (assembly GCA_030529725.1). Classification (GTDB taxonomy): domain Bacteria; phylum Bacillota; class Clostridia; order Oscillospirales; family Oscillospiraceae; genus Hominicoprocola. The sequence goes on along the minus strand of JAUMWI010000039.1, from coordinate 9,670 downwards.
CACGCAGCCCAAAATCGGCAAGAAGCACCCGATGTATCAGGTGCTTGACGAGATCAAGGACATTTTCATCGGCATGGGCTTTGAAATTCTCGAAGACCGTGAGGTGGAGCTTGCCGAGTACAACTTCACCAAGCTCAATGTTGAGGAGGGCCATCCTGCCCGTGAGTGGAGCGACACCTTCTACTTTACTGAGGACAGCAGTATTCTTCTGCGCACGCAGACCTCTCCCATGCAGATCCATGCGATGGAAAATAAGCAGCTCCCCATCCGCATCCTTGCCCCCGGTCGCGTGTACCGCAAGGACGAGGTGGATGCCACCCACTCTCCCATGTTCCATCAGATCGAGGGCATGGCGATCGACAAGAACATCACCATGGCAGACCTCAAGGGTACCCTCAACGAGGTCGTACAGCAGCTCTACGGTGAGGGCACCGTCACGCGTTTCCGCCCCCATCACTTCCCGTTCACCGAGCCGAGCTGCGAAATGGACATTCAGTGCCACAAGTGCCACGGCAAGGGCTGCCCGACCTGCAAGGGCGAGGGCTGGATCGAGGTACTCGGTGCCGGCATGATCCACCCGAAGGTGCTCGAAGGCTGCGGCATCGACTCCACGGTGTATTCCGGCTGGGCGTTCGGCATGGGACTTGAGCGTATGGCGCTCGGTCACTTCAAGATCAGCGATCTGCGTCTTATTTTCGAGAACGATGTCAGATTCCTGGAACAGTTTTAAGAAAGGAGAGTGTAAAACATGATTTTAAGCAGAAATTGGCTGAACGAATTCGTTGATCTGCACGATATTTCCGACAAGGAATTTAACGATGAGATGACGCTCTCCGGCTCCAAAGTGGAAACCATCGAGCGTCCCTGTAATGAAATCAAAAATGTAGTCGTGGGCAAGATCCTCGAGATGGTGCGTCATGAAAATTCTGACCATATGTGGGTCTGTCAGATCGATGTTGGTCAGGGCAAGCCGCTTCAGATCGTTACCGGCGCACAGAATCAGAAGGTCGGTGACCTCGTGGTCGTTTGCCTTGACAATTCCGACCTCCCCGGCGGCAAGCATATCTCCGCCGGCGCGCTGCGCGGTGTGGAGAGTCTCGGTATGTGCTGCTCTTACAAGGAGCTTGGCATGACGGAGCATGACTGGCCTCTGAGCTTTGAAGACGGCCTGTTCGTCCTCCAGTCCGATCCCGACATTATGGCAATGAATCCCCAGCCCGGCGACGACATCAATAAGTTGATCGGCACGAACGATTCCATCGTTGAGTTTGAGATCACACCCAACCGCCCCGACTGCCTGAGCGTCATCGGTCTTGCCCGCGAGGCAAGTGCGACCTTCTCTCGTCCGCTCAAGCTCCACACGCCCAAGGTCAAGGGCTGCGGCGGCAGCATTGCCGACCTCGTGGACATTGAGATCGAGGACGGCGAGCTTTGCCCGCGCTACACGGCGCGCATGGTCAAAAACGTCAAAATCGCACCGTCCCCCGCCTGGATGCGCGAGAGACTGCGCAACAGCGGTGTGCGCCCGATCAACAACATTGTCGATATTACGAACTATGTTATGCTCGAATACGGTCAGCCGATGCACGCATTTGACTTCAGCTGCGTTGAGGGCGGCAAGATCATCGTCCGCACGGCGCGTGAGGGCGAGGTCATCCAGACGCTTGACGGCAACGACCGAAAGCTGACGCCCAATATGCTCTGCATCTGCGATGAGAGCAAGCCCGTGTGCGTTGCCGGCGTGATGGGCGGCGCCAACAGCGAGATCGTCGGCGACACGGCTATGGTGCTCTTTGAATCCGCCAACTTCAACGGCGTTTCCGTGCGCCGCACGGCAAGCGCCCTCGGTATGCGCACCGATGCCTCCAGCCGCTATGAAAAGGGTCTTGATATGATGAACACCATCAAGGCTGTTGAGCGCGCCTGCGAGCTTGTGGAAGAGCTTGGCTGCGGCGAGGTCGTGGACGGCGTGATGGACGTCATCGCAAAGGAAAAGGCCCCCACCGTCGTGAAGCTGGAGCCGGAGAAGATCAACCGTCTCCTCGGCACCGAGCTTCCGGAATCTCTCATGCGTGAGATCCTGCTCTCCCTCGGCTTTACACTCGATGGCGACGACATCTATGTTCCCTCCTGGCGCGGCGATGTGGAGCATTACTCCGATATTGCCGAGGAGGTCGCCCGTTTCTACGGCTACAACAAGATCCCCAATACACTCATGCGCGGTGAGACCACCCGCGGCGGCTTCACCGAAACGCAGGAGTTTGAGCGCAGTGTCGGCAGTGCTGTCCGTGCCCTCGGCTATGACGAGATCATTACCTACTCCTTCATCAGCCCCACCTATTACGACAAGATTCGTATGCCGGAGGATTCTCCGCTGCGCAAGAGTCTTAAAATCCTCAACCCGCTCGGTGAGGACACCTCCATCATGCGCACGACCATCCTGCCGAGTATGCTCGAGATCATCACCCGAAACTACAACTTCCGCAACAAGAGCGCACGACTTTACGAGCTGGGCAAAATTTACCTGCCGCGCCCCGACGGTCTTGCCGACGAGCCGAAGTTCCTCTCCCTGGGCGCTTACGGCGACGGAATCGACTTCTTCGGCTTCAAGGGCAGCATCGAAGCGATGCTGCGCGAAGTGCGCATCTGCGATGTGAAGTTTGCCGCCTGCACGGATAATGCCTCCTACCACCCCGGCCGCTGCGCCAAGATCTACGCCGGCGAGCGTGAGCTGGGCGTGTTCGGTCAGATCCATCCCATGGTTGCCGCAAATTACGGTATCGATGCGGAGATCTACACCGCAGAGATTGCATTTGACGCGCTCTGCGCCACCCGCGGCGGTGTCCCTGTTTATCAGCCGCTGCCCAAGTTCCCCGCCGTCACGCGTGACATCGCCGTTGTCTGCGAGGAAGCCGTTACCGTCGGTGATCTGGAGGCTTGCATCCGCCGCGGTGCAAAGGGACTTCTGAAAAATGTCACGCTGTTCGACATCTATCGCGGTCCCGGCATCGCCTTGGGCAAAAAGAGCGTTGCCTTCTCTCTGGTGCTCCGCGCCGACGACCGGAGTCTGACAAGCGAAGAGGCAGACGAGGACATGAAAAGCATTCTTGCGCTTCTTGAAAGCGAACTGGACGCACACCTTCGTTGATTTTTTGAAAAAAACGGCTGGAAAGCCGCTTTTTTCATTACGATTCTGTTACAGTTTTGTCGAATCTCTTTACATTTTCCGCTCGTGCGGATATACTGAACTTACAGTAAGGAGGGAGAATCGAAATGGATGATTATACTCGTAAATTTAGCGTAGTCAGAGAAAAAGATGATGAGATCCGCCATATCCTCACGACCGTCTATGCCGCGCTGGAGGACAAGGGATACAACCCCATCAATCAGATCGTCGGCTATATCCTTTCCGAGGATCCCACCTATATCACCAATCACAACTCCGCACGCACACTGATCCGCAAGCTTGACCGCGATGAGCTGCTGCAGGTGCTCGTGCGCAGCTATCTTGGCAAATAATTTCGTTTGAAAAATCCCGAACGCCGAAAAAAGGTGTTCGGGATTTTTTGTACCCTTTTTTACTGACTCGTTTTGTTGACAACACCCTGCAAAAATGATATACTGCAAAAAGTTACAAATCGGTTACAAAGCAAAGGAGTGTTTTTATGGCAGAAGTCAAGGAAGGCCTCGTCTATCGCGGTCACCCGCTGCGCCGTGTGGATAATCTGATCTACTACGGTTCAATGGCGGATAAATATATCATCATGATGCAGGTATTGGACACTGAGCCGCTCAAGGATATTTCGCTTGCCAAGCGCGTATCCATTCAGCTTCAGCTCACTGATGCAAGCCTCAAGTCCCGTGACCGTGTCGTGCGCAGCACCGAAAAAGGCAGCTTGAATGAAGCTATGGAGTTCGCTTCCATTTGGCTCGAGCGCGCACTCAGCGGCAAGATTTAAAAGGAAAAACATGATGAAACACTTACGAATGAAAACGGCTGCACTTGCATTTGCCCTTGTGATGACGGTGGGTGCAATGTCACAGCCCGTCCTTGCAGCAAGCGGCTCTATCTCCGATCTGATGAACCGTGCGGCAACGGTCACCGCAGCGGTGCAGGAAGAGTCCGCCACAGCGCAGCCCCTCCCGACGGAGCCTTCCTCCGCCGAGCCAGCATTTACACAGGGCATGATCATCGGCGGTACGATCAATGTGCGCTCCGGTCCGAGCACGAATTGCGACCGCATTACTCAGGTCATGACCGGCAAGCTCGTCACCGTACTCGGCACTGACAACGGTTGGTATCAGATTCAGTTCGGTGATACGACCGGCTATGTCCTCGGTGACTATCTGAAGGAATACGACCCCGGTGCGGCATCGGCAATCGGTACACAGATCGTTGAGATGGCCATGCAGTACATGGGCGTACGCTATCGCAGCGGCGGCAGTAGTCCCAACGGATTTGACTGCTCCGGCTTTACGATGTATCTCTACGGTCAGCTCGGCTATTCCCTGCCTCACACGGCGACCGGCCAGTATAAAAACTGCGGCACCTATGTTGCCAAGGAAGATCTGCAGCCCGGCGACCTCGTCTTTTTCTCCGATTCCTCCCATGCCATCGGACACGTCGGCATCTACATCGGCGGCGGCGAGATCATTCACGCGCGCAGCAGCACCGGATGCGTCACCACGAACAGCCTGAGTATGAGCTATTATGTCAACCGCTATGTCGGTGCAAAACGAATCGCATAACATCATTTGATTCTGTTTATTAAAGCAGGTCGATCCGCAAGGATCGACCTGCTTGTTTTACTGTATTAAACTTTTTCTGCCGCTTGCTCCGCCCGAAGCTGTTCCACTTCCGCTTTGGCTTCGGCAAGCACTTTCTTTTCGCCCTTCGTCTTGAGCTGCGTTTCGTCGAACTGTCCCCACAAGTCGGGGCGGCGCAGCATCGTGCGCACATAGCTCTCCTTTTTGCGCCATTTGGCAACATTTTCGTGGTGACCGGAGAGCAGCACATCGGGAACGCGCCTGCCGTGCCACTCATCGGGACGGGAGTACTGGGGATACTCCAGAAGTCCTGCCCAGTGGGATTCCTCCGTGAAGCACTCCTCCTCCGGCAGCACACCCGGAACCATGCGGCAGATGGCGTCTGTCACCGCCATGGCAGGGATCTCACCGCCGGTGACGACAAAATCCCCCATGGAGATCTCCTCGTCCACGCACTCGTCAATAAAACGCTGGTCGACGCCCTCATAGTGTCCGCATACCAGAATGATGTGGTCATAGGTTTCCTTCAGCTCGCGCGCGACCGCCTGTGTAAAAGTTCGCCCACAGGGGGAAAGGTAAATCGTGTGACCCCGATCGCCGGTTTCCTCGCCGATGTGCGCCCAGCAGCGGTAAAGCGGATCTGCCTGCATCACCGCGCCGCGGCCGCCGCCGTAGGGATAGTCATCCACCTGCATCTGCCTGTTGGTCGTAAATTCGCGGATCTGGTGCGTTTTGATGGTGATATAGCCCCGTTCCTGCGCCCTGCCGAGAATGCTGACATTCAGCATCGCGTCTACGCTGTCGGGGAAAAGCGTCATAATGTCAATTCGCATCGTCCATCTCCAACCCTTCGATCATGTGAACATAAATCTCGCGCTTGTTCTCGTCGATGTCCTTAATGAAGATATTCTCCACCGCAGGAATGAGATAGGTCTTCTCCGGTCCCCTGACCTTATAGAGCTTGTGGGCAGGATAGGTCAAAACCTCCTCCACCGTGCCGACATAGCGGTGGATAAAGTCCTCGTAGACGTTCATGCCGACGATCTCCGCATCGAAATGCTCGCCGCGCTTGAGTCTCACGTCACTGCGCTTGATGGACAGCACTTTTGTCTTGAGCTTCGCCGCCTCGTCCATATCGTCAAGCTCCGGCAGCTTCATGAGTACCATGTCGCCCTGCACGCGCTTACTCGTCGGGCGAAACGGCACGCCGTCCATGTAAAAGGTCTTAAAGCCGCAGAGCATGTCCGCCGTTACGTCCCACGGCTGCACCTTGACCTCGCCGCGCACACCGTGCGTGTTGACGATCTGACCGACCTCGATAAACTCCGGACGCTCGGAAGGCTCCGGCACTTCTTTTTGGGAAAACAAGCCCATCGTATTGCTCCTTTTGCGTATTTCTTATCGGATAACAGTATAGCGGAATTTGTCCCCCTGTGCAAGGGTACAGCGCATTTTCCGCGCAAAAAAAGAACGGCTTTCGCCGTTCTTTTTTTCAGTCTACAATATCTACGGATACATTTTTTACGCCGGTGCGCTGGGCGTAGGAGCGGATAACCGTGCGGATCTCCTTGGCAATACGACCCTGACGGCCAATGACCTTACCCATATCGTCAGGTGCGACGCGCAGCTCCAACGTAAGCTCGTCTTCGCCCTGCTTCTCCGTGACGCTCACCGCGTCCGGATTTTCGACAAGGCTGCGGGCAATGTAGAGCAGCAAGTCTTTCATCTCTTGCCCTCCAAATTACAGAACGTTGACCTTCTTCAGCAGAGCGCGAACGGTATCGGTGGGCTGAGCGCCGGTCTTGATCCATTCCTGAGCGCGCTCAGCGTCGATCTTGACCTCAGCGGGGGAAACGCAGGGATTGTAGGTGCCGAGCTCTTCGATGAAGCGGCCGTCACGGGGATAACGGGAATCAGCGACGACGACTCGATAGAAAGGAGCCTTCTTGGCGCCCATACGGTGCAGACGAATTTTAACCATGGTGATAACCTCCAAAAAATATGTTTGTTTTTTCTTATGATAAAATGCGGTAGCACTTGATCAACTTACTTAAAACGCTTTCTGCGGCCGAAGCCGTGCATCTTTCCGCCCATACCGCCGAGTCCGGCAAGACCTGCAGGCATACGGCCCTTGGACATTTGCTTCGTCAGCTGCAGCATCATATCGTACTGCTTGAGCAGGCGGTTGACATCCACCACTTCAAGGCCGCAGCCGGCAGCAATACGCTTTTTACGGCTGGCACCCAAGCACGCGGGATTCTCACGCTCATACGGCGTCATGGAAAGGATAATGGCTTCCGTGTGTGCCATCTGCTTCGGGTCGATCTCCGCGCCCGAAAGCTGCTTTCCCATGTTGCCGGGCAGCATACCGGCGAGCTGTTCTAGACTTCCCATGCTCTTGATCTGAACAAGCTGGTCATAATAATCAGAGAGGGTAAAGCGGTTTTTCTTGAGCTTTTCTTCCAGCTTCTTTGCCTTTTCCTCGTCAATGGTCTGTTCCGCGCGTTCGATAAACGAAAGCACATCGCCCATGCCGAGAATGCGCTGCGCCATGCGGTCAGGATGGAAGGGCTCGATCATGTCAAGCTTTTCGCCCGTACCGATAAACTTGATCGGTTTTCCGGTCGCTGCCCGAATGGACAGTGCCGCGCCGCCGCGGGCATCGCCGTCGAGCTTGGTGAGCAGCACGCCGTCAATTCCCAATGCCTCGTCAAAGGCGGAGGCAGCGTTGACCGCGTCCTGACCGGTCATGGCATCGACCACGAGCAAGATCTCGTTGGGTTTGACCGTTGCCTTAAGACGCTTGAGCTCGTCCATGAGCTCTTCATCCACATGGAGACGGCCGGCGGTATCGAGAAAGACAACATCATTGCCGTGATCTTTGGCGTACTTGATGGCTTCCTGCGCGATGGTAATGGGGTCGATCTGGCCCATTTCGAACACAGGGATGTCGAGCTGCTTGCCGACGACCTGCAGCTGCGTGATCGCCGCAGGACGGTACACGTCGCAGGCTACGAGCAGGGGACGCTTGCCCTGCCTACGCAGGAGACCGGCAAGCTTTGCGACATTCGTCGTCTTACCGGCGCCCTGGAGACCGACCATCATCACGACCGTGGGCGGATGAGAGGCGTAGGTCAGCTTCGCATTTGCGCCGCCCATGAGAGCCGTCAGCTCTTCGTTGACGATCTTAATGACCTGCTGGGCCGGCGTCAAACTTTCCAGCACATCGGTGCCGACAGCACGCGCGGAAACCGACGCGATAAAGTCCTTGACGACCTTATAGCTTACGTCTGCTTCCAGAAGTGCAAGGCGCACCTCGCGCATCGCAAGCTTGATGTCTTCTTCACTCAATCGGCCCTTGCCGCGCAGATTCTTGAATGTGGCATTCAGTTTTTCGCTCAGGCCTTCAAATGCCATGTTTTCTCCTTATTCCTTGAGGGCGGCGGCCTCTGCTTCGATCACATCGCACAGCTCGCCCAAACGACGGTCCTCATAAAGACGGTAATTGATTTTTCTGATCTCCTCCGCCGCTTCCGTGATTGCTTCCACATGAGGGGCAAACTGCATGAAGCGCTTGACAAGACCGGTCTTGTCCTCAATCTCGGTCATGTAGGCCTCGGCACGAACGATCACGTCGCGCACGCCCTGGCGGGAAATGCCATAGTTCTCAGCAATCTCGGAGAGGGAGAGATCTTCGTCATAGTAAAGCGAATAGAACTCTCTCTGCCGCTCGGTGAGAAGCTCACCGTAAAAGTCGAAGAGCATCGTCATACGAAAAGTCTGGTTTTTCACGGGCAGTTCCTCCTTGTGCGGATTCCTCTGTAAAGTTTTTTCGCTTTACAACAGGAATCAGTTTACATGATTTTAGCAAAAAAGTCAAGGAAAATTCACGAGAAAAAAGTCACTTCTCCGTTATTTTTTCTGTTTTCCGGCAAGGCCACGTTTTTTTCTCCGGAAAATGGTGGTAATGTTTACAATTTCGTGTTATTTTATAAAATGAAATCATCTTGGGAGGTCTATCCATGCAGCCGATCCGATATGAAATGATGCCCGGCGTATTCCTCAATTACGTCCACGCCACCAAGTTCAAAACCGGCACACTGAGCGTGCAGCTCATTACGCCGCTTGATGAGGCGACCGCCGCACAGGGTGCGCTGCTTCCTGCCGTTCTGCGCCGCGGCACCATGCGCTACCGCGACATGCGTGCGCTTTCCACGGCGCTTGATCTGCTCTACGGCGCATCGGTGGCGTACACCGTGCGCAAAAAGGGCGAAAACCAGTGTCTTGGCTTCGTTGCAAGCTTTATTGACGAGGCACTTACCCCTGCTGGCGAAAGGCTTCTTGAGCCGATGTGCGACCTTTTGGGTGAGCTTCTTCTCAACCCCGTCACCAAGGGCGGACGCTTCCTGTCGGAGTATGTGGAAAGCGAAAAGGTCAACCTGATCGATTCGATTCGCGGCATCATCAACGACAAACGCGACTATGCGGATATGCGTCTTTTGCAGGAAATGTGCGCGCTCGAACGCTACGGCACAGAGAAGCTCGGCACGGAGGATCGTGTGAAAAAAATCACCAATCAGACGCTTTATCCTTTTTATCGCAAGCTGCTTGCGACCGCTCATATTGAGCTGTTCTACTGCGGCAGTGCTGATCCCGACCGCGTGGAGGGTGCCCTCAAGCGTGCCTTTGCCGCGCTGCCGCGTGAGGAGATCGTCTCCCCCGTTTATGCCGAGCATCGCGCCGCACCCGAAGCGCCGAAGCATATCACGGAAGCCATGGACGTCACGCAGGGCAAGCTCTCGCTCGGCTTCCGCGCTGCGTCCAACGATGTCGCTGCGACGATGCTTGCCAATCTCATTTTCGGCGGATACAGCAACTCCAAGCTCTTTCTCAATGTGCGTGA
>JAUMWI010000004.1 GCA_030529725.1 Eubacteriales bacterium | reverse complement strand
CCGATCCTTTGGATTTTAAAACCTTAACTGTCCATTTTATAGGGTACATTTTAGAGGCCGGATAAAAAAATCCCGAAACCCTATGGTTTCGGGATTTTTTTGCTGGTCCGAGTGTTCATAAGGGACTTGATCAAAATATAATATTCCGGCTTCAAATACACATATTTCCGCTCGGAAGCTTTGAAATCCGCACATTCGATTAATCTATTATGATCGCCTATGATATAGGCACAAGGAGGAAATCAGAAATGGCAGGGTTTATCGAAGAACTCTTCTACGGAAATATTGATCCGCAGGCAAGAAGCGCAACACACAATGCGGCAGTCCAAAAAGAAATGCAGACGCTGAGCGACTACGAAGAAGAAATGACGAATCAGCTCATGGGCGAGGATAAGAAGAAGTTTCTTTCCTATGTCAACGCATGGGGCATTGTCAATGGCGAAGGAAACCTCGACAGCTTTATCGTCGGCTTCCGCCTCGGGGCAGCATTTATGCAGGACACGTTTCTTTCGGACAAGGCACCGTACACGGATTATTTGAAGGAGGAATAACCATGCGAGAGACAAGGCGACATACTCGATTTCCAGTATTGGCTGTCGCACGCGGGGATCAAAAAAGCCTCTCGGGGGAAATTCCCCGAGAGGCTATAGGTGCTTCAGCATATTGTACCATTTGGGGAGTTATATTGCACACCTTTGTTCTGTGCGGTATTGCCTTAAAAACAGCAAAAGGGTTGACACAAAAAGGTTATTATGATATCTTCATTATATCATATGATAACTATCTTTTATGCCATGATGGAACGTACACTTAATTCAAATTAGGAGGTCTCAATCAATATGCCAAAAAGTCTATTAACCGGTGTCTTAACCGAGTTGGTCGCGCCTTTTTGCGCAGATGGGTCCCTGGATTATAACTCTTTGCAGCGTCTTATAGATTTTCAAATTGATTGCGGGATTCGGGGAATTTATGTTCACGGAATTAGCGCAGAGACGTTGTCAATGACCAACTCCGAGCAGACACGCTTTGTATCCGACGCGGTTAAAGCAGCAAACGGTCGAATACCTGTAGTCGCAAACCTGATGTGCAGCAACAAAGAACGGGCGCTGGAGCAGCTGGACGCTTTTGAGGATTGCGGCGTGGACTGCATTTGTGCATCACAACCGCTGATGCTTTCCGCCGGGGACGAGGCGCTTTATGATTATTTTGCCGCCATCTTTGAGCAATCCCATCTTCCGGTTTGTCTCTATAATATGCCGCAGTCCGGTTATGTCCTGTCTCCAAAGCTGATCTCCCGGCTGGCCAGACAGTATCCCATTTTTCAAGGGTATAAAGATAGCACCCAGAATATCATTCACCTGCAGACCGTTGCAGGTGCAGTAAACCGAGATAATTTCTCCATTCTTGCCGGCAGTGATGCAACATTTTATTCTACTCTAGCCCTGGGCGGATCAGGAATTGTATCGCTCATTTCGCTGATCTTTCCCGATTTAGTCAATGGATTATATCAAGCGTTTTGTGACAGAAATTACAAAGAGGCATTTTCGCGTCAGATTTTTATTATGAAAGTTCGTGATGCACTGAAATCGGCACCACTTATTGCAGGATATAAAACAGTAGTTAAACATCTGGGCCTTTTCGAAACAGATTTCGTTCGTTCTCCCTTGCTGGCTACACAGCAGGAGCAGGCGAACGTATTACTTAAAAAATTAGAAAACTTGGGTGTTCTGTAGAAAGACAGAGAAAGGAAGCAAACATGAAAGAATTTCCGAAATTTCGCGGAGCCATGACCGAATTGACCATCAGCTACCAAGCTGACAATGCGATTGACCATGGTGCCATTTCCCACATGGTTGACTGGCAGGTCGAGCATGGTATTCAGGCAATTTTTGCCAATGGAATATCCAGTGAATCGTACATGATGACTATGGATGAGCAGGAAGAGCTGGCTCAGACCATGTGTCGCTCTGCCGGTGGACGAATCCCTGTAATGTGCAACCTGATGATTCCGGGTTATCGGGATGCCATAGAGATGATACACCGCTATGAGACCGTAGGAGCAGATGCCATCTGTATCACTTCTCCTTATTTGGTTAACTACAGCGAAAAAGCCTTGCGCGAATATTTTCATCGTCTGATTGAGTCCACCGAGATGCCCGTCTATATCTACAATGCACCGCAGACCAATAATATGCTCTCTCCCCAATTGCTTTCCGAGCTTGCCAACGAATACCCGCATGTCCGCGGATATAAGGACAGCACGCAAAGTATCATCCACCTTGAAACGGTCATGGGATTGGTCAAAAAACCTGACTTTGAGTTTATTGCAGGAAGCGACTCCTCCATTTACACCACTCTGGCACTAGGTGGATGCGGCATCATCTCATTCATCAGCCTTGCCTTCCCCGAGCCCATCATTCAGCTCTGTGACGCCTACTTTAGCGGTGACATGGAGAAAGCCCGGGAACTTCAGGCTTTTGTAATGAAAATCCGAAGCGTGCTGCGCAAAGGCGGCAACAGTGCTGGCTACAAATACGCCTCCGGCTTAGTAGGCTGTCCCATTCAGGGCAGCCGTTATCCGGACAGTTTACTGTATTTGGACGAGACCGTACGCAAGGAAATCCACAACGGGCTGGAGGAGCTTGGTCTCATCTGAGGAAAAGCATCGAAAGAATATACACCGCTCTCTATTAATAACTAATAAAATGCTTTAAACGGAGGATTAATTTGATGAAAAAGACCGAAATATTATCCCACATCGATCACACGCTGCTCAGAGCAACCTCAACCTGGAATGAAATCAAGGAAATATGCGATGACGCATTATCTTATCATACCGCCTCAGTCTGCATTCCGCCCAGTTATGTGAAACGGGTTCACCTCGCTTATCCGGAGCTGAATGTATGCACTGTAATCGGTTTCCCCTTGGGATATAATCCTACAGAAGTCAAAGCTGCTGAGGTCAAAAAAGTAATTGAAGATGGCGCCAGCGAGGTTGACATGGTTGTCAATCTGGGTGATGTGAAAAACGGAGACTTCGATGCAGTCACCGAGGAAATCCGTACATTGAAGCAGGCATCCGGCGATAAGATTCTAAAAGTTATCGTTGAAACTTGCTATCTGACAGAGGACGAAAAAGTTCAGCTTTGCCGCTGCGTGACAGATGGCGGTGCTGATTACATTAAAACCTCCACCGGCTTCGGAACAGCAGGGGCAAAGATCGAGGATATCCGTTTGTTTAAAAATCACATCGGTCCAAACGTAAAAATCAAGGCCGCCGGTGGCGTTAAGACTGTGGCAGATCTCGAGTTGTTCTTGAGTGAAGGTTGTGAGCGAATTGGCACCAGTTCTGCGGTAAAAATTCTTGCAGATATGTAAGAGTGCGAGAAACGCATTATTATTGTTATGAAATGAGGCCGCTCAAATGAAGAATAAAGTCTTTGTTTTAGGAAGTTATCACTGTGTTTACACCTTTGTCTCTGAAGAACTTCCTTCATTAGGAGAAACGGTAATGGGCTACCGTTTTAAGATGTCCGGGGGAGCTAAAGGACACGGGCAGATGTTGGCTGCCGCATTGGCCGGTGCTCAGGTTGGCGGCATTATGCGTGTGGGTGACGATACCTTCGGGCATCTGTGTATTGAGAATTTCAAACGTGCCGGTATCGACTGTACCCATGTGAAAATCGACCCGGATCACGCTACTGGCGCAGCTGGTGTATTGTTGAATCGCAATGGTGACAATGTTATTACCGTTGTTCCTGGCGCAAATGCCGAGATCACAAAGGAAGATATCGACCAGGCGGAGAACATGATAAAAGACTGCGCAGTGGCAGGCTTTCAGTTTGAAAACAATTTTGACGCTATTGAGTACACGATCAAAAAAACACACAGTTTGGGCGTAGAAACCATGGTCGATCCCGCGCCTGTGGTGAAGTTTAACGAGGATCTTTATCATTATATTACATACATTAAGCCAAACGAAGTTGAAGCCTCGCTGCTCAGCGGCGTCGAAGTCACGGATACGACCAGTGCTCTGAAAGCGGGCCATATTCTTTTGGACAAAGGAGTAAATAAAGCCGCAGTCATTACGATGGGTGGAGCCGGGTCCGTCTTAGTTACACACGACACAGAGAAAGTATTCCCCAGTGTTCCTATAGAAGTACGGAATACCACCTGTGCCGGTGATACGTTTGCGGGTGTTCTGGTCGCTTCAATCGCTCAGGGTCTGCCTCTGACAGAATGCGTAGTAAACGCCACATGTGTTGCCTCCTGCTGCGTGAGACGTTCCCCCAAGGACACGATATTCGACTTCTTCCCCAGTGCAGAAGAACTGGAGCAGATCAAGCGTGACTACCGTAAATTACTGTGATGTAGGAAGTGTCTCATGATTATCACAAAAAAAACTGTGGAGCGCATGTTAGATGCCTCCATATCCGTGCCAAATCCAACCATTCAAGACGTAATTGATTTCACTGAAAAGGCTTCAGACTATGATTTTGCCGGAATTCTTTCCTCGGCATATTTCGTCCCTTATGCCGCAGAAAGAGCCCATAAAAAAGGCAGAAAAATCGTTTCTGTAGTAGATTACCCGATGGGGGGATCCGATAACAAAATACGGTTGATCGCTGCACGCGCTGCATTTTCTAACGGAGCAGACAGTTTAGATGTATCCATGAACATCAGTGCCTTTATGGCTGGGGACTACCAACGCGTCAAAGATGAAATCATGCCCTTTTTGGAACTGGCCAACGGCGAGAAGTTGATTAAAATTATCTACTTTGCCACGTTGCTAACTCCGGATCAGCAGTTAAAAGCAGCAGAGTTGTGTATCGACTGCGGCGTGGAATATCTGAAAACCAATACCGGTCACGGAAGCGTCAGCAAACCGGAGGAAGTCAAGCTTATCAAGGACCACTTTGGTGATGCTATCAAGGTCATGGTCTCCGGCGGAGTACGCACCGGCGAGGATGCCAGACGTATGATTCTATCTGGCTGCGATCGAATTGCGACCAGTGCGCCTTTCCGGATTTTGGACACCTTTTTGGAGGAGTGAAAGGATGAAAAAAAACGAGTTAGCAAAGCATCTGGTTGCAACTGAGTTGACGATCGGGCGCACCGAGTCTCAGATCGTTGAGTTCACCCTTCAGGCAGCCCAACGGGGTCTGTTAGGCGTTTGCGTATATCAGAATATGCTGCTTACTGCTATCAAAGCCGCACAAGGTAGCGATCTCAAGGTGTTTACAGTCGCTGGGTTTCCATCCGGTCGTGATGTTCCAATAACAAAAGTATCTGACGTCAAGCTGTCATCAAAATGCGGAGCGTTTGAAGTGGATGTGTGTATTAACTTATCCGCATGGAAATCAAACGACATGAAAACCCTGCGGGAAGAGTTGGCAGGAGGCGCAGAAGCCGCTCACTGTCATGGTGGTCGTTTTTCTGCTGTTCTGAACACTTGCAACCTAGATGAAGATAGCATTCATCAGCTTTCGGCCATGTGTGTAACATATGGTGCGGATTCGATCAAGACCATTTCTGGTGATAGCGTAATCCCGCGTGCCACTACCGAAGATGATGTGAAGTTCATTCGTACTGCCGTAGGAGAAAACGCTCTTGTAAAGGCCGAAGGCCAAATTGCTACACTGGACAAAGCAATCGAGCTTTTGAAAGCCGGTGCTGATGTTATCTGCAGCAAAGATGCGTTTGCAATTTTCGACAGTGCAGAAGAATAGGAAAGGAATGTAATGCCGTGAAGAACTATACACTTAATGTTAAAGGCTGCTGCCAGCTTCACCAGGAAATCGCTTATGTAGCTGATTTGTATCGGGCCAATTACATAATTACCAAAGCAGACATAGAATATCTCAAAGAGCTGCCTGCATTTACGGTACTTCTGATCAAGACTACTAAATCGCGCAAGTTGGAGATCTGCCCTCCTCGCGAAATCCGCAGTCAACAGCTATCCGATGAAGCAGCAGATTTTCTCTATGAACTCGGTGTCAAACTGGTCATTTCCGATGATGAGAGCATGATGAATAAGCATTTCTTCTCTGTTGTTGCGCCGACTTGTCTTCACGGAATTGAACCGGGTTATTACAGCTGTTCCTGCGACGAGAACAGCTGTATGCTGAGCGACGTTCCGCCCGGAACTCTGCCCATAGGTGTTCGCCGCGACGGAAGTCTGTACTCCCGTATCCAGTGGGGAAGCACCACAACATCAAACCCCTATTTCTGGATTTGTAATCTGATTGACGATGATATTGAGCGCAACGGCGGCACCTGGGGTGCAAATACTCATGGACCGGCTAATGCAATTCTTGATTTCTTCGGCGAAGAGAAAAATATCTCCTGCATCCGTATCTTCCACAACGTTGGCTCTCCCATCAGCATCGAGGAAGAAATGGCTTCTGCAATTCGACTATATGTTTCCAACGATGAGAAGTGCTCCCATTTTGGCAACGATAAGGCAGATATCAACAGCGTAGATTGGACAGAAATTGTATCTGTTCAGATGGAGATGAAGGAACAGTGGAACACATATTTCCTGAAAACCCCTGTTACCGCAAAATATGTGCGAATTGAACTGGTCAAAAATTTTGACGCACCTCCCGACGTTCCCTGGACGGAGACTGCTGAGCTAAAAATTTTCCCCGTGCGATAAAAGATCTTTCGGTTTTTGATAGTATCAAGAGTTATGCGGCGTTTTCTTCTGGTCCCGTCCAGATTTATGCGCAAAATTGTTTGCAGGCTCCGGCTGAATGAAGTCAGCCGGCAATAGAGGCGTCGTCCATGACCGCCTCCAAATGCTTCATGTTCATGTATTTCTTGTTGCCCCACTGGGTGCCCGCCACATGACGCAGCCTCGCGCAGACCAGCATCAGGGCGGAGTTGCCGTCCGGGAACGTCCCCACCACGCGGGTTCGGCGGCGGATTTCCCGGTTCAGCCGCTCGATCGCGTTGTTGGTACGGATGCGCGTCCAATGCTCGCTGGGGAAGTCACAGTAGGTCAGCGTCTCCTCGATGCCGTCCTCGACTTTCTTGGCAGCTTCCTTCAGTTTCATGGCGCGCAGCTCGGCGACCACGGCCTTCGCCTTCTCGCGGGATGCCTTTTTGCTCTCTTGGGCGTGGATCGCCTTGAGCATTTTTGCCACAATTTTGACCTTGGATTTTGGCACAACGGAGAAAACGTTGCGGTAGAAATGCACCGTGCAGCGCTGATATTTGGCGTCCGGGAACACCTCGCCCACGGCCTCCAGCATCCCCATGCACTTGCCGCCGACGATGAGCTTCACGCCGTCCAAGCCGCGTCCACGAAGCCATTGGAAGAAACTGACCCAGCTGGCCTAGTCCTCCTTCATGCCCTCGGCGGCTCCCAAAACCTCACGAAAACCGTCCTCATTCACGGCGATCGCCACCAAAACAGAAACATTTTCATACTCTCCGCCCCAGTTGCGGCGCAGGTAGATGCCATCCACGTAGACGTATGGATAGCGCCCGCCCTGTAACGGGCGGTTGCGCCAGGCCTCGATGTGGACGTAGGCTTTCTTGTTCAGCTCGCTGATGGTGGCGGGCGAGACCTTGCTGCCCCACAGTGCCTCCGTGATGTCCTCCACACGGCGCACGGAGACACCCGCCAGGTACATCTCGATGAGGGCCTCCTCCACGCTGCTTTCCCGACGGCGATACCGCTCGATGATGGCAGTCTCGAAGGATACGCCCTTGAGCCGCGGCATGTGAAGCGTGACGTCGCCGGAGGTGGTAGTAAGGTTGCGGTCATAGTGGCCGCTGCGGTAGCCCTGACGGGCCTCGCTGCGCTCATAGCGGGCCGCCTGCGTCAGCGACTCCGACTCCTTCTCCAGCAGCTCGTTCAGGGTTTCCTCCACGCTGCCGCGAACCAATTCCTTGATTTGGCCCTTGATTACTTCCTCGTTTAGCTGTACAATTTTCTCGGACATAGTTTGCTTGCTCCTTTCGAATGTTTGTGTGGTAACTTCATTCTACTAGAGCCTGCAAGCTATGTCTTCTTTTATGCTTTTTTCTTTTTGCGCAATTTATCGGACCTGTTGACAAAAGCAAAAATTCTGCTGGAACCCACAGTAGTTCCAGCAGAACAGTAAATTTGGAAATAGCGAAAGATGGTATTTACCATCCTCTTGAGGTTTAGGGCCATGGCGGCAAGGAGGCATTCTTCCGTAGCTGCAAGAATGCCCCTTTTTCGAATCCTTGAAATACAGTGTTCCCGTTTCAAGACGGAGAAGCTGCCCTCGGCCCAGATTTTACGAAGCCGCATCATGGCCAGGTATTCTGGAGTTCCCACGCGCTGATGCCCTCTGAAAAATGCCGGATAGCAACTGCTGGCCAGCACTCTGCGCCGAATTCCAGCCTTGTCAAAACAGCTCGACCGTTTTGGACAGCGCATACAGAAATCACCCTCGACTTGGTAGCAACGCAGATATTTGCCCGTCGATTTGCTGCAATTTAGCCTGTGGTATGTAAGAGGAACTCCTTCCGGACAGATGAATGCATCGAGCTGTGGATCGTAGGAGAATCCATATTTCTCAGGTGGATTGGAGAACTGAATTGCGGGGATATATCCGGTAATGCCCAGAAGCTCCAGCCCTCGGTGAACAGCGCCCGTCTCATATCCGCGATCCAGAGCAAGCCGGCTCATTGGGATACCAAGATTGATTTGCCGTTCCAAATGCCGCAAGATCAGAAGACTTTCCTTCTCATTGGCAGGATATACATCAACGCCTGTTAAAATGCCGTGTTTGCAGTCCACAGTTGCTTCCATCAGATACCCGATGCCGCGTTTGCTGCCGTGATTGATATAACCGCTGTCTGGATCTGTTTGGCTGGTGGTATGGCACTTCCGTACAATTTTTGTTGGCGGCTTTTTGAAGCCCGGCTGATTGGAAAGCTCTTCATCCAAAGAATCGAGATAGCTTTGCATACTCTGTTCAACTTCTATTTCTACATTGATCCAGCTTTCTCTTGATACGTTGGCCGGAATGTAGCTTCCATCCGCAGCCATAGCTTCTCCGTCGATCTGCCCGCTGTCTATGCATTGCTTGACTATTTCATAGAAGGCTTTCTGAAAGAGATCGCTTTGCTGCCATTTTCGTGTTCTGGTCTTACTGAATGTGGAGTGATTTGGGATCGTGTCATCCAGTTCAAATCCGCAAAACCACCGGTAGGCGATGTTGAGCTGAACCTCCTCCACCAACCGCCGCTCTGATTTGATGCCATACAGGTATCCGATCAAGAGCATTTTGAACATACTGACAGGGTCGACAGATGGACGGCCTGTTTGCCGGATAATATGGCGCCAGAAGATCATAGATGAAATCAAAGGATACCATCCGCTCGATCTTCCGCAGCAGGTGGGTTTCTGGAATCAGTGACTCTATATCTACGAAAAGCATTGCCGTTTGTCTGCTTTGGCGTCCCATCATGCTGCATCCCTCCTATAACTATTCATACCACAGAAAGGATTTGCGCGCCACTTTGTCAACAGATCCTAAAAAAGAACGCAAACGGAAAACGAATTCGCTATAAGATCAACCGTCGCCCCTCGCAGATTGCCATGAAATCTACTCGTTCTCAAGGGCAGCTCAAATGGAGAGAACATGAAAAATCATCCGTCCGGGCAAAAGTAGAACACGTTTTTGCTGTCGTCAAAGGTCAGCTTCGATACCGAAAGACGCGATACCGAGGGCTGCGAAAACAGACGGCAAAACTGAATATGATGTTTGCGCTGGCAAATCTGATTCTGGCTGACAGACCCTGTCTGGCAGTCTGATCATTGATGCCCCGCAAACAGAAAACAAAAGATTTCTTTATAAATTCTGGCAGCTCCTGCTATACCGAACCTTTTATAAGCCTGTTATGCGGTGTTGCCCTAACATTTCCAATTCTTTTGTTGTGTCAAAGGTACTAAAATACAAATCGGCAGCCGAACAAGAATACTTTCGCGCACAGTTTTGAACATCACGCGATCCCGGTAAGAAAGGCAAGAATATCCTCTGCTCTCTCAATCGTCGCAGTGCCCATATCCAATTTCTGTTGTCCTGACGTTGGGTTGCGGTAGCCCAGACAAGGAATACCGGCGGCAAGAGCCGCTCTCATTCCTATATCAGTATCCTCGACTGCGAGAGCTTCGTCTCCAACAACACAACACTCTCGCAATACCGCCTGATAAATGTCCGGATATGGTTTCCTGCGCTTCACGTTACTCCCTGTCTTCACGCAGCAGAACATCTCCCGTATTCTATAATACGAGAGCATTTCTTCTACCATATCGCTTGAGGTAGACGAGGCAACCGCCGCTTGTATTCCGTTGGCCTGCAATAAGTTCAACACTTCTTTCAGTCCTTCGTGCAACGGCACAGCATCTGCCCGCATCAATTGCATGGTCAGCGCATTCTGTTGGCGCTCAAGCTCTGGTTGGGAAATCTTCAATTGGTAGCGCTCAATCAGAGGTGTCCAAATATCCGCATGCGATTTGCCTGCCTGCTCTCCGAGTTCCTCGTGAATTCCGCAGCGGCTAAGCATCATTTTCTCTGCGCGAGCATGGTACGGTTCACTGTCAAAAAGAACACCGTCCATATCGAAGATAATCAGCTTTATCCTTCTTTCCTCGTCAGCAGGAAAATATGTTCTATCACGCCTATACATTTCTTACCGCATCAACAGACTCACGCGCCGCTCGGCAAAGAGCGGTAATATGATCGAAGTCGCCATTTGCGATATCCTTCTTGCTGCAAATCCAACTTCCACCCACTGCGCGAATATATGGGGCTTTCAGGTATTCCTTGAGATTGTCCCCATTGACCCCGCCGGTCGGCACAAAGGAAACTCTGGGAAACGGGCCGTTCAGTGCCTTCATTGCGGAAAGGCCGCCATAGATATTAGCAGGAAAGAACTTGACTGTATTGATTCCGCAGGCCACAGCCTTAATAATCTCTGTAGGCGTAACACAGCCCGGAATAACATCAACTCCATGCTCTACGCAGAACTTGACCACTTCCTCACAGAATCCCGGAGAAACGATAAACTGCGCGCCAGCACGAACAGCTTCCCGACATTGCTCGATGGTCGTTACAGAACCTGCACCGACAACAATATCAGGATCTGCAAGCGCCGCAACCTGCCGAATTGCTCCAAGAGCCACAGGGGTACGTAGGGTAACCTCTGCAACAGGAATTCCCCCATCCTTCATCGCTTTGATAAGCGGAGTGGCATCGTTTTCATTTTCGATTACAACAACAGGTATCACACCAACCTGTTCAAGGATGTCCATTACTTTACTCATAGTAACTCCTTCTACTCATTCACAATATATTGGCACTTCCTCCCCTGAAGTACATCAATCACATTCTGCGCAGCGAGCAATCCCATTTTAAGGCTTGCCTCTCTAGTCGCTGCACCCGCATGAGGAGTGAGAATGCAATTATCAAGTAGCGCAAGCGGGCTGCCGCAGGCAGGCTCGATTTCCGTCGCATCCAGGGCCGCGCCATAAATCCGATGTTCTTTCAATGCCATGTAGAGAGCCGCTTCATCTACAATACCGCCGCGAGCAGCATTGATTAAAACCGCTGTTGGCTTCATCATAGAAAGCACTCTCTCATTGATCATGTTATTTGTCGTGTCGGTCAAAGGAGCATGAATGGTGATAAAATCCGCTTCACGGTAAATTCTGTCAAGATCGACGTACCGACCGCCGAATCGTTCCAGAAATGCATGATCCGGATAAGCATCGTTTGCAAGAATGTTCATATTGAACCCGGCTGCGCGTTGAACGACCCCTTTTCCAATGCGGCCAGTCCCAATCACGCCGATTGTTTTCCCCCATACCTCAAGCCCGGAAACAGGTTTCTCCTGCTTTCCGGCGCGCACCGCTGTATCCATGTGGCAAATGTTTCGTGCCATATTCAGCATTAAAGCAAAGGTAAAGTCCGCAACAGAATCACTGTTCGCCCCCGGCGTATTGGATACGAGAATTCCGAGTTGTCTCGCCGCAGGCAAATCAACCTTATCATATCCAACCCCGTATCTTGAGATCAGCTTCAGTTTTTTCCCTTTTAACAGGGTCTCTTTATCATAAGTCTCAAGTCCTGCGATTATCGCGTCTACCTCCGGCAAAAACACCGCCAGATCTTCCTCCAATGTGTGACCGTTGATCGGAAGGCGGATCACTTCACAATCATTTTCCTCCAATAGTTGAACTGGCGCAGGGTCCGTAGCAGCAAAGGATCTCGGAGTTGCTAATACCTTATATTTTTTCATTGCTTTTCCTCGCAAGATTTCATCTTTTCATTTCAACTTCCAAAAACTTCTTTTGGGTTTTTGCGCATAATGCGTTCAAGCACCGCTTCTGATATTCCACTGTTATGCATAGCTGGGAGAAATGTTTGCAGCAGATAGTTCAGGCCAATATCTCCCCCATATGAAAGCATTCTCCGATTTGTCGTATCAAGAGAAAGCAGCAATCGCTTTACCCAACCGGCATCAAGGATCTCTTCGATACGCCGGATTTCTTCCTTGTCACTGTGGTATTTGAAACGTCCTATTGTGTCATATTCCAAATAGGCTCCCTCAGCGCACAGTGTTTTTGCAACATTGCCATTTGGCATTGTCCTGTCCAGATGGCAGAAGATCATCTGCTCCGGTGGTAAATCGCAAGAGAGGAGATAATCCATGAGTTCCAGAGGGTTTGAATCCCGATCTGTATGGATCATCAGCGGTACGTTGCAGCAGCGAGCGGTAAATGCTGCCGCAGCGAAAAGCTTTCGTTCCGTCTTACCAAGTCCCCCTCCCTCTAAAGCCGCTTTAACAATTCCGGCTCGATGCTTTGTAGCCTCTCCCGAAAAGACCAGATCGCAATTCTCATACATACCATCTGTTATTTCGCGGCAAAACAGCTTTTCCAAGTCGGTTTCTGTCATATCAAACAACCAATGTTCAAAAGGATAAAACCGCCGCACATGAAAGCCTGTGCTGGCAATTACTGTAATACCGGAACGGCGAGAAGCCTCGGCAAGCTCTGCTGCCATACGTCCGCAGCCGATCGGCTGTGCATCTACCACTGTGCAGCCGCCTGCAGCGCGGAACAGCGAGAGCTCCTGTGTGCTTTTTTCGATATCATCTGCCATCAGAGCAGGATCTAATGACGCAGGAACTCCCTTTCGGAGCATGATATGCTCATGCATTTGGCAAAAGCCGAGCGCCTCCGGGCTTATTTCCCCCAGTACAGTGGTAACCTTTTCAGCAGGCATGTCAGTTCCACCGGGGGTTAGGAACAATCTGATCTTTCCCGTCGTTTCCTTTCAAAATGAGATGACGATAGCCACGCGTTTCGATTGTGCCATAATCGTGTCCAGCGTCTGCATCAAACGCGAAGAAAACAATCAGTGGATCATTGCCGGAATTGATCGTGCGGTGTGCGTAGCCTCGAGGTACATAAACAGCTTGTCCCGTAGCGAGAGGAAGTGCGCGCCAGTCGCCTTCCTTGTTTTCAAGCATCATATACCCCGTCCCGCTCAAGGTATAGTAGATTTCGGCTGTCATCAAGTCCGTGTGGAAATGGCCCTTGGTCATAAAGTACTCATCACCCACCGTTCCCGGGTAAAGAATCGTCGTACCAAATGCAATATCGCCAGCTCGTTCAGGGCAGCCAAGCTCATAAAACTCATAGACCAGCGGATCCCCCTGCATAATGCGTTCCTGATACGCTTTCTCATCATGAAACATACCTCGCATTTGAGAAAGGTGCCGCTTTGTGATTTTTGCATTCTCAGAGAATCCTGTCTTCAGGTCGAGATCAAGGACAAACCCCGTGTCCCAGTTAAACTTATCTGTCATATCTTCCTCCATTACAGCGGACGTTTCGCAGCGTCGCTCAGGCGCTGAAGCAGTTCGCCCTCAATCGGCATATGGAACACCTCGGAAATCACCTGTGTCCACCCGTGGATAAAGTAGTTCCAGCCATCTTCGACGTGCAGGTGTCTGCTTTCCGTCTGTTGGTCCGCCTGCTTTTTGAAAAGGAGATCTCCTCTGTAATTGATCTCCCAAACAAGGGAGTCCTCAGGAAAAACAGCCTGATCGGTCAAGGGACTGCCGGGAGCATCCTTGCCAAGGCCCGTTGCATTAACAATGAGAGAGTGCTTTTTCAGCGTGGAAAGCAGTGCATCGTTATCCGCAGGAGTAGGAGAAAGCACAAAGTCCAGTTTTACTGCCGGATTGATACTCTTCAAGACCTCTTGCGCAGAGTCCAGACGAGGCTGGCTACGATTGGCGATGATGATATGCTTCGGTACATTATCGCCGAATTTTTCCTGACTGAGATACACCGTCATAGCCAGGCTGCTTCCACCGGCGCCGAGGAGCAGCACATCTCCATCGTACTCGCTCCAGTAATTCCGGGGGACAAAATGCTCCAACGCAAGGCCACTGGAGATGGGATCTTTTGCGTGAGCGCAAAACTTTCCATCTTTCTTTGAAAGAGAACTGACTTCGCCAAGCATCGTTGCGAAGGGATCAATTTCGTCAAATTGATCCTTACAAGCCCGATAAAGATCCAGCTTGTGTGTTGTGACCAGTGCACCGAGCGACAGAGGATCATTTTTCAGAAACTCAACCGCTTCTCTATATTGTTCCGCAGGGGAGTGCGGCTGAAAATCGATACCCTTGATCTGTGCGTCCAGACCAAGCAACTCAGCCCATTTGGGAAACACTCTCATAATCGAAGACTGCCCCGTCGTAACACCAATAAAGTAAAATGTAGGCTTTTCAGCCTTATGGTAGACGTTCATAACGAGTACCCCTTCCTAAAATAAAATTCGGAGGCAGGTGAATCACCTGCCTCCGTGCAAAAATCAGTCTTTGTAGTCGCAGACGATCTTGCCAAACGGAAGATACAGGTCTCCCTTGCCATAGTAGCCGCCAATAATCTTTTTCGGCTCAAGCAAATAAGTCGGATCGATCTCGCTGCGTTCAAAGGTTACCGAGGCAGGACCGCCAAAGAACTTCCCCTCCTGCGCTGTAAACTCTCCAGGGGTAAGAACAAGCTGACGCAGCGGCTCGCCGTTTTCCTCGGCGCTGGGAATGTACTTGAGGGAAAACACACCATCGCGGCTCCAGGGAATCTCATTCATATCAGCAATATAGCGCGGAACGACCAGTGCCTTTACGATCTGGTGCCCAAGGCGGTTTGTCTGCGCACGCACTGCTTCCATCTCGGGGACAATCTCAATCTCTGCCATTTTCTTCTGATAACCCCAAATCTCTCGGCCTGCTGTCAGCGGAAGGTGGCTATCAACATAGAGGAACGGTTCATAGTCGGCCTCGTAGTCTTTGTATTTCACCTGAACATAAATCGCCGTTTCACTGAACGCGCCCTGCGTAGTACCCAAGTCAAAATGAGACTGCCAAACAAACACCTTATTTGTTCTGGCTTCAAGCGGCTCAGGAATTACTTTCTCAATGTTCTCAATGTCTGTTTCATACACGACCAAATGGATATCCATGTCCTTCCAAACCAGAGGTGGCTTGCCATAAAGGTCAGATACTACAGGGTTGGTAAATCCCCAATCTTCGCGTTTGATCATTAAAACATCCTCCTTTAGCCATTTAAAAATGCATTATCATTCTTCTTTTTATCATAACATAACTATCAATTTTTGTCAACGCATTTTATAAAATCCAATAAATCTTAGTAATTCAAGCATAGTCCACATTTTTCTAAAATAACACTTTACAAACATCATAATGTTTGCTATTATTTATAATAGAAATAAAGTCGGGAGGAAGAAAATGTACTTTATCTCTTATGATCTTGGTACTGGTGGTGTAAAGGCTTCGATCTATAACCGCGAGCTAATGACCCTTGCCAAATGCTTTATTGAATATCCCACCTATTACCCATGCGACGGTTGGCATGAGCAGCGTCCCGAAGATTGGTGGAAAGGCATTTGTCAGAGTACACATTCGCTACTTGAACAAACCGGCATTGACAGCCGCGAGATCGTCTGTGTAGCGCTTTCCGGGCATAGTCTCGTAACGGTTCCCATCGACTGTGAAAAAAACGTCCTACTGGATCAAGTTCCGATCTGGTCCGACAGCAGAGCTTCCACGCAGGCAGAAAGATTTTTCCGCGCAATCGACGAAACCGAATGGTATATGCGGACCGGAAACGGCTTTCCGACTCCATGTTATTCCTTATTCAAATTGATGTGGCTTAAAGAAAATCACCCCGAGCTGTTTTCCCGTGTTGACAAAATCCTTGGCTCAAAAGACTATATCAACTTCCGGCTCACTGGCGAGGTGTTTACAGACCCCTCGTACGCCTCTGGTTTCGGGGCGTACGATCTGCATCAGCACCAATTAATCCCAGCATTCCTTGATGCTGCAGATATCCCTCAGTCTATTTTCCCTGATATTGTTCCGTCTCATCAGATCATTGGCAAGGTTACAGCGGAAGCCTCCGTTCAATGTGGTCTTGCAGTTGGAACGCCAGTTGCCTGCGGAGGCGTAGACAACGCCTGTATGGCGCTCGGCGCCGTTGGCACTGTCCCCGGAAAGGTGTATGTATCGCTCGGCTCCTCAAGCTGGATTCCTGTTAACTCAGAGCAGCCCGTTTTGGACGCCAGGCGCCGTCCTTACGTTTTCGCCCACATTCAGGAAAATATGTATACCTCGGCATACTCCATTTTTGCTGGTGGTTCCTCACTGCGTTGGATCCGCGAAACATTGTGCAGTGAGCTCGGTAAAGATGCCTACGCCGCAATGGATCAAATGGCAGAGCAGGTGCCCGTTGGTGCGAACGGTGTATTCTTTAACCCAAGCCTCGCAGGTGGAACACGCCAGGACAAAAGCCCAAATATTCGCGGCGCATTTATCGGAATGCACCTCGGAACAACGCGAGCGGATTTGATTCGCGCTGGATTGGAGGGCATTGCTCTTAATCTCAAAACGTCGCTTGAAGCTCTGTCGGAGCACGTGGCTATTGATACCGAGCTGATGTTTTGCGGCGGAGGAAGTAAAAGCAAGATTTGGATGCAGATGTTTGCAGATGTTTTCAATTGCAACATCACGAAAACAAATGTTGATCAGGATGCGGCGTCGCTCGGCGCAGCCGCTATATGCGCACGGGCTTGCGGTCTGTGGAGCAGCTACGACCTCGTTCCCACTCTGCACAAAGTCGAAAATGTTTATCATCCGATGGCGCAAAATATTGTCTCCTATGCGGCACTTCTTCCTAAATTCCAGCACATCTGCGGTATTCTTTCGGATCTGGGCGACTATCTTGCCGAAACGTAAAAAGAAAGAGAGCCTGTTACAGGCTCTCCTATCCTTGAAGTTTCCGCTAAAAAATCACTTTCTGCCCTCAAGATATGCACTGTATTCGTATTTGTCTGCGATGATCTTGATTGATGCATACTCAATCGGCCCCTGTTCTGTGCAGGCAATTCTCCGCACCAGAAGCAGCGGACTGCCAAGCGGAATACGCAGAATCTGCGACTCTGCAAAATCTGCGCTGATTGCTGAAATGTATTCTGTCGCGTTTGTCAGAATAATGTTGTAATCCTTTTCTAACATACCGTATAGGCCGACAAAACTGCCCACCTTGGCCTGTAAATTAGGCAACTCGTTGGTTTTTAGATAATTCTTGATAATGGCAATCGGCACTCCGTCGGCATACAGGACCCTTTGGACAAGATAGATGTCTGTTCCTACAGGGATTTCCAAGGCTGAGGCTGCGGCCGAGCGGGCATTGACAATCTCAATACTCGTCCCCTCTGTTGTCACCTTATATCCCTGTTTTATAAGCGTTTCCGTGACGGAGGTAATGCTGTTGAGCCGCTGTGTCGTTGAGGTGTCAAGAACCATCGTGCCGCGTCCCTGTTTGACATCAAGGTAACCCTCTGAAGTCAAAATACTGATTGCTTTACGGATCGTTGTTCTGCTGACAGCGAATTCACTCTCAAGGTCCGACTCGCAGGGAATCAAATCGCCCGGTCTGTAGTTCCCTTCCTGAATAGCGCGCTTAATTGAAAAGTAAACTGTACGATAAGCTGGGATATTTTTCATGCCAAACGCCTCTCATAACATTATTATCTTTATATAAAACTAAGATGTTTTGTGCTTCTTTATTATAGGAAAAGCGTAGCGTTTTGTCAATATTTCTATTTAAATTGCAACAACAGAATCATTAAAATCATATTTTTATCAAAACTGAGTTGAAGAGGGATAATTATGAATCATGATATTACTTGCCGCCGTTGCGGATTATGTATCAAAGAATGCGTTCTGCAAAATGATGCCATTAAAATGACCCCTACCGGTGTCCAAATTAACCTCGATTTATGCATTTCCTGCGGTCACTGCGCTGCAGTCTGTCCCACAGACAGCATGGACAACCCCCTCGCTCCACAGAAAGAGCTGGTCGGTGAACCGCTCTCCCCTGAAATCGCAGAGCATTTTCTGCGCACGCCGCGCTCAGTACGTTACTACGAAGACCGTCCCGTTAAAGAAGAGACCTTGTTGCGTCTTTTAAATATCGGTCGCTATCCGCAAACCGGTGAAAACTCGCAGGGTATTGGATATATCGTTGTCAGCGGACGGGATAAGTTAAAAAAGATCAATGATCTTTACTGTGAAATCTTTCAGGAGCTGCCGCAGGATGACCCGGCTTATTCCTTTGTAGAACACACCGTGTGGCTGCAAAACCACTATGGACATGACGCGCTATTTTACAACGCGCAGCACCTAATTCTCGCGGTCAGTGACAAAAATTTTTCTCTCGGAGAAAAAAACGCTCAGTTCTCCCTGACATTTATCTCTCTTCTTGCGCCGTCTCTCGGACTCGGCACCTGCTGGATCGGTTTGTTGGAGTTTTTGATTTGTCATAAAGATTATCGCGACCGATTCGCAAAGCTTATTGATATTCCTTCTGACAAAAAAGTATGTGCCTGCATGATTACCGGCTACCCCGCAGTCCACTTCCACCGCTTAGTTGAACGCGCACCTTTGCAGGTGGAATGGAAATAAGATTAATTCTGTCAATGGTTTCCTGTTTCTTCATTCAGAGGCGAAATCCCTCGGTTCACGTCAACTGAACCGAGGGATTTTTCTCTCAAGTAAAAATCAGAAATTAAAGCAATCCGGGTTTCCGCCGGTGCGAATTCCCCGATCCAAATTATCTATCTCGTTCATCTCTTCCTCTGAAAGGGAGAAATTAAAAAGTTGCGAATTGGAAATTATGCGTTCTTTATGATTCGACTTAGGTAAGATGACACTCCCTCGCTGCAAATGCCAGCGCAGCGTGATCTGTGCGGGAGTTTTATTATGCTTTGCCGCGATTTCTGCAATCTTCGGATCGCTCAGTATAGTGCCGTTTTGCCCACCAAGAGGACTGTAGGATTCGTATGCCATTCCGCGCTGCCGACACAACTCTATCAGCGGTCCCTGAGATAGATACGGATGACACTCAAATTGATTGAGCATAGGCATAATTTTTGCTTCACGCTCCAATTCATCAATGTGCTGAAGGTGATAATTGCTGACGCCAATAGCGCGAACTGAGCCCGATTGATACAGTTCCTCCAGCACCTGCCACGCTCGCTCATGTCCCTCTGCAGGCCAATGGATAAGATAAAGGTCCAAATAGTCCGTCCCCAGTCGGCTGAGGGATTCCTTAAACGCTTCCAGAGTTCTCCCCTTTCGGATGTCATCGTTCCAAAGCTTCGACGTAATAAAGAGCTGATCGCGAGATATCCCACTGGTTCGAATTCCTTCTCCAACGCTGCTTTCGTTTCCATAGATTGCGGCAGTATCAATATGCCGGTATCCTGCCTCTATTGCCCAACGTACAGCAGACGCTGTTGCCTCTCCGCGAGGGGAAAGATAAACGCCCAACCCAATAAGTGGTATCTCAACGCCATTTGATAGTGTCTTTCTGCTATTGATATCCATGTGCTTCTCCTTTATTGTCCATTTTGTAAATATTAAAACAGCACTATGTTTGTAAGATAAGTTTATATCATATCAAATTAGCAAAATCAATATACCTCACGCTAATTTTTGTTGGTTATTGTTCTGAATTGTAAAATTAGCAAACATATTTAACATATTATTTAAGCAAATAGTAAAAATAGTTTAATGGTTTTAAGTGTAGTATAAAGATGCCAGCATTATTTTGGTCATTATATACATTTTCTAAACGCAGTATTTGGTATTATTACATATTGAAAAAACATCATTAACATTATATAATCATCTCACTTAATAGTAAAGATAATTACTTTTAAGAATAGTTTTATTTTATGGAGGGTTATTATGAAAAAAAGTATTGCACTTATTCTCGCGTTACTGATGGTGTTCTCTCTTGTTGCATGCGGCAGTAACGAGAACACCGGGAGCACACCGGATGCAGATAATTCCTATACAATTTCTATTGCGCACGCCTGCTCAGAAGACTCTACCGCACACATCGCTTCTGTCGGCTTTAAGGATGATATTGAGGCGGCAACGAACGGTCGAATCACCGTAGAGATCTTCCCCAATGGTCTTATGGGAGGTGATTTTGACTGCTGCGAGCTGGTTGCAAGTGGCTCTGTTACCGCCTGCGCTCCCGCGATTTCCGTTCTTGCTAATTACCATGACGAAATCGGCATTCTCGACCTTCCCTTTATCTTCAGCAGTGAAGAAGAATCCGACGCAGCCCTGAACCACGGTGGTAAGCTCGGTGCTTATTTGAGCGATCTGTGCGCAGATGTCAATCTTAAAATCCTTAACTATTCGTATGGTGGCAAGCGCAACATGACGAACAACATCCAACCCATCAATACCCCCGCGGATCTCGCCCCCATCAAGATGAGAGTTATGGAGAGCCCCGTGTTCCTTCGTATGTTTGAGCTTCTTGACTGCAATGCGACCCCGATGAGCTTCAGTGAGCTTTATACCGGTCTGCAGCAAGGAACCGTGGACGGTCAGGAAAACTCCAACTCCACCATTTATGACTCCAAGTTCTTCGAAGTCCAGAAGTATCTGAGCGTTACCGAGCATTGCTATTCTTTCGGCGGATTCGTTATCAACAACGATTTCTTTAACAGCCTTTCCGCTGAGGATCAGGCCCTGATCTCTGAGATTAGCAGCAAATGGTACGGCGATGAGCATCTGAGAATTGAAAAGGAAAAGGAAGAGAACTATCTCTCCAAGCTTGAAAATGAAGAGGGAATGACTGTTAATACTGTCTCCCCCGAAAATCACCAGAAGTTCGTTGAGGCTGTTGAACCCATGTACGAAGAATATAAGGCTGCATGGGGCGAAAAAGTCTTTAGCATTTTGGATGCGTGCAAAAAGTAATTGACTAAATAATAACTAAGTGTCAATACAGCCGCATTTTAATGCGGCTGTATTGACAGGCATTTTACCCTTAAAACCGTCACAAAGCATAAGAGGTGAGATATTGAAACACTTGAAGAAAATTATTAAATGTTATGACTCCTTCGAAGAGAATCTTCTTGCTGTCAGCCTTGCCGTCACGGTTACAGTAATATTCGTTCAGGTCATTGCCCGTTATGTCTTCGACTCCTCGTTATCCTGGAGCGAAGAATTTGCGCGATATGTTTTCATTTGGCAGATTTGGCTTGGAACAAGTATGGCAACTCGGGAAAGAACACATGTTAAGGTTGAAATTTTGCAGGGCATGTTAGGAAAGAAAGGAAACTGCATTTTAAATATTACAGGATGCATCGGCGTACTCGTCTTTGCATTTTTTCTGGTTCGTTACGGATACCTAAGTATGATAAGCATTATGGGAAGGCACGCGGTTTCTTCCGCAATGCGTATTCCGCTCTGGATTGTGTACCTGAGTCTGCCGGTAGGTAATTTACTGGTTTGCTTAAGAATGGTGGTGCAGATCATTGAAGAGATCGGTAAAATGACAGCCTTACTTCATTCGGACAAAGAAGACGGAGGTGAATTGGTATGAATGCAGCTCTGTTACTGTTTGGTTCCTTTATCGTTTTGATTC
This sequence comes from Eubacteriales bacterium, assembly GCA_030529725.1. GTDB lineage: Bacteria > Bacillota > Clostridia > Oscillospirales > Oscillospiraceae > Hominicoprocola. Next base: position 46,683 of record JAUMWI010000004.1, on the reverse strand, counting down.
TGATTGGAATTCCAATCGGATACAGCATCGGTTTATCCACGTTGGTTGCCATGTTGCTTACATCGAATATCCCCCTACTGGTCATAGCACAAAATGCGATAACGGGCGCCAATTCATTTACGCTTTTGGCAATTCCGTTCTTCATTTTGGCAGGAAACCTGATGAGCACCGGCGGCATTGCCCGTCGTCTCGTGCAATTCTGCGACGCTTTGCTGGGTTGGCTGCTTGGCGGTCTTGGAATGGTCACCACAATGACCTGTATGTTCTTTGCCGCGCTTTCCGGCTCTTCCTTTGCAACGACTACGGCAATCGGTGGCTTCATGATCCCTGAAATGAAGAATCACGATTATGACCCTGCGTATGCAGGCAGTCTTGTCGCATCAGCTTCGTCAATCGGCGTTATCATCCCTCCCAGTATACCCTTTGTCATTTATGGGTGCTGCGTGGGTGTCTCCATCAGCGATCTGTTCTTAGCAGGCATTATCCCCGGCATCCTGATGGGCGTTGTCCTGATGATTGCAAACTACATACTGTGCAAACATTATCATTTTGGTGGCGAAAAAAAGCCGTTCCATTTACGTGATTTGTGGATCAGTTTTAAAAACGCAATCTGGGCTCTCATGATGCCTGTGGTCGTTCTCGGCGGAATTTACGGAGGCATTTTTACACCGACCGAAGCCTCTGTTATTGCTGTCGCCTACTCCATAGTTGTCAGCGTTTTTATCTATCGGGAAATGACATGGAAAGATGTCTACAAGTGCCTGAAGAATACCATGAGCACAAATGGTGCAACTACCTTTATGTGCGGACTTTCCGCTGCTTTTGCAATGTATCTCTCCCTTGAACGCATCCCTGAAAAGATGGCCTCTGTTATTCTCGGCATAACTGACAACAAATTCTTGCTGCTGCTGTTGATCAATTTGCTCCTACTGTTCATTGGTTGCTTACTTGATAATATCCCAGCAACGATCATTCTCTCCCCCATGCTGTTGCCCGTGGTAACATCGTTAGGCATGAGTCCGATAACTTTCGGCGTTATGCTGACGCTAAATCTTGCCATCGGCTTCGTGACACCCCCGTACGGCATGGATCTGTTTGTCGCCACAGCACTGACAGGCGAACCTATCATAAAAATGATGCGCTATGTCATTTGGTTTATTATTGCCCTTCTTGTTCCGTTGGCTCTTGTCACCTATTTCCCGCCGACCACAATGGGTCTTGTGAATCTGTTAGGGTAAGAAAAAATCCTACAACCATTGGTCATGCGATTTCTTTACGATATAAGAATAAATCTAACGGAGGTTTTATATGTCTAATCGAGTAATTGATATGCGTCTTGATTTCCCGCTCGATAAGTTTGGTTACAACTATCTTGTCGATCTGTGGGATAACGATGACAATTTTGGCTACCAGGATTTCTTCCTCAAGCGTTGCTGCAGTAATATCGGGCTGAGTGTTCCCGAGGTCCTGAACACATTCAAAAGCGGCGGCAAGGACGCCGTACGTGACCTCGTATTTAAGGCCGCTGATAAAGCCGGTGTCGGGACTTTCGACGAAGAAATGAATAAGTTCTTCCCTGAACTGGATAGCATTGGCGTCGAGTATGGTGTTGTTACAACTGTTGACCGCGATAACGACAGAACAGTTGAAATCCTCAACAAGTACGGAAAAGACCGTATGATGGGCATCTGCTTCGCCGATTGCCGCAAAGGAATGGATGCAGTTAGACAGCTTGAATACGATGTTAAGGAACGCGGTCTTGGCTGCCTTTATGTTTCCGCTTATCGCAACGGGCTTCCCGCCGATGACAGACGCAACTATCCTCTTTTTGCCAAAGCCTGTGAACTCGATATCCCTGTGTTCATTTATAGCTGCATGAACTATGACAACAATTTGCCCATGATGATTGGACATCCCAGTCATATCGATCAGGTCGCTCGTGATTTCCCGGATATGCGTATTATGGCATCTGTGAGTGGTTGGCCGTGGGTTGGCGAAATGATGGCTCTCGGTATGCGCCATAAAAATGTATACGTCAATCTTGAAGTTTATGAATACAAGCAGCTTGGCATTAACGGATCCGGCTTTGAAATGTACCGCGAATATGTCAAGGGACGTCTGCGCAAGAAGCTGACGTTCGCTTCTATGGCCGCTACACAGGGTATTCCGTTGAAAGAACTGATTCAGCAGGTTCTTGACTTACCTTTGGATGACGGCATTAAGGAAGACATTCTTTATAATAATGCCGCAAGATTTCTCAGACGAGACTAAGGATACTTCACAGAATGCGGATCGCAATGATTCGCATTCTGTGTTTATTAAAGGAGAACTTTTGACAATGGCAAAAGGGAAGTGGATAGGATATCTTTCCGGCGTCGGATGCGGCATTATTTTTGGTTTTTCATGGTTTTCCATGAAAAAGATTCTTTTGCTCTCAAGCGCTAGCGTTGTAGACGTTCTTTCAATTCGATATCTGATCTGTAGCCTGCTCGTTCTTTGTCTGATACTGACCGGAAAAAGAAAGATCAGCTTCAAATACAGCAAAAAAGAGATAGGTCTGCTTTTTTTGATTGGTCTTCTGCAACCGACCATGTATAACATTCTTGAGTTTTCTGCGCTAAATTATATTTCCTCCTCAGAAACTGCTATCCTGTGCTCGTTGACACCATTAGTGGCAACTGTACTTGGGGCGATTGTGTTAGGTGAGACCACATCAAAAAAGCAGATATTTTTCGTGTTCCTATCCATGGCTGGTGTCTGTATTATAAATGTTTTTGATTTTGCGCCAAACAGCAGCGCTGGAATCGGTCGAGCAATGGTGGTTGCATGCGTACTGTGCGGAGCAGCCAGCCGAGTGGCATCAAGGAGAGCTCATAAAATTTTCAGTTCCTTCGAAATCACAAGTATCATGATGTTCATCCCCACTTGTGTCTTTCTGTCTATTTCCATTATCACACATCTATTGGACAACTCTCTTTCGGAGTACTTCGCATTACTTGGCAATAGCAGTATTTACGTATACATTCTGTTTTTGAGTGTTGGCTGTGGTTTCTTGGGATTCTATTTGAACAATGTCTGTATCAATCACCTGCCAATAGCACAATCTTCAGTTCTTGCATTAGTCTCAACCATAGTTGCCATTTTGGGCGGTGTCTTCCTGCTGGATGAAAATATGAGTTGGTATGACATTTTGGGCTGTACCATCATTATTATCGGAATTACAGGTTGTAATCTGTCTCGTGTTACAGCGATACCCTCAAAAAGCAAAATAGAAAAATGAACAAACGAATGTCCGACACACTTTTTGTTGCGTCCATAATTTAGAAAACATGGAGAAATAAGATGATTTTTACTGGTAAAGATGCCGCAGCGATGATTGATATTAGTGCTGTTAGAACGCATCATACACTCAAAGACGTACAAGAGGTCGCCGCACTTGGAATGAAATATCACTTTATCAATGTGCACGTCCTTCCCAACTGGGTACCCGAACTTGCAGCACTTCTTCGGGACAGCGAGGATACTTTGGTCGGCTCTGCAGTTGGTTTCCCGTCAGGCGGAGCAAGTACAATCGTAAAACTTAAAGAGGAAGAACAACTCCTAAAAGACGGTGCTCAGGAGCTTGACTTCGTTATGAACGTCGGCAGATTTAAAAGCAAAGAGTTCGATTATGTCGAGAACGAGCTCAAACAGTTAATCGAATCTGCAGGACCTCAAATCGTCAAAAAGGTAATTATTGAGGTTAATTGCCTCACACGGCAAGAAGTGTTTGATGCGTGTGACCTTGTTGCAGCATCCGGTGCTGATTTCGTGAAAACCAGCACTGGATGGATTCCCGGCGGTCTCGATGTGGAATTGATCCAAGATATCAAAACCCATTGCGGGAAAGAGATTAAAGTGAAAGCCGCCGGAGGAATCCGCACTTGCGAAGACTTTATCTCTTTGGTAAAAATGGGTGTGGAAAGAATAGGTATCAATGTTCGTTCCGCCATTGAGATCGTCAATGCGCTCAACGAAAATCCATATGTATTTTAATTCAAAAATGAGGTGCAACCTTTGCCAATTCTGTTAAAAGAGGATCTGAAGCGACCGCTGCCAAAAATGATAACGGTCCGTCAACAGTTCAACGAGGAGCATTTGGAGGATGACGAGGTAAAGAACGTTGTCCGCGGGCAGCTGAAGAAGGACGGAATCCGCACGCTGGTCAAGCCCGGCATGCGTATTGCCGTCGCCGTTGGCAGCCGCGGTATCCGCAATCTGTATGCCATTGTTGAAAGCGTGATCGAAACGCTCAAGGAAATGGGCGCGGCGCCGTTTATTGTCTCTGCCATGGGGAGCCATGGCAACGGAACGGAGGAAGGGCAGCGCGAAGTTCTCGCCGGCTACGGCATCACGGAGAAAAACCTCGGCGTTCCCGTTGTCACAACGGTGGATACCGTGCATTTGGGTAGCTGTGCCAACGGCCGCCCGATCTGGTTTGACCGCGCGGCGTATGAAGCGGATCTGATCGTTCCCGTTAACCGCGTAAAGCTCCATACCGACTTTGTCGGTCCGCTGCAAAGCGGTCTTTGCAAGATGCTGGTGATCGGTCTCGGCAACCACAAGGGCTGCTCCGCCGTCCATGAGGAATCGCCCGAGACCTTTGCACAGGTCATCGAAGAAACGGCGTCCGTTATTCTTGAAAAGGCTCCCGTCGGCTTCGGTGTTGCCATCCTTGAAAACGCCTATGACCGCACCTATGCGATCGAGGCAGTGCCGGCACAGAACCTGATCGAACGGGAAAAGGAACTGGTGCAGATCGCAAAGGGAAATATGCCGTACATTATGCTTCCCGAAGCGGACGTTATCGTCTGCGAAACGATCGGCAAGGACATTTCCGGCGCGGGTTTTGACCCCAATATTCTCGGCCGCAGCTCCGTGCTCAAGACCTTTGTGCTGCATATTCCCAGGTACCAGCGTCTGGTGTTGCTTGATGTGAGCGAGGCGAGCCACGGCAACGGCATCGGCGTGGGACTGTTTGACGTCATCACCAAAAAGGTTGCCGATCAGCTGGATCTTGAGGCCATGTATGCCAATGCGATCGCCTGCAACTGCCTGGGCGACGCCAGCATTCCCTGCACGGTGGAGGATGAGGACACGGCGATCCGTGTGGCGCTCAAGTGCTGCCGCAACGTAAACCGTGACGATCCCAAGATCATCAGGATCAAAAACACGCTCCACCTGGAATACATCGAGGTTTCCCCGGCTCTGCTGGATGATGTGAAGAACAATCCGAGACTTGAAATTGTCGGAGAATAACGAAGAGGGAAAACGATACGCTGTTATCTTTCCATATAGTTTCCGCAAAATACCTTTCAAAGGAGGAAAACAATCCCATGATCCTGACTGACGAACAAAAAGCGATGCTGGATGGCAAGTACGGCGAAGGTGCTGCCTATGCGATGAAAATACAGGTCGGTATTGGCGAGTGCTTCGATGCCCCCCGTATGGTGCCCATCAAGCGTGCCCACGTTGCGCTGAGCAATCAGGCGGGCGATTTGTGGTTCGCTGAAAAGCTGGTGGCTGCCGGCGCCAAGTGCCGCGTGTCCCCCACGGTCAACCCGGGCTTCTGCCTCGGTCATTTCACCGGCGAATGCAAGCACCCCGTTGACAAGGAAGACGCAGAGCACATGCAGCGCACGGACAATGCCTACCGCGCGCTCGGCGCGGTCCTCAGCTACAACTGCACGCCTTACATTGCAACAAACGTCCCCAACTTCGGTGAGGTCTGCGCATTCTCAGAATCCAGTGCTACGCCTTATGTGAACGCTGTCTGGGGCGCACGCTCCAACCGTGAGAGCGCCAACAGCGCTCTGTGCGCCGCCATTACCGGCTGCGTGCCCGAATACGGTCTGCTGCTGGATGAAAACCGCAGGGGCGACATCGTTGTCCGTGTGGAAGCGAACATGAAGAGCGACTATGAGTATCACCTGCTGGGCATGATGGGCGACAAGATCGGCGAAGGCATCCCCGTGTTTATGGGTCTGCCCAAGGTCATCACGCCCGAAGCACTGCGCAATCTTGGCGCGCAGCTCAACACCTCCGGCGCTTACGGTATGTATCATATCGTCGGCTTTACGCCCGAAGCGCCCACGCTGGAAGCGGCGCTCGGCGGCAGGAAGCCCAAACGCGAGGTCGTCATCACCGACAAGGATCTCAAGGACTTTGAAGAGATGTTCAGCGACGAGTCCAACAACGGCAAGGTCGATTTTGCCATGTTCGGCTGCCCGCACTTCACGCTTGAAGAAGCGCAGTATATTGCAAGACACATCGAAGGCAAGAAGCTGGCGATCCCTATGTATATCCTTGTTTCCAGCCACGCCGAACAGATGGCGGAGCGTATGGGCATCACCGAGATCCTCAGCGCTGCCGGCGCGGAGATCATCGGCGACACCTGCCCCGACCAGCCGTGCTGGCACTATCTCAAGGGCAAGGTCGGCATCACCGAGTCCCCGAAGTGCGCATACTATCCGCGCCGCCGCGGTATCCACTTTATGATCCGCGACCTCGACACCTGCATTGAGGCCGCCCTGACTGGAGAGGTGAAGTAAGATGGCTAAGAGATTTGCATGTCATAAGATTTCCGAGGGCAAGGCTTCCGCACCTGCCATTATTTCCAAGGATCGCATTATGTTCTATCAGGTTCGCCCTGAAGATGGCATGATGGAAGAAAAGAACCACCACCTGGAAGGCCGCATCATCGCCAAGAAGGTGTTGCTGTTCCCGGGCGGCAAGGGGAGCTCTGTTGTCCAGCAGGATGGTCTGTATCACCTTGACCGTTTCCACAACATGCCCGCCGCGCTGATCGTGCAGGATCCCGACCCCGTTCTGGTCGCCGGTGCGATCATCATGCAGATCCCCATGGTCGACCGCCTCAGCGAAGAGTTTTATGCTGCGGTTAAGGACGACGATACCCTTTTCGTCAACGCGGACGAGGGCTATGTCGAGATCATGTAAATCACAATTAGGGAAGCTCTGAATAAATAGCCAATATTCTGTACTTACTCGAGGTATTAGCCATTTTTTGCAGTTGGTTAAGGCAAATTGAGCGAAAATAGCCGTTATTTCTCAGCTTTTCAGCTCTTTTTTCCTGAAAAAGGGCAGACTGCCCCTATATCAGGTTGTGGAGAGTTTTCGCCCGGCGATGGCAAGGGCATATAAGTTGGCACAGGCGAACATGGCGTACAGCCGATTCTCGTTCTTCATCAGTCCGCGATACACCGTTTTCTTATAACCGAACTGACATTTGATGATCCGAAACGCATGCTCCACCTTACAGCGCACCGAGGATTTGCGGTTTTCAATATACCGTTCCCAGTCGATTGCATTGTCGCTGACCTTGGGGAGACTGCTGGGGCGGCGATTAATGCGGAAGTCAACCTGTGAAAAATGCTCGTTGTTTACAATTTCAGGACGCTTTTGGACACCGAGATAGCCGGAATCCCCGTATACTACCTCGTCATCTTCCCGGAGTAGCTTCGCTGTCTGCGAGATGTCATGCTCATTTGCCGCCGTAACCGTTATTGTATGCACTAGACCGCTGCCTGCGTCCACACCGATGTGACACTTCATTCCGAATTTCCACCCATTGCCCTTTTTTGTCTGGTGCATTTTTGGATCGCGGGCTTTCACAGCATTCTTCGTGGAGCTGGGAGCATTGATGATGGTCGCGTCCGCAATGGTGCCGCCCTTCATCATGTGCCCGGTTTGTAGCATAATGCGGTTAATTGCGTCAAAAAACAGCTTGTTCAGACCATTCGCTTCCAGAAGATGACGGAATTTGCACAAGGTTGTTTCATCCGGCACTGCCTCTGTCATGAAGCCAATGCCTGTGAATTTCCGCATGGCATAGCTGTCGTAGATAGCGTCCTCGGTCGCCGGGTCGGACAGGTTGAACCAGATCTGAAGCAGATACATCCGCAGCATTTTCTCAATGCCCATAGGTGGACGGCCACGCTTTCCCTTGGGATAGTAGGGTTCGATCACACAGACCTACTCTTCCCAGGGAATTATTTCGTCCATGATTTCCAGAAATTCTTCCCGCTTGGTTTTCTTCTTGCGGCAGCTATATTCGATGTCGGTAAATGTTTCCTGCTTCATTGTCTCGCACCACCGTTGCTTTGATGGTGTTATTTTACCATATCTGGAACCTGTATGGTAGTGCGGATTAAATCAGAGATTCCTTAGGAAATCTCCTTTTCAGTTCAAGCGAATTTCTCTTTTCAGAACAGAATTAACGCTAAAATCTCCGTACTTCATATATTGAAGTGCGGAGATTAATTATTGAAGAGAATAAGGACGATGATGATTCTAATCCACCCACAGGCGGCGGAAACAGCGGTACACTGATCGTGGATGCGACCTGCGCGCCGTCCGAGATCCGTTTTCCGCAGGATGTGTCGCTATTGGATGAGGCTCGTGAAAATGCCGAACAGATCATTGATGCGCTGCAGGAGCAAAGCACAGAAAAGAAACCCAGAACCTATCGCAATAAAGCGCACAAGGACAGCCTCAAGTATATACGCAGCCGCAAGCACACCGAAAAGAAGACACGTGAAGCCATCCGCAAGCAGCTCCAATACCTGCGCAGAGACCTTTCCATCATCGATGCCATGCTGCGATCCGGTCTGAAGCTTTCCCCAAAGCAGCAGCTTCGGCTTGAAACGCTGCGAAAGATCTATGAACAACAGAAGTACATGTACGACAACCATACACATTCTGTTCCTGACAGGATCGTCAGTATCAGCCAGCCGTTCATTCGTCCAATCGTACGCGGCAAGGCGGGAAAGCCGGTGGAATTCGGGGCGAAGCTGGACATCAGCGTATCTGACGGATGGACACGGCTGGAATACTGGTCGTTTGACGCCTACAATGAAGCTACAAAGCTGATAGAAACGATAGAGCGTTACAGAGCCCGCGAGGGACACTATCCGGAGCGCGTACTGGCGGATAAGATCTACCGCAACCGCGAGAACCTCGGCTATTGCAAGCTGCATGGGATCCGGCTCAGCGGTCCGGCATTGGGCAGACCGAAGAAGGATGAACAGCGTGACAGGCGACAGACCTATCTTGACCAAAACGAACGCATTGAGGTTGAGCGGCAGTTCAGTCTTGCCAAGCGCAAATGCAACCTTGGAAAAGTGAAAACAAAGCTGGAAGAGAGCGTAGGTTTCACGCTTGCCATGTCGATTGTGGTGCTGAATCTGCGAAAGATCCAGCGTACCCTTTCGCGCCTGCTTTTGCAGCTTTTGCGCTACCTGTGGCCGCAGCAAAAACTGACGTTTGTTCAGTGAACATTAGATATGCACGGAATTTGCGTTCGTCAGCATGGGGAGGTGTTGGGGCAGTTCCATTGGTGAGACGGAAGACGCTCTGATATTAACTCGTGCAGCAAAAGCGTGCTCTCGCTTGCACTTGGAATTGCGATAAAAGAGGGGTATATTAAACTTGACGAGAAAATCGTTGATGTGTTGCGCCCGTTGGCGCCTGAAAAACCATCAGAATATCTCGGCGAGATTACAATTCGTCATCTGGTTACAATGACTCCTGGGTTTGGTAGATATATTCTGCCGGGTTGGCAACGCGATTGGGAAGAGGATAAGGATTGGGCACACTACTGCCATCATCAAGAGGTGTTGAACAAACCGGGTGAAAGGTTTGTTTATAACAATGCATCAGCAATTCTGACATCAAGGGCGATTCAGGTTCGCACCGGTGAAAAACTTCTCGATTGGCTGCGCCCTCGCCTGTTTGATCCCCTTGAGATTCCGAATCCACAGTGGTTTACCTGCCCGCTTGGGTATACGTCAGGGACTGGTGGACTATTTTTGAACCCGGAAGAGATGTCTCGTATTGGCCAGCTTTGCCTGGATGGTGGCGTTTGCAGCGGAAAGGAGCTTGTGCCAAAGGAATATGTTCTTGAGGCAACATCCCGCCGGGTTGCAAATGAAGACCATCCGATGAAGTCTGGTTCGGATGATACGGCGGGATACGGCTATTTCTTCTGGATGACTCGCGATCCAATGACATTTGACGCATATGGAATGTATGGACAGCACATTTACGTTTTCAGAGAGTTGGATGCGGTCGTGTCGGTCACTGCTCACCTTGAGCGAGTAGAAATGCGACAGAGAGCTTTTGATGCCATGAAAAAGACAATCGTTCCACAGCTGAATGAAAATAAATAGACAGCTATTTGTGGAATCCGGCTGACTCGGGATATGCTGCATGCTACATTGCAAAGACACTTCTAGATGGCGACACAATAGATGAGTCATTTACCATTCCTTCCATCGACGGCGACATATCATTTGATGGGAAGACGCTCTGGATCGACAATCCGATTACCATTACGGCAGAAAACAGGGAAAGCTTCGGATTCTAATTAAGGTGTAATGCAGATTTTGGGTCAGGAACTCGATTAAAATGCTGTGATTTATGGGCGTTTTATCGAGAAAAAGGTTAAATTCGGAAAGGCTGAAAAAGGCGGTAGAAGACAAAAAATATCCCGATATTTTTGCAATTACTCACGATTTGAAAGGAATGTGTCTAAATCTTGAATTGACACCTCTTGCAAAAAGTTCTTCCGAGCTTTGCGAAGCGGTACGTCACGGCGAGCCGAGCGTGGATAGCAAAGCCTATTGATGTTGATAAATTCTTTAATATTCTCGCTAAATACATTAAATAACCCTTTTACATATGATTAGTAAACAGACACCAATTATTGCACCCGTGCACAGATCGTGACCTTCCTGTACCGTTTGCTGGCTGAGTAATGCAGGGCTAAAACCTACGATTGCACTGTATTCCGCAAAAATCAGCAAACGTTTGCTACGGTTACGCAAAAACACATAGGCTAGTTGCGAATTTCACAGGCGTTGTCATTCCTTGATGATTAATGCAAAAATGTAATTGACATTCGTTGAGGTTGCGCAAAAAGAATGCAGATTAGCGGGTGTTCGTAAATGGTAAATCCGTGCACCCGCAGACCGAAAAAAATACCCAGCCCATTCAAACGGGCTGGGTATTTGTAAGCGCACAATAACCGCACGCATTGAGCAATTACAGCTCCTGTGAGATAATCTCCCAAAGAACTTGGACATTCCCAGATGTTTTGCCATAACCCCTCCTTCCCACCGGACAGTCCTGTCGCTATCCTAACGGTGAATGAGGCCTTTGTAAATCTTATTGCATGGGTTGTAAAACTAATTGTTCGATTTATTCGACTTTTACTTTTACATTTAACCCGAAAAAGGCTTTCAAAACAATCCCGTTTATGGTACTATGCTTATGCGAGGATGAGAGTATAAGAGTATTGAAATCGGAGGCACAATGAAGGAATCGAACATGTTTACGGATGAGCAGCTTGAAATCCTCCGCAAGGGATTTCAGGAGCACGACTTCACGCAGACAGTTCCGCTGAATATGTCGTATGAGGACATGACGCCGAAGCAGGCTGCGGCGTTTGTCGCGCTGAAAACGCGAATCATGGAATATGCGAAGGCAAACCTGCCCGCACTGGATATCAAACGCAAGATCGGCAATTTCTCCGGAGATTTTCCCGTCAACCTGCTCATGGACGCCGATTCAACATACATTGCCAACGAAGCCGTGAATATCCTCAGTGATGCGCAGCGGACACAGGATGCCATCAATCAGTTCTTCGATATGTTCGGCGGAGTGGTAGACGAAGCCATTCTCATTTATTGCAGCCGAAGGCAGAAAACGCCGGACGAGTTGACAGATGAAGAGGAGCAGTACATTCTGGAACGCGTGACACAGGTGGTCAATGAGACTCTTTTGGAAACGGTCATGCTGGGGCAGCAGCTCCCGAAGATCAACGAGATCGCGCACAAATTTCAGACGCATGAAGATTTCGGCGACAAGCGCAATGTTGACGCCATCAACTTTCATAATAAATGGACACACGCAAAAACGAAGATCGGTGAGATGCTGTCGCTGGAAGGTCTGGATGAGAGCGTCCCGGCGAGCGTCAATACCGATGCCGACTACAATCTCCTGCGGGATTTGTTTTGCTTGACGCTGGACGATACGGACAGCGCAATCTTTTATCTGATAGAGGACGGCAAAACGCAGCGTGAGATTGCCGCAGTGCTTGGGTATAAGACGCCCAGCGCCGTGTCCAAGCGTGTCCGCGCAATACAAAAAAAGTATGAAGAATTCATAAAAGATGACGATGAATAACGTATTAGGCAGTGCCTTCGGGTACTGCCTTTTTTGTTGCCGAAAAATATTTTGAAAAAATTTTCAAAACGCAGGAACATTTCGCCCCTTCTCGCCTTGTATATAGGTGGAGGGGATTGTATGCAGAGCAGCCTTGGAGGATCTTGGCGGCTCTGCTTTTCTTTGCCCTACTTTCAAAATACGGAGGAAAACAGAAATGCAGGAACAAATATCGGCAGCCGCTGCCGAAAAGCGAAAACGCGGCAGACCGGCGATTGATGTGAGCATGACATCGTGTCTGAACGGTACGCATCGAACTCATGTCAACGCATTGTATATGTACGAGGGCGTCAGCATCATTTCGGAAGCCGCTTCCGAAATTCCCGACCATGAGCTGCTATGGTTCTCCGATGAGAGAACACAGACTGCCGGAGGCAAGCAGGGCATCTTGGAGCAGCTCGGCAGAATGCGATTGCAGGACGGCTACGGCTTTGACTCGTGTGTAGCGATTGCCGAGCTCGCCGCCTGTGCGCTGAAGCAAAAGTATACTTCCCGCGAGATAGAAAATGCCATCAGGAGGATCAGGATGACAGCAAATCGGGAGTGGGAAAACCCGGAGGACGATTTGCTCACTCAGCAGGCAAAGCAGGCGGTACTGGATTTGCGATTGATGACCATCGTGCCGAAATATCGGTAGCCGCTGCCGATATTTCGACCTAAGCAGAAGGTTGATATTTTTTACCGCATTTTGCCTCGAAATTCTCCAATTGTTAAGTAGAGGGCTTTCCTCTGCTGAACATTGAAAACCGAATATGGATTGGAGAACATGCGCACCGGGGGCAGTGTTTCATAATTGATAACTGCTCCCACATTTGCGGGAGAGGTTTGTCCTATTATTTAGGACTATCCTAACTTGTTGGGACAAAAAGACAATTTCGGTAGCGGCTACCGAAAATCAAACTGAAATGGAGGACTACAAAATGAAAGATTGGAACGGAACAAAAATCATTGGACTCGATCATGGCTATGGAAACATCAAGACCGCCAACTGCTGCTTCAAAAACGGCATCCTCGGCTATGACACCGAGCCGCTGTTCACCTCAGATATGCTGGTGTACGGCGGGAGGTACTACCTCATCGGCGAGGGCCACAAGGAGTTCTTGCAGAACAAGGTGCAGGACGAGGACTACTATCTCTTGACGCTGGTCGGTATCGCAAAGGAGCTGGCGTTTGCAGGACTCACGGAAGCACACGTCTGCATCGCAGCCGGCCTGCCGCTGACGTGGACGAGCGGACAGAAGGAGGCATTCAAGGTGTATCTGTCCCGGGATAAGGAGGTGCGCTTTACCTACCGCAAGAAAGACTATCACGTTTTCATTGACGATGTTCGCATCTATCCGCAGGGCTACGCCGCCATCGCCAGCACGGCAGGCAGCATGAAGGGCGTGAACCTGATTGCTGACATCGGTAACGGTACGATGAATGTGCTGTATATCACGAACGGCAAGCCGTTGGCAGGCAAAATGTTCACGGAAAAGTTCGGCACCTATCAGTGTACGCTGGCAATCCGGGAAGTCTTCATGCGGAAGACGCAGCGGGAGCTGAACGATGCCATCATCGATGAAGTTCTCTGCACCGGGACAGCGGACATTGCAGAGAATGACCTGTCGATCATCCGGGCAACGGCAACGGAGTATGTGACAGATATTTTTCGTCGTCTCCGGGAACATGGGTACGACGAGAAAACAATGACGCTGCACATTACCGGAGGCGGTGGGTGCCTTGTGCGGAACTTCTACCACGGTGACCTCAGCCGGGTACGCTTTGTGACCGACATCTGCGCCGCAGCCAAGGGCTATGAGTATCTGGCGGGTATCCAACTGAAAGCAGAGGCGTCGAGATGAAAAACGTCTATCGGCTGAATGTGCGCTTTGATCTGGATGACCCGGTGGAGCGCGAGGCGGCGGAATTTCTCAATGCCTATGACGGCAAATCCCGCAACCGGTTTATCGTCAGCGCAGTCATGGGCGCGATCCATCGTAATGATGGGCGAGATTTTACGCTGACGGACATTCAGATGATGTTCCGCGAGGAGCTGCAAGCTGTGTCCATTGCATCGCCTGCCGCACCTATGGGGGCTTCCGAGGAAGCAACGGAAAACGAAGTACAGAATGTGCTGGATACGCTTGAAATGTTCGGCTGAGCCAAAAAAGTCTCTTTTGGCTCAGCTTTTCTATGAGCAGAAAAATCCTGAGCCACTGTGGCTCAAAACAAAAGCTCTGAAAAAAGGAAGATCAAGTTATCAAATTGATAACTTGATTCCTCTCGAGGTTTCTTTTCCCAGCTATGCTTGCTGTATGGGGAAAGTCTTGTCTCATACCATAACGAGCATCGGATTTGGCCGTACCAAATCCACCGAGTCCACGCCGCTGCCGGGTGTAGACTCTTCCCAGGGAGCGCCCTGAATACCCCTTCTAAGAAAGGACTGATGTTATGAGAAAGGATAATGCCCGGCTGGAGCTGAGGCTCAGCCGGGAGGATAAAGTAAGGATCGAAAAGGCTGCAAGGAAATGTGGCCTTTCGGTCAAGGAATATGTGCTGCGATGCTGTAAAGGCAAGGATGTCCGTCAAAAGCCCCCGGAGGAATTCTGGCAGATTCTCAATTACCTCTATGATTACTGCGAAAACATGGACGAGGAAGAACGGATGCAGTTTGCGGAGCTGATCCTCAAATTGCAGGAGGCGTTTTGAGATGGCTACTACAAAGCTGTGGCACATCAAGGGGCGAATCAAAGACCTCATCGAGTACGTGGAAAATCCGGAAAAGACCGTGGTAACGGACAAAGCTGCCGAAGATTTCTTTAACGTGTTTTCCTACACATGGAATCCGGTCAAAACTGAGGGCGGGCAGTATGTCACTTCCATCAACTGCCAGAAGGACATTGCCCTCCGGCAGATGATCCTGACGAAACAGCAATACGGAAAAGATGACGGATACATTGCGTGGCACGGCTATCAGAGCTTCAAGCCCGGCGAGGTCACGCCAAACCAGTGTCACGCCATCGGCGTTGCATTCGCAAAAGAAATGTGGGGAGACCGTTTCCAGATCGTGGTCACGACTCATCTGGACAAAGGCCATCTGCATAACCACATAGCGTTCAACTCCGTGTCCTTCAAGGACGGCAGTAAATACAATTTCTCCAAAGCGGAGCAGAAACGGATGCGGGAGGTCTCTGACCGGCTCTGCCGGGAACGCGGTCTGTCGGTAATCGAGCATCCGCACAAGGCACCGTCTCGACCTGTATGGCTGGACGAAAAGAGCGGCAAGCCCACGCGATACAACATCTACCGTCAGGACATCGAAGCCGCCATCCGCGGTACGCACAGTATAGAGGATTTTGAAGCATTCCTGAATCGGCTCGGCTACCTGACGGATTTTACAGGAGCGCATTGGAAACTCCGTCTGCCGCAGTTTGAACACTTTACACGGACGGATACCTTAGACCCGGAGTGGACGCCGGAGTATCTTCGGCGGAGTGTCATATGGAATCAGCGCTTCGGGACACGGATGCCGGAGTTCAGAGAACCACGGGATGTACCGGAGGAATTCAAGGCAGCGTATATCCCGCACCAACGACCGACCCAGCTCAAACGCTTTTATCTCTACTATTATTGTGAGCTTGGCATTCTGCCGAAGGGCACGTCGTACACGCCGCTCAGCCCCTTCATGCGGGAGGAGTTGAGGAAGCTGGACGAGCTTGACCGACAGACGCGGTATCTTGCGAAATACAACATCAACACCATTGAAGGCCTGTGGGCAGACCGGGAGAAAAACCAAGCCGAGCTGGACACGCTCACAGCACAGCGCACGAAGCTGCAAAACAGAATACGGCGGGCAGCACCTGAGGAAAAGGAGCTGCTGCGCGCAGAAAAGGCGGAGGTTTCGGCAAAGATTCGAGACCTCCGCCTTCGCATCCAATGCGCCGACGGCATTGAAGAACGCTCCATTCGAATGCAAGAGAATCTTGACCGCATGAACGATAACGAGCGCCGTGCCGAACGGCAGGAAATCACAAGAAATACAATCAAAAATGAAAGAGGTTACGACCGATGAAAAACAACAATACAGAACTGAAAGCAAAGGCGGCGAAGCTGCCGGTGACGGCACTGCACCCGTTTAAGGATCACCCCTACAAGGTGCAGGACAACGAAGAAATGGACGCGCTGGTGGAGAGCATCCGTGAGAACGGGATCATGTCGCCGCTGATCGTCAGACCATTAGAAAACAGCGAGAACGAATACGAAGTCGTGAGCGGTCATCGCCGCCTCCACGCAGCGCAAAAGGCAGGGATCACCGAAGTCCCTGCCTTGATTTATACTCTCGACCGCGATGCTGCCGCCATCGCCGTGGTGGACAGCAACCTGCATCGGGAGCATATTCTGCCAAGCGAGAAAGCCTTTGCGTACAAGATGAAAATGGAGGCCATTGCACATCAAGGTGTCACTCGTGGACAAGTTGGCCACAAGTCCAGAGAAGAAATCTCGGACACAGAAAGCGGCAGACAAGTCCAGCGCTATATCCGCCTGACGCACCTCATTCCCGAACTGCTTGCCTATATGGACGAGGGCAAAATGGCGCTTTCTGTCGGCGTGGAGCTGTCGTATCTCTATGAGGAGCATCAGCGGGCCGTGGCGGAAGCGTCCGAGTATTACGACTGCACCCCATCGTATGCGCAGGCTGTCCGGCTGAGGAAGGAAAGCGCAGAAAAATACTGCATCCTCACCCCGAAGCGTATCTTCAAAATCCTCGGCGAAGAGAAAGCCAATCAGCGGGAAAAGGTCAGTTTTCAGGTAGGCGATCTTCGCAAATACTTCCCTGAAAATTATACAGCCAAGGAAATGCAGAACACCATTCTACGGCTGCTGGAGCAGGAGCATCAGCGCCAGCATCGCAGCAGAGATTATGAGCGTTAAGGAGGGCATGACATGAAAAAGAAAACAAATGGTTGGATCTGCGGCTTGCTGCCCAAGGAGCGGGAATACAAGCTAAACGGCGTGACTTATATTGTTTCATCCCGTTTTGAAGCTCCCAACTCGGAAAACTCGATTCGTTCTCGCTTCGAACGGGTAATCAGCAACGAAATGATAGATTTGACGGCTCAGCCAACAGATTGTACGATGGCAGCGGAATATGTGTATTCGGCTGCCGGAAAGGAGGACTGAATGCAGTCGAAAAACAAGAAAGCAAAAACAGAAGAAATGGGAATCACGGCGCTGTACAACCGCCTTTCCCGTGATGATGTCACAGACAGCGAGAGCAACTCCATTGCCAATCAGAAAAAGCTGCTTTCTCAGAAAGCAAAGGAGTTCGGGCTGACCAACACCCGCTATTACGTTGATGACGGTTATACCGGGACGAATTTTAACCGTCCGGCATTTCAGCAGATGATCGAGGATATTGAGATGGGATATGTCACTACCGTGATGTTCAAGGATCTGTCCCGACTCGGACGTGACTACGTTTCCGTTGGCAGCTACACGGACAGTTATTTTCCAAATCATAACGTCCGCTTTATTGCCGTAAATGACGGTATCGACAGTGACGAGGGAGAGAGCGAGATCGCACCATTTAAGAATATTCTGAACGAAATGTACGCAAGGGATATTTCAAAGAAAATCCGATCCTCACACCGTCTGCGCGGGAACGCCGGGGAGCCGCTTTCTCCGCCTCCGTTCGGATATACAAAATCCCCGGAGAACAACAAAAAATGGATTATTGATCCTGAAGCGGCGGCAATCGTAAAACGCATCTACAAGATGTGCCTTGAGGGAAACGGATATGAAACCATTGCCCGTATCCTACAGGAAGAAAAAATCCTCAACCCACAGGCGTACTGGCAAAGCAAGGGCATTGGCAGAGGCGGCAAAAAGACGCAGCCGAATCCGTATAAGTGGTGCAAAACGACCGTGGAGAAAATTCTGGCTCAGCAGGAATATTGCGGTGACATCATCAATTTCAAGACCTACTCCAAGAGCTTCAAAAACAAAACCCGTTTAGACAATCCACCGGAGAATTGGGTGATCTTCAAGGATGTTCACGAGCCAATCATTGAACGGGCGACCTTTGAGCAGGTTCAGCGCATCACCGCAAATACAAAGCGCCGCGCTCCGAAGCCGGAAAATGCACAGAAAAGCATTTTCAGCGATCTGCTTTACTGCGGGGACTGTCACAGCAAGCTCCGGCACCACACGAATACCATTAACAAGGATATTCACTTTTTCGTGTGTGCAAACAACTCAGTTGATTACCGCGGAACTTGCAAGAGCCGCCATTATGTTCGCGCTGATTCCATAGAGCAAGTCGTGATGCTGGAGCTTCGACGGATGGCAGACTTCCTGCGGAAGGACGAAGGCGCCTTTGCTGATCTTCTTGCGCAGAAAACGAACAAAGAGCTGCTGAAGGAGCAGAAGCAGGCGGAGGCGGATTTACAGAAAGCCATCGTGCGAAACGATACGGTGTCAAAGCTGTATGAAAAGCTCTATGAGGACAATGCTTCCGGGAAGGTGTCGGATGAATGGTTTATGCAGCTATCCCATAAGTACGAGACAGAGCGGTTGGAGCTGAAAGCAAAGATAACCGAGCTTCGCAGAAAGCTGTCCGATATGGGAAGCCGTCAGCAGGAACGGGACAACTTCATCCACGCGATTCGCAGGTTTATGGAAATGGGCAGGCTGACTGCGCCATTACTGCGTGAGCTGATAGACCACATTGACGTTTTTGAAACCGAGGGTGTGGGCAAAAGCCGTACCCAGCGAATCGTGATTTATTATCGCTTCGTTGGCTACATTGAATTGCCCGACAGTTACTTCCGTTCAAACTATAAAGCCGATACCCGCAAGGGCGTTGCTGTGGAGTACATTCCCACGATTCCCGCATAAAACAAAAGAGCAGGCCAAACGCCTGCTCGTACATAAGAAGAATGTTGATTTCAAAGAAAAATCGAGTATCCATAGGTCAAATCCCTTATGAATACTCGACTTGGTGCCGGTGGTGGGACTCGAACCCACACGATGTCGCCACCAACGGATTTTGAGTCCGTCACGTCTACCAATTCCATCACACCGGCATAGAACGCAAGAAGTATTATATGGGATCGCACCGCAATTTGCAAGAAAAATTTTGGAGGAAAGAGCGAAGAAAGCGAAAACAGGACTGTTTTTTTGAATAAGCGTGTGCTATACTGTATCTGTATTACTATCGGTTTGTATCGGATTCGGCTGAAGAAGGGAGCGCAAAGCATGAAAAAGGGGAAAGCACTGCTGCTTGCCATAGCAATGCTGTGGGCGCTCTGCAGCTGCGGAGCGGATACCTCCGGTGAAGGTCTATATCGCCTGCCTCGGCTTCCCGGCGAGTACGAGTCGCTTGAGCAGCAGATCGACGCGCTGCTTGCCTCCGGTGCAGAGCACGCCGCTCCGACATCGGGCAGCAATCTGCAAAGTGTGCAGATGGTGGATCTTGACGGCGATGGTGTCGAGGAAGCGGTCGCACTGATGCGGAAAAACGACGATGAAAGGCCAATGAAAATTTATATTTTCCGTGCCTCCGGAGATAACTACGAGCCTGCCTATCAAATCGAAGGCACCTCAGAAGCAATTTACAGTATTGCTTATTACGATCTCAACGGCGACGGTTATAAGGAGATTTTGACAGGTTACCGCAGCAATCTCGATATGCAGAGCCTCTCGGTCATCAGCCTAAGCACCGGGAAACCGATGCCGCTTCTGACGACGGGCTATTTTCGCTATATTGCCTGCGATATGGACGGAAACGGAGAGCAGGAGCTGGTCGTGATCCGCAGCGATGAGGAGAACCGCGCTTTTGCCGACTGCTATACCTGCAGGGAGTCACTGGAGCTGCAGTCCTCTCTCGGGCTTTCCATGACCGCCGCAGAGGTGAATCGCCTGACGAGAGGCACGCTTACCAACGGGGACGCGGCGCTTTTCGTCACCGGCGTTTTCAGCGAGGGCGGCGAGGTCACAGATATCCTGTCCATGCGCGACGGTCAGATGCAAAGCATCGGTACCTGTGTGCCGATCGCGGGTGAGGCTGCCCGATTTACGGCGCTTTACCCCGCGGATATTGACGGCGACGGCATTACTGAGGTACCCGAGCCGGTGGCGTTCCCGAAAGCGGATCCCGAGGGGGAGACTTACTATCGGATCTTATGGCAGCAGTACGACGAGAAGGGCAACCGCCACACAGCCAGCCGCACGCTGCACAATATGCAGGACGGATGGTGCCTTGTGCTGCCGGAGAAGTGGGACGATGCCGTCACCGTTTCCCGTCAGAGTACGGTGGATAGCAATACGGTTTCCTTCTTTACCCGAAATAAAGACGATTCGGAAGGAAAGCTGTTTTTAGAGATCAGCACCTTTACCGGAGATGCAAGGGAATATCAGGCTGTGCAGGGAGGACGCTTTCTGCTGACGCAGCAGGTCGATGCGACCTACTCGGCAAGGATCTACGACCGGAGCGAAATCAGCGAGGAAACGCTGCGCACAAGCTTCAGCCTGCTTATGGCAGAGTGGACCACGGGCGAAAACTGAAAGATGAGGAGAATGCAATGAAAAAAGTGCTTGTTTTGGAAGATGAATCCAGCATTCGCGGATTTATTGTGATCAATCTGCAGCGCGCCGGCTATGAGGTCATGGAGGCGGAAACGGGCGAAGAGGCACTGGTTAAGCTGCAGGAGAACCCTGACACGCGCGTATGCTTGCTGGATATCATGCTGCCGGGCATCGATGGCTTTGAGGTCTGTCGCCGCATTCGTATGACAAATCCTCAGATCGGCATTATCATGCTTTCCGCACGCGCACAGGAAATGGACAAGGTAACGGGATTGATGACCGGTGCGGACGACTATGTCACGAAGCCTTTCTCTCCGGCGGAGCTGACTGCACGTGTCGATGCGCTGCTGCGCCGCTCCGGCGAAACGGCCCCGAGCAGGAGCGCGGAGCTGCTGCAGCCCCCATTTCTTCTCAATACCGGCAACCGCACGCTTGAGAAGGACGGCAATCGTGTCAAGCTGACACAGCTGGAGTATTCCATTGTCAAGCTTTTTATGGAAAACAGGGGCAAGGCACTCTCCCGTGAGGAGATCCTGGACGAAATCTGGGGAAAGGGATATTTCGGCGAACTGAAGATCGTGGACGTCAATGTACGCCGCCTGCGGCTGAAGATCGAGGATGATGCGCAGGAACCGAAATACATCTCTACCGTGTGGGGATACGGCTACAAGTGGAACGCCTGAACGGCGCTGATACTTGAAATTTTTCAGAAGGGAGGACATCAATATGCCGAAATCTTTGAGCGGCTTTCCCGGCGGCCTTCATATTCGTGGTTTGCGTCAGCGCTGGCTGGTCAATGCGGTGCTTCCGGTTTTTGTGCTGGTGGCACTGGCGGTCGGCATCTATGTCCTCAGCTCTGCCCAGTATTATTATGACAGTATGCGCGCAGGACTGGAAACGCGTGCGCACATCGCGGTGGAAACCTTTGAAAGCTACGGCATCAAGAGCTACAGCGAGTACTACCGCCTTGCGACCTACTCCGCCGAGACCTTTGAGGAGAAGGACAACATCGAGCTGCAGTTTATCAACACTGCCGGACGTGTGCAGGTCTCGTCCTATGGGCTTACCGCCGGAACCTCTCCGGCAACCTCGGACATAGGTTCTGCGGTCGGCGGAAATATGAGCAGTTTTCAGGGCAGGGATCCACAGACCGGAGAGAATATCATCTCCGTTTCGTGTCCAATCGTTTTTAACTCCCGTGTGGTCGGCGTTTTGCGCTATGTGACGAGTCTGCGTGAGGCAGAGCATAGGATCGTGCTTGACACGCTGATGGCATCGGCGATCGGGTTAGTGTGCATTGCGCTGGTCGTGTTCTCCAACGCCATTTTCATCAACAACGTTGTCGAGCCGGTCGCCGTCGTCAGTGATGCGGCGCGCCGCATTTCCGGCGGCAGCTACGGCATTCAGATCGACAATCATTACCGTGACGAGCTTGGCGAGCTGGTCGACAATATCAACGATATGTCGGTCAAGATCAGTCAGGCGGAGAAAATTCAGCAGGAATTTGTCTCATCTGTATCGCATGAGCTGCGAACACCGCTTACTGCGATCAGCGGCTGGGCGGAAACGCTGTCTGTCGATCCTGTCGGGGAGGCGGAACAGACCAGACGCGGCCTCGGTATTATCCTCAAGGAGTCGCGCAGACTCACCACCATGGTCGAGGAGCTGCTGGAGTTCACTAAGATGCAGGACGGTCGGTTTACGCTGCGCATTGAGACGGTGGACTTGCTCAGCGAGCTGGAGGATGCGATCTACACCTATCGGGAGTTGTTCCGTCAGGAGGGCATCGAGGTTTGCTACACGGCGCCGGAGGAGGAGATTCCACCGCTGGCGGCCGACAGTGAGCGCATGAAGCAGGTGTTCTGCAATGTGCTTGACAACGCGGCCAAGCACGGCGGCGCCGGACGAAGAATTGACGTGAGCGCCGCGAGAGAAGAAAAGTATCTGGCTATCCGCGTGCGGGACTACGGCCCCGGCATCCCGATCGAGGAGCTGCCATACGTCAAACAGAAGTTTTACAAGGGTTCGTCCAAGGCACGCGGAAGCGGCATCGGTCTCGCTGTGTGCGATGAGATTGTGGAGCGACACAACGGCACCTTTGAGATTGCCAATGCCGACGGCGGCGGTGCAATCGTCACGATCGTGCTTCCGATCGAGTAATAAAAATATGGAACAAGTGTTGCATTTCAGAAAGCACTGTGTTATACTGTGAAGCACAAGGAGATTTTTCATGGCAAACGAAAGCAAAACGGAGCGGAAATTCCGCACCTCCATCGGCGGACAGGCGTTGATCGAGGGGATTCTCATGCGCGGCCCCAGCAGGCAGGCGATCGTCGTGCGCTCGCCGGAGGGGCTTGTGGAAAAGGTAGAGGAGCTGACGCTCGTGCGCGACAGGTATCCCGTTTTAGGATTGCCCATCATTCGCGGCGCGGTCACTTTTGTCGATTCGCTGGTGAAGGGTGTCAAGGCGCTGATGTTTTCGGCGGACTACTTCCCTGAGGACGATCTGGCGCAGCCGGGTAAGTTCGACCTGTGGCTGGAAAAGCACTTTTCCGGCGAGAAGCTGCAAAAGCTCATCGTGGCGCTGGCGGTCGTGCTCTCTCTGGGGTTGACGGTTTTGCTGTTTTTCCTGCTGCCGACTTTTTTGGCAGGCTTTGTCGATCCGTTTATCAAGAGTGCGGCGATCCACAATCTGGTGGAATCTGCCATTAAGCTCTTGATTTTCGGAGGGTACCTCATCCTTTGTTCCAGGCAGAAGGACATTCAGCGCGTGTTTCAGTATCACGGCGCGGAGCATAAGACCATCTTCTGCTACGAAGCAGGGCTCCCGCTGACGGTGGAAAACGCCCGCATTCAGCCGCGCCATCATCCGCGCTGCGGTACGAGCTTTTTATTCGTGGTCGTTGTGGTGTCGATTCTGGTGTCGAGTGTGGTGTTCAGCTTTGTGAACTGGCGCAACCTGTGGGTGCGCATGGGGCTGCATCTGTTGCTGCTTGTGCCGGTTGTCGGCATTACGTATGAATTCAACCGCTTTGTCGGAAGACACGATAATCCGGTGACGAATTTTCTGGCAAAGCCCGGTCTCTGGCTGCAGAATTTCACGACCAACGAGCCGGACGATTCCATGCTCGAAGTCGCTATCCGCGCACTGGAGCTGGTCATTCCGGAGGAAAAGGGCAAGGATGCGTGGTAATGGCAACGACATACAACAATCTGTATCTTGACCTGCGCGCCAGGCTCAAAAAAGCAGGCGTGGAGGAAGCAACGCAGGCATCCTGCGAGATGGTGTGCAGCGCCTCAGGAAAGACGAAAGAGGAGCTGGTGCGCGACGGCGGATTGTACGCCCCCCCTGAGGTGGAACGTGCGGCGTATGACCTTGCGCAGCGCCATCTGGACGGCGAGCCGGTCGCGTACTTAATCGGCGAGTGGGAGTTTTACGGCCTGCCGCTTGATATTTCGCCCTCTGTGCTGATTCCGCGTCCCGATACCGAGGTGCTGGCGCAGCAGGTGATTGAAACGGCGAAGGAGCTTCCGGAGTGCCGCGTACTCGACCTCTGCGCCGGCAGCGGCTGTATCGGACTTGCCCTTGCGGCGAACGTGCCGCATGCCCGTGTGCTGCTCGGTGAGCTTGACGAGGATGCGCTCAAGATCTGCCGGCAGAATACCCGGCGCAACAACCTTACCGCCCGCGTTTCGAGTATGCGCATCGACGCGCTGGAAAAGCCGTCGCGCAACCTCGGTGAATTTCACATCATCGTCAGCAATCCGCCGTATATCCCCACGCAGGACATTGAAACGCTGGACGCCTCCGTGAAGGATCACGAGCCGCGCCTTGCTCTTGACGGCGGAGCGGACGGTCTGGATTTTTACCGCTCCATCGTGGAAAAGTGGCGCGATGCCCTGACAAAGAACGGCATGCTTGCCTTTGAGGTCGGCATCGGTCAGGCGGACGAGGTGCTGCGCATCATGCGTGCAAACGGGTTCGGCGATGTGCAGATCCTCAAGGATTTAAACGGTATTCCCCGTGTGGTGTTCGGCACATTATGTGATGAAGTTTATCAAGAAAAATAGAAAATAATTTTGTGGAGGAAAGCGATCATGGCAGAGAAAAACGCAGCAAAGACCACACTCCCCAACGATGATAAGAAAAGAGCCATTGAAACGGCAATGCAGCAGATCGAACGTACCTACGGCAAGGGCTCCATCATGCGTTTCGGCGACGCCTCGGCAGCGAACAATGTGGAGGCGGTCTCCACCGGCTCGCTTGCACTGGATCTTGCGCTCGGTATTGGCGGACTTCCCAAGGGCCGTATCATTGAGATCTACGGACCGGAATCCTCCGGTAAGACGACGCTTGCCCTGCACGTTCTCGCTCAGGCGCAGAAGTCCGGCGGCGAGGTCGCATTCGTTGACGCGGAGCACGCGCTGGACATCACCTATGCCCGTGCCCTGGGCGTAAAGATCGAGGATATGCTCGTTTCTCAGCCGGACACCGGCGAGCAGGCACTCGAAATCACCGAGGCACTCGTTCGCTCCGGCGCGATCGATGTCATCGTGGTCGACTCCGTGGCGGCACTCGTGCCCCGCGCTGAGATCGAGGGTGAGATGGGCGACAGCTTTGTCGGTCTTCACGCGCGCCTTATGTCGCAGGCGCTGCGTAAGCTCACGGGCGCGGTCAGCAAGACCAACACCATCGTCATTTTCATCAACCAGCTGCGCGAAAAGGTCGGTGTGATGTACGGCAACCCCGAGGTCACCACCGGCGGCCGCGCACTCAAGTTCTACGCTTCCGTGCGCATTGATGTGCGCCGTGTCGAGACGCTCAAAAACGGGTCGGAGATGATCGGCAACCGTACACGCGCCAAGGTCGTCAAGAACAAGATGGCACCTCCGTTCCGTGAAGCTGAGTTTGACATTATGTACGGCGAGGGCATCTCGCTGCTCGGCGAACTGATCGACCTGGGCGTAAAGCTCGACCTCGTGCAGAAGAGCGGCTCGTGGTACTCCATGGGTGAGGTGCGCATCGGACAGGGCCGCGATGCTGCCAAGCAGTATCTCAAGGACAATCCGGAAATCGCAGACAAGCTCGAAGCGGATATTCGCGCGAACTTCGACAAGCTCATGACCGGTCAGGCGCGCATTGCAGCCAAGGCTGCCGGACGCGCCGTGGATGTGAGCGCGGACGATTTTGAAGGATGAAAATTGAAAAAATCGAAAAATCCAAACACAAGCAGGAGCGGATTCTCGTGTATCTGGAGGGGGGAGACCTCCTCCGGATCACGCAGAGCGAGCTCCTGCATTTCGGCTTGTATGCGGGACTGGACATTGACGGGGAAACTGTGGTAGAATTGCAAAGGCTCGGAAAGCGGAGTGAGACGCGTGTGCGGGCAGCAAATATGGTCTCCGCGCGTCCGCTGTCCAGGAAGGAGCTTTCCCGAAAGCTGTACGACAAAGGCGCGTCGAGCGAAGATGCCGAGGCTGCGGCCGACTGGCTGGAGGAGATCGGCGCACTGGACGATGCCGCCTATGCCGCGATGCTTGTGCGCCATTACAGTGCCATGGGCTACGGCGAGGGCAAGCTGCGCGAGGAGCTGTACCGCCGCGGCGTCCCCAGGGAGCTGTGGGGCGGGGCGATCGCCGAAGCGCCCGAAGCGCAGTCGATTCTTACAAAAGTGATCGCGCAGAAGACGAAGGGCAAAGCCCTGGACGAAAAAAACCGCAGAAAGCTGTGCGATCTGCTGCTGCGCCGCGGATTTCTGTGGCGCGATGTGAAAGCGGCAATGAATCGACTGGGCGAAACGATAGAAGATGGAGAAGACTGATGTATAAAGTTGCGTTTATTTCGCTTGGCTGTGCCAAGAATCAGGTGAATTGTGAGCAGATGATGGCGACGGTTGCCAATGCCGGTCATGAGATCCTGCTCTCGCCGGAGGGCGCGGATGTTGTGGTCGTCAACACCTGCGGATTTCTGGCATCCGCCTGCGAGGAGGCCATTGACAATATTCTGGAGATGGCGGAGTTGAAAAAAGCAGGCGCGATCAAAAAAATTCTTGTCACCGGCTGCATGGCGCAACGCTATCAGGAAGACGTGCTCGGTGAGCTGCCCGAGGTGGACGGTGTTCTTGGCACCGGCAGCTATGAGGAAATTGCCGCGTCCATTGACGAGGTCATGGCGAGGAATACGCGCCCCTGTTATATGGGTAATATTCACACGGCGAAGCAGAACGGTGAGCGAATTTTGTCCACACCGCCCTACTGCGCGTATCTGCGCATTGCCGAGGGCTGCGACAACTGCTGTGCCTACTGCGTGATCCCGAGACTGCGCGGCAGATACCGTTCGCGTGAGATGGAAGAGCTGCTCGAAGAGGCATCCGAGCTTGCCTCTGCCGGTGTCAGGGAGCTGCTGGTCATCGCGCAGGACATCACGCGCTATGGCACGGATCGAAACGGCGAGCACCAGTTAGCGAAGCTGCTGCAAGAGTTATGTAAACTTGATTTCCACTGGATCCGTCTGCATTACCTCTATCCGGACGAAATTACAGACGAGCTGATCGACACGATCGCACAGGAAGAGAAGATCCTGCCGTATCTCGATATTCCCATTCAGCACTGTAACGACGCGATTTTGAAGGCGATGAACCGCCGCGATACGAAGGCGAGCCTTACCGAAATGTTTGCAAAGCTCCGCGCACGTATCCCGAATCTGGTGCTGCGTACCTCTATTATTACCGGATTGCCGCTCGAGGGCGAGGCAGAGTTTGAAGAGCTGTGCGGCTTCCTGCGCGAAGTGAAGATCGAGCGTGCCGGCGTGTTCCCATTTTCTCCCGAGGAGGGGACGAAGGCAGCGACTATGGAGCACGTTTCCACGGAGGAGGCGCAGCGCCGCGCCGAGCTTCTGGTGGATGTGCAGTCCGAAATCATTGACGCATACAATGAATCTGTTTTGGGCGATGTGCGCGAGGTGCTGTGTGAGGGCTTTGACAGCGAGTCGATGAGCTATGTCGGACGCTCCTATGCGGAGTCCATTGATATTGACGGAAAGATTTACTTTTCCGCAAATCGTGATATAATGACAGGCGAGTTTGTGAATGTCCGCATTACCGGTACCATGGACGGTGAACTGACCGGTGAAGCGGAAGAATAACCCAACCGCTGGAAAGGCATTACCAAAATGACTACTGCTAATAAAGTGACGATTTTACGTATGGCGCTCATTCCGGTGTTTCTGGTCGTGCTCTATGCAGACTTCCGTGCATCCGGTTATGTTGCACTGATGGTTTTCATTGTCGCGTGTCTGACCGATTTTGCCGATGGCTATATTGCGCGTCATTACCACCAGATTACCAATTTCGGAAAATTCATGGATCCACTGGCGGATAAGATGCTGGTGATGTCCGCCATGTGTTATTTTGTCGAGGTGCGGCAGATGCCGGGCTGGTGTCTGGCGATCGTCCTGCTGCGTGAGTTTGCCGTGTCCGGTATGCGTCTGGTCGCGGTCGAGCAGGGGCGTGTGATCGCGGCGGCATGGTCCGGCAAGATCAAGACGGCCTCGACCATGGTGTGTCTTTGTATCATGATGCTGCTGGGCGAGCCGTGGGTGCCCGTACCGAGGGTTCTCAACATGGTGTGTATCGCCGTGATTGCCGGTACGACGGTATATTCCGGTATCGAATATTTTGTTAAGAACGGCGACGTATTCAAGGACGCTGACTGAAAAATCTATCTTCCATAAGGAGATTATATTATGTATCTTTATAATTCTGCTACCCATAAGAAAGAAGAATTCAAGACGCACACCCCGGGACACGTGGAGATGTACACCTGCGGCCCCACCGTGTATCACTTTGCCCATATCGGAAACCTCCGCTCCTACATCATGGAGGATGTGCTGGAAAAGTATTTGCGCTACGCGGGCTATGACGTCAATCGCGTCATGAATATCACCGATGTGGGGCATCTGACCTCTGATGCCGATGAGGGCGAGGATAAAATGCTCAAGGGTGCCAGACGCGAGCATAAGACGGTCATGGAGATCGCGCAGTTTTATACCGACGCATTCTTTGCCGACTGCGAAAAGCTCAACATCAAGCGTCCCGACACCGTTCAGCCTGCCACCGGTCTCATCGAAGACTACATTCGCATCGTGTCCACGCTGATTGACAAGGGCTATGCCTATCTCGCCGGCGGCAATGTGTATTTCGACACCAGCAAGCTCTCCCGCTACTACATTTTCAACGACCACAACGAGGACGATCTTGCTGTCGGCGTGCGCGAGGGTGTGGAAGAGGACACCAATAAGAAGAATAAGAACGACTTTGTTCTTTGGTTTACCAAGTCGAAGTTCGAGGATCAGGCACTCAAATGGGATTCTCCATGGGGCGTGGGTTATCCCGGTTGGCACATTGAGTGCTCCGGCATTTCCATGAAATACAACGGCGAATACCTCGACCTGCACTGCGGCGGTGTGGACAACGCCTTCCCACACCACACCAACGAGATCGCCCAGTCCGAGAGCTATCTCGGTCACCCCTGGTGCTCTCACTGGTGCCATGTGGCGCATCTCAACACGGAGGGCGGCAAGATGTCCAAGTCCAAGGGCGAGTTTTTGACCGTCTCCCTGCTGGAAGAAAAGGGCTACGATCCGATCGTTTACCGTTTCTTCTGCCTGCAGAGCCACTACCGCAAGGCGCTGGTGTTCTCCTGGGAGAATCTTGACAACGCCGTGGTCGCATTCAACAAGCTCGTTGCCAAGATCGCCGCGCTCAAGCCGGACGACGGCGCGGTGGACGAGGCGGTGCTGCGCGAGTACAAGGACAAGTTCAACACCCAGATGGGCAACGATCTCAACTCCTCCATGGGCGTGACCGCGCTTTACGATGCACTCAAAGCCAAGACCAATGACGCCACAAAACTTGCCATCATCGGTGATTTCGACACCGTGCTGAGCTTGGATCTCCTTAAAAAGGCTGCTGCCAAGCGCGAGGAAACCGCCAAGGCTGCCGCAACGCAGACTGCCGGCGGCTACACTGTCACCGGCGAAGGCGATCCTGCCATCGATGCGCTCGTTATGGCGCGTTACGAGGCAAAGAAAGCCAAGAACTTCGCCGAGGCAGATCGCATTCGTGACGAGCTGAAGGCACAGGGCATTGAAATTGTCGATGCCAAGGACGGCGCGACCTGGAAGCGCGTTTGATGATTTGACCAATAGGAGGGAGGCCCCATGCGTAAGGTTTTGGTCGTGGTTGACATGCAAAACGACTTTATTGACGGCAGCCTCGGCACCAAAGAGGCACAGGCTGTCGTTTCCAGGGTCGTGGAAAAAATCAAGGAGTACGATCCGTGGAACATTTATCTCACCCGAGACACGCACTACGAAAACTACCTCGACACGCAGGAAGGGAGAAACCTGCCTGTTATGCACTGTGTTGAGGGAACAGACGGCTGGCAGGTGAGACGCGAGATCGCGGAAGCCGCCGGCAAGGCAACGTATGTTGACAAGCCGACCTTCGGCAGCAACCAGCTTGCCGGGATTTTGATGGCGGAGCGTGCGCAGGAAGCATTGGAGATCGAGCTGGTCGGCGTTTGCACGGACATCTGCGTGGTGTCCAATGCGCTGCTGTTCAAGGCAGCAATGCCTGAAGCACCGATCATCGTGGACGCAAGCTGCTGCGCCGGTGTCACGCCGGAGCGCCACAAGGCGGCGCTGGAAACGATGAAAGCCTGCCAGATCAAGGTGATCAACGAATAAAACAAGAGAAGCGATGCCGCGGCATCGCTTCTCTTGTTTTTTCACTTTATCATCATTTCGGCACCGAAAACGGCAAGGATGCTCAAAATTACGCTCAAGACCGCGTATGCAATCGCCGTGCCGATGCTGCCTTTTTGCAGGAGCGAGGAGGTTTCGTAGGCAAAGGTGGAAAATGTCGTAAATCCGCCGCAGATACCGACCTTCAAAAGCAGCACCAGCTGCGGGGAAAGGGAGCTGTTCTTCGCGGCAAGCGCGCTGACCAACGCGATCACAAATGAGCCGATCATGTTGATACAAAGCGTTTTGATAGGGAAGCCGTTGGCAGGAGAAACCGGCAGAAGCCCGATGAGATAGCGGAGTACAGACCCAATAAATCCGCCGATGCCGACATAGAAACAGTTTTCCATCATTTACTCCGCTCTCGTATGTTCACAGATTTCCCGAATCTTTGCCTGCAGGCCCTTGAAATCGTCGAACGTCTCGGGGCGGCGGCGAGGGTCACGCAGCAGTGCTGCAGGATGGTAGACCGCCATCATCTGCAATCCGCCCTTTTCAAACCACTGTCCGTGCTCCTGAGAGATCTTGAAATCGCTGCGAATAATGCGCATGGCGGCGATACGGCCGAGACAGACAACAATCTTCGGGTTCAGCAGCTTCACCTGACGGCGCAGGTAGTCGATGCACGCGTCCTGCTCCACACCGAGCGGATCACGGTTTTCGGGCGGACGGCACTTGACAATGTTGGCAATATACACATCGTCGCGCTTGAGCCCGATAATATCGAGCATATCGTCAAGAAGCTGACCGGCTCTCCCAACAAAGGGAATGCCCTGTGCATCTTCGTTGGCACCGGGACCCTCGCCGATAAAAAGCACCTCCGCGCTGCGATTGCCCACACCGAAAACCACATTGGTGCGCGTCTGCCAAAGAGAGCATTCGCGGCAATTTTCACAGTCGTGCAGTAAAGCTTCCCAAGTATCGGCCATAGTAGTATCCCTCCGCATTTTTTTACAGCATACCACGGCCCGACCTTTTTTGCAATGTGCAGCATACATTTTTCCGCTCCGGCAGGGCAAACTGGAAGAAAGACGGAGGGGAGAACCAATGGCATATTTCTGGTATTTTCTGTTTTACAGCTTTTTCGGGTACCTGCTTGAAAAGATCTTTGCCTATGTGACAAAATCAGAGCGTCAGGTGCGCAAGTGCTTCCTGATCCTGCCGCTGTGTCCGGTCTACGGGCTTGCCATGACGGCGCTGCTGTTTGCCGGCGCGGAGCGGATCGACAACATTCTTGCGCTGATGGTCATTGGCGCGGCGGTAACAACGTCAGTGGAGTACGCAGTGCATTGGGGCTACGAAACGATTTTCGGCGTGCAGTTCTGGGACTATACGCCAACGAAAATGGATATCAACGGGCGCGTCTGCCTGCCGTTTTCCGCCGCTTGGGGGGTGCTGTCCGCGGCGGCGGTACGTCTGGTGCAGCCGGAGCTGCACGCACTTGCAGCGACCTTGGGTGTCGAGTGGGCGAGCGCGGCGATGTTTCTGCTCACATTTGATGCGATCATCACAGCGCGTGTACTGCTTGTTTATCACGACACGGAGCTTCTCAGCCTGCGGGCGCTGCGTCGCCGAAGGACGGCGGAGACATAAAGGAAAGGACTGCGGCTTTTTTGAAGCCACGGTCCTTTCTTTTATGTTTACAGATGCTTTTCGATCCAGCTCCAAAGATCTGCAAAGACCGTCTCGCGGCACGTTTCGTTGAGGATCTCATGCCGAAGACCTTCGTAAAGTTTGAGGGAAACGTCCTTGACGCCGGCTTTCCGGAAACTTTCGTAAGCCGCCCGGACGCCTTTGCCCATATCACCGACAGGATCGCGGTCACCGGAGATGAAGAATACAGGCGTATTTGCGTTCATCGTATTGACGTTGGACTGCTTCCCGATCAAGCCGATGCCACGGAGCATATCCAAAAACAGCCCAATCGTTGCGTTGCCGCCGCAAAGGGGGTCGGCAATGTAGCGGTCAACATTTTCCTCGTTCACGCTCAGCCAGTCGTAGGCGGTGCGGTTGGGAGCAAAGGGCTTGTTGTAGGCGCCGAAGGCAAGCTTATCGACCGTCGGAGAAAACTGATCATAGCCGATACGATTCCCCTCGACCTTGGCAAACAGGGAGCCGAGCGCGACCACGGCCGGAGACTGCTGACCGGTGCCCATAATGATCGCGCCGCTGAGGGTGCCGGGATAGCGGATGAGATAGGTGCGCGTGAGGAAGGAACCCATGGAGTGACCGAGCAGGAAATAGGGGAGCTCCGGATATTTTTTGCCGGTCATGTCGCGCAGCGCATACATGTCGTCCACCACGTGCCGCCAGCCGTCATGTCTGCCGAAGTAAAGCGGCGCGGCGCCTTCAGCGACGGAAAGACCGTGACCGAGATGGTCGTTGGCAACAACGATGAAACCGTGCGCATTCATAAACTGCGCGAACGGCTCGTAGCGCAGCGCATATTCCGCCACGCCGTGCGCGATCTGGAGCACGCCGACGGGTTTTTCTACATTGCCCCACTCAACAGCGTGGATCTGCGTGACACCGTCGGAGGAGGGAAAATAAAATTCTTTTCGATTTTCCATGGCGCTTCATTCCCCTTTGTGTTATAGTATTCCCATAAAAATTATAGCATAATTACCGATTGCAGGACAAGGGGGGATTCCCGTGAAAGACTATATTCTCTCACTCGATCAGGGAACGACCAGCTCGCGTGCGATTCTCTTCGGTGCGGACGGCTCTGTTGCCGGCATGACACAGCAAAATTTCAAGCAGTATTATCCGCAGCCCGGTTGGGTGGAGCATGATCCGCAGGAGATCTGGGAAAGTGAACGAGCTGTCTGCGCACAGGTGCTCAAAGAATCCGGCGCTGCAAATTGCGTGAGGGGAATCGGAATCACCAACCAGCGTGAAACCACGATCCTTTGGGACAGGGAAACGGGAAAACCGATCTACAACGCCATCGTCTGGCAGTGCCGCCGCACGGCGGGAATCGCCGATGCGCTCAAGGAAAAGCGCGGCGTGTCCGAGAGGATCGCGGAGAAGACGGGACTGCTGATCGATGCGTATTTCTCTGCCACAAAGCTCAAGTGGCTGCTCGACAATGTGCCGAACGCGCGGCATCGCGCCGAACGGGGAGAGCTTCTGTTCGGCACGGTTGAAACCTGGCTCATCTGGAAACTGACCGGCGGAGCAGTCCATGTGACGGATTACTCCAACGCCTCACGCACGATGCTCTTCAACATCCATACACTCGCATGGGACGAAGAGTTATGTAAACTGATGGACATTCCGATGTGCGTGCTGCCGAAGCCGGTTTCCAATTCGGAAATTTACGGTACGGTGGCTGAGGGGATCGAAGGGCTGGAGGCGCTTGCCGGTGTGCCGATCTGCGGTGCGGCGGGAGATCAGCAGGCGGCACTGTTCGGACAGGGCTGTTTCGCACGCGGAGAAGCGAAAAATACATATGGAACCGGCTGCTTCACACTGATGAACATTGGTGCAAAACCGGTGCGCTCGCGTGCAGGTCTTGTGACGACGGTTGGCTGGAGCATCGGCGGGGAGACGACCTACGCACTGGAGGGCAGCGTATTCAATGCCGGCAGTGCGATCCAATGGCTTCGTGACGAGCTGCATATGATCGCCTCCGCGCATGAGTGCGACCTTCTGGCCGAAAGTGTGGAGAGCAGCGGCGGAGTGTATCTGGTGCCCGCCTTTACCGGTCTCGGGGCGCCGTATTGGGATATGTATGCGCGCGGCTGCATGGTGGGGATCACGCGCGGCACGACAAGGGCACATATTGCCCGTGCAGTGCTGGAATCGATCGCCTATCAGGTGACAGATCTGATGACGGCGATGCGTCAGGACGCAGGGTGTGAGATCAGCGTCCTGCGCGTGGATGGCGGCGCGAGTGTCAGTGATCTGATGATGCAGTTTCAGTCTGACCTTTTGCGTATTCCTGTTGATCGGCCGAAGATGGTGGAGACGACGGCGTTTGGTGCGGCGGCACTTGCCGGACTTGCTGTGGGCGTTTGGAAAAATGCGGACGAGCTGTGCTCGCTTCGCATCAGCGAACGCATTTTTGAGCCGCTGCGAGAGCAGTATGAGTGCCAGGAGCAATATCGGCTCTGGAAGCGTGCGGTGACCTGCTCACAGGGGTGGATCGAAACGTAACAAAAAATTCATGATCCGTTTCCAATTTTTTCATTGAAAGTGATCTGTGAGAGCGGTATACTGAATATAACCTATCAGAAACGACCGAGAGGAGAAAGTACAATGGCATTTTTTGATGAACTGACGAAGAAAGTGCAGGATGTTGCATTCCTGGCAACGGAGAAGGCGCAGGAGGTGGCTGCTGTTGCCGGCGAGAAAGCAAACAATGTGGCAGAGCGCGCCAAGACGGAGTACGCGATCGCCGCGGAAAAGCGCAGTATTGACAAGAACTATCGCGCTATCGGTGAGTGGTATCTGTCCACCATCGATGAGGCACCCGAAGCGGTTGCTGACATTGTTGCTGCGATCCGCGCTTCTCAGGCGAAGATCGCCGAGCTGGAGGCAAGCCGCCCCTCGAAGGAGGAGCCGGTCGTGGAAGCGGAGGCAGTTGAGGTCAAAGTCTGCCCGAATTGCGGCGAAACGGTCAGCAGCAAGTTCTGCCCCAAGTGCGGCACTGAAGTGTAAAGAAAAAGGCGCGCCAAAAGCGCGTCTTTTTTTTTGCCTGATTGCGGACAGGATGGTGAAAGCCGGAAAAACTCCTGTTTGACAAGCGGGGGCTTTATGCATATACTGTCTTCATCTTTGAGTGAACGATTCACAAGAGCGAGGAGACTTCCGTGAAAACTTCAAACCTGCATCCGAACCCGACCATATTGAATATCAAGTACAGTGTTTTCCTTGCTGCCTTCTGGGGAATGATCTGTGTCCTTTGCGGTGGCTTTACCTCGGTATTTCTACTGTCACGAGGGTTTACCAATTCAGAAATCGGAATCGCCATGGCACTCGGAAATATTCTCGGCGTCATGCTCCAGCCGCTTTTCGCCGGCGTCGCGGACAAGAGCGGCGGGATGTCCCTGCACGCCCTCACACTTTTGCTTTCGGCAGCGGTTGCCATTGGCTTTATCGCGCTGTACTTTGTGCCGAGTCCGCTGCTTGCCGTCGGCGTCGTGTTTGTGCTGACCTATGCGGTCATCCAGGTCATCATGCCGCTTACAAATGCGGTCAGCATGTATTATGTAAATCGGGGAATCCCGGTCAATTTCTCCCTTGCGCGTGGGATCGGGTCGGTTTTTTATGCTGTGCTTTCCATTATCCTCGGGAAGCTGACCGTGAGCGTGGGCACCGATGTTCTCTTGATCGTTGGACTGACTTTGACTGCTGCGCTGGCGGCAATGCTTCTTGCGATGCCGGACTTTAAAGAGTTTTCGGAAAAAGATGGACAGCCCTGTGCGAGGGACTCTGCGGGAGGTCGGGAATCCCTCCTTGGCTTTGCCGGAAAATACAAAGGATTCTGCGGTGTGCTGGCAGGGGCAATGATGCTTTTTGTATTTCATAATATGTCCAACACCTACATCATTCAGGTGGTGGAGAACATCGGCGGAAATCCGGAAAGTATGGGAAAGGCGATTTCACTGGCCGCTTTTCTGGAGCTTCCGGTCATGGCGATCTTTCCGCTTTTAAAAAGGAAATTCCGCTCTTATCAGTTGCTTTCATTCGCCGGCATTGCCTTTACTGCCAAAGCCTGCGCATATATTTTTGCCCAAAGTATGCCCGGACTCTATCTTGCACAGATGTTTCAAATCGGAAGCTACGCGATCTATATTCCAGCGTCTGTGTTCTATGTGAATGAGATCATGCTTCCGGAGGATACCGTAAAGGGACAGTCTCTTATGGTGGGGGCAGGAACGCTGGCAGGTGTGTTTGCCGGACTGCTCGGCGGATTTATCATTGATCTGTTCGGCATTTCCGCCATGCTGATCGTTCAGGCTGTATTTGCAGCAGCCGGGGCGGTGCTGCTCCTGATCTACTCACGCCCTTATGCAGAAACAAACCCATCCGCTTGGAGGAAACACCCATGAAATACGCTTGCCTGGTGCTTGACCATGATGATACCGTTGTCAACAGTACCGCAACGGTGCATTACCCCTGCTTTGTGGAGTACATGGGGAAGTTTTATCCGCAGGTACAGTACACGCTGGAGGAGTACTTTCTGAAGAACTTCGACCCCGGCGTCTATACGCTTTTCCACGACATCATCGGCATGACGGATGAGGATATGCACCGAGAGCAGGCGTACTGGAACGACTATGTGCAGCTCCATGTACCCGAGGCTTTTGACGGAATGCGTGAAATTCTGTGGAACTACAAAAATGAAGGCGGCAAGATCTGCGTGGTGTCGCATTCACTCTCGGATAATATTCTGCGCGACTACCGTGAAAATGACCTGCCGACGCCGGATCTGGTGTTCGGCTGGGAGGTGCCGAAAGAGCGCCGCAAGCCGCAGCCGCACTGCTTGTATGAGATCATGAAGCATTTTGATCTGAAGCCGGAGGAGCTCCTGGTGCTCGACGATCTCAAGCCCGGCTACGATATGGCAAAGGCGTGCGGTGTACCGTTTGCCGCTGCCGGCTGGGCGAATGACATTCCGGAGATCGAACGGTTTATGCGGAAGAACTGCGATTTATATTTTAAGACCATTGCGGAATTTCGTGCGCACCTGTTCGGCGCGTGAAGCGCGGAAAAGGGCGTGTTGCAAATGAGAAGCTTTGCAACACGCCCTTTTGTTTTTTGAAAAACGGTTCGCCGCTTATGCCAAAAATCCCTTAAGAATGGTGTCCTCCGCTTCCTCTTCAGTCAGGCCGAGCGTCTGGAGCTTCAAAAGCTGATCGCCGGCGATCTTGCCGATGGCGGCCTCGTGAATGAGCTGCGCTTCGGTGGAGTTGGCGGTGATGGCAGGGACGGATTCGATCTTGGCACTGCCCATGATGATCGAGTCGCACTGGACATGGCCGAAGCACTTGTTGTTGCCGATCACGATGGGACGGAAGACCTGCCTGGATTCGTCCTGCGCAACACTGCGGGAGATGACGCGGCCCTTGGCGTCCTCGCCGTTGAGTTCAATGATCATATCACTTTCCGCTGTCTGGTGACCGTGGGTGAGCAGACGCTCGGTGATGACGGCCTCGGCATCCTTGCCGCACACCAGCTTGGTGTAACGCTTGGTGGAATCGATGCCGCGGATCTGCACGGTGTCCATCTGAATGGTGGCGCCCTCGTCAAGATAGACGATGGTTTGCGGATTCATGATGTTCCTGCCCTCGCCGTCGCCTTCGCCGTAATGCTTCTCAGCGTAATGAACACGGGAGTTTCTGCCGATATGGAAGGTGTGAACGCCATCGTGACGGCTCTCATTGCAGCCGGAGTTGTGGATGCCGCAGCCGGCAACAATGTCCACATCACAGTTTTCACCGATGTAGAAATCGTTATAGACCATCTCCGTCACGCCGGTCTTGCTGATGATGACGGGAATGTGGCACTGCTCGCCCTTTGTGCCGTCCTTGACGCGGATGTCAATGCCTTCCTTGCCGTCGGTCTTGGGAGTGATCTCAATGTGCTCGGTGGATTGGCGTGCCTCGCAGCCGCTGTCCTTTCGGATGTTGAACGCGCCGACGGGCTTTCCCGTGAGGTCGGCAATCTTTTCCAGTAATGCCTGGTCGATCTCGGTAATCATGCTGCACGCTCCCTCCTTATTTGTTCAGCACCGGGCAGGAGCCCAGCGTGTCCGCCATAATAAGCGGAAAGATCTCTTCCGTTGTGCCGCGGTGCTTCAGCTCGCCGCCGCCTACTACGATGATCTCGTCCGCAAGCTGAATAATGCGCTCCTGATGGGAAATGATGATCATGGTCGCGCTGCGCTGACGGTGGATCTGTTCAAATGTCTCAGTCAGCCGTGCAAAGCTCCACAGGTCGATACCGGCCTCCGGTTCGTCAAAGATCATCAGCTCGGAGTGGCGGGCAAGGAGTGATGCGATCTCAATGCGCTTGACCTCGCCGCCGGAGAGGGACACATCCACCTCGCGGTCAAGATAGTCGTTGGCGCAAAGACCGACCTGCGTGAGATATTTGCAGCACTTGTCCTTGGAGAGCTTCTCATCGCCTGCGGCAATGGTCAGAAGATCGCGCACGGTGATGCCCTTGAAGCGCGGCGGTTGCTGGAAGCCGTAGCTGATGCCGAGACGGGCGCGCTCTGTGATGCCGAGGTCGGTAATGTCCTGCCCGTTATAAAGAATCCGGCCGCTCGTGGGGGTGACGAGACCCATAATGACCTTGGCGAGCGTCGTCTTTCCGCCGCCGTTGGGGCCGGTGAAAACCACAAGCTTGTGGTCGGGAATATCAACGGAAATATTGTTCAGAATGGTCTGCTCGCCCTCAGGCGTGGAGACGGTGTAGGTAATGTTCTTTAACTGAAGCATCATCATGCCTCCTTGTAAAAATCACAGTAAAAAATAGTATACCAATCTCTAACAAAAAAATCAATGGATTTCCTTCTTTTGAAATCCTATTATTTTAGTAGGTGATTGGGTTATAACATAAAATTCCCAGCAAGTCAATAGGAAAAGGAAAAAAACACCGTACCGTCTCATAGGATAGAGCAGACGATCAAGGAGGAACTGAGATGGAGGATAAAAGGAACAGTGCGTACGATTATGCCTGCTGCGAGCGGGTGTGGCGCAGGGTGGCGCCCACGGAAAACCCCTATCCGAACGTGCGTGAGGAGGCGGAAACCGATCCGTCGGACACGGCGCGCACGGAAAGCGGTGAGCTGTCCCTCCCCGGTGCGCAGAGCGATCCGTGCTGCATGGGAACGGCGGCAGTGGAGTCGATCGAGGTGCTGGAGGGTTTTGTAAGGGACGAACTTGCAGCAAGGAAAATGTACCTGAGCTTCTCGCGCTGTGCGCCCACGCAGGAGGCAAGGCGTATGTTCTATGCCATGGCCTGTGATGAGGGACGCCACGCGCGCGAGCTGATGGCGGCGATCTACCTTGCAACGGGGGAGACCTACTGCCCACGCGTGTGTACGGAGCAAACCTGCCGCGACGGATACTGCGCGTGTCTGCGCCGCTTTTACCACGAGGAGGCGTGCGGCGGCTACAATTATTTTCGTGCCGGGGAGGAAACGCTCGACTACTGTCTTGAGCAGATGTTTACCAATATGTCAAAGGACGAGTACCGCCACGCCCGTCAGATCCTCAGGCTTCTGAGTAAGACGCTCAGGGCATAAAAAACGGGCAGAGATCCTCTGCCCGTTTTTTATTCAATAGAGATAATGTAGTAATAGACCGGCTGTCCGCCCGAAAGGAGCGTGACCTCAGCACCGGGACACTTGCGCGAGAAGACCTCGAGTGCCTTGTTTGCATCATCCTCGCTGACATCTTCTCCGTAGAAGAGGTTGACAAACTCTGCGCTGCGTGCAGCGGCTTCATCGGACAGATCCTCTAAAAGACAGGCAATGTCACGGTCGGTGCCGAAAAGCCTGCCATCCATTAGGGCAAGATAGTCCCCCTCGCGGATCGCAAAGCCATCGAAGTCGGAAGAACGCGCGGCGTAGGTGATCTGCGCGGTGGAAACATTCTGCGCGGCGGCTGTCATGGCCTGCTCGATCGCCTTGGCATCGGACTCATCGGGATCGACGGCCATCATGGCGCTGATGCCCTGCGGCACGGTCGCGGTGGGAATAACGATAACTTCCTTGTCGGTCAGCCCGATGCACTGCTGCGCTGCCATGATAATATTTTTGTTGTTCGGCAGGACAAACACCGCCTCGGCGTTGACCTTTTGAATCTCGGTGAGGATGCTCTCCGTCGAGGGATTCATCGTCTGACCGCCGGAAATAATGCCGTCTGCACCGAGGTCGGTAAAAACTTCGGCGAGACCGTCACCGGCACAGACGGCGAGAAAGCCGAACGGCTTGGGAGGCTCGACGGACTTTTCCAGTTCCTCTTCCACTGCGGCAAGATCGTCCGTGCTCTGTGCCTGTTTGCCCTCGGCAAGCTCCTGCGCCTGCGTGCGCATATTTTCAATCTTGGCAAGCTCGAGTGTGCCGTACTTCTGCGCCTCGGTCAGGGCATTGCCCGGAATGTCCGTGTGGACATGGACCTTAAAGGTTTCGTCGTCTTCGCCAATGACGAGGGAATCGCCGATGGAATCAAGATATTTGCGCAGCGGCTCAATGGACTTGCCCATCTCCTTGCGGACGATAAAGACTGTGTCGAAGGTGAAGGTGATGTCCTCGAGCGAGAGTGCGCCGAAGTTTGCTTTTTCCTGTGTGGCTTCGGCTGTAAGCTCGGGCATTTCCTCACCGCGCAGCGCTGAGAGCATACCGCCGAGGATCAGCAAAAAGCCTTTGCCGCCAGCATCGACCACGCCGGCTTTTTTCAAAACAGGGTTCATATTGACCGTTTCCTTGAGCGTGGCCTCTCCCTGAGCGATCGCCTGCTCGAGAACATACTCGATGCTGCTGTTCTCACCGCTTGCCTTCATCGCACGGTCGGCGGCGAGGC
Source organism: Eubacteriales bacterium (assembly GCA_030529725.1). Lineage (GTDB taxonomy): Bacteria > Bacillota > Clostridia > Oscillospirales > Oscillospiraceae > Hominicoprocola. Next base: position 5,490 of record JAUMWI010000004.1, on the reverse strand, counting down.
GGGAAACGGTCAGAATCGTACCTTCTGCGGGCTTCATCACCGCGTTGTAGGCGGTGGCAACGCCCTCCTGCATGGCGGCGGCAAAGGCGCAGCCGTCGGCAGTTTTGAGTCCCTTGAGGCCCTTGGAGATCCCGCGGAAGAGAAGCGAGAGAATGACGCCGGAATTGCCGCGCGCACCGCGCAGCAGTGCGCTTGCAGTCACGGATGCGGCCTGATCCACGGTTGCAGGGTCAATTTTTTTAAGTTCCTGCGCTGCAGTCTGTATGGTAAGGCTCATGTTTGTGCCCGTGTCACCGTCCGGAACGGGGAAAACATTGAGATCGTTGATAAGCTGCTGTGCCTGCGTGACAGAGGCTGTGCCGAAGAGCAGCATCTCCTTGAACAGAGCACCGGTAATGGTATCGTGCATAGGGAAGTGTCCTCCTGAATCACATGTTCATGCTGTCGACACAGACGTCAACACTGCGTATTTTTGCCCCCGTGTTTTCGCTCACGAGATAACGCACCTGGGAGATGATGGAGCGGCAGACGGCGGTGATATTCACCCCGTGCTCGACGATAATGTGCAGCTCGATGGAGATGTCGCCCTCGTCATGCGGCGTAATGTGAACGCCCTTGCTCATCGCCTCGCGGCGCAGCAAATGGACAAGACCGTCCGTCATGGAGCGGTAAGCCATGCCCTTAACGCCGAAGCAACTGGTTGCTGCAGCGCCGGTGATATTGGAAAGTACAGCATCGGAGATGATGACTTCGCCTTTTTCGGTTTGGAGTTTGATCATGGAAAAGGTCTCCTTTCTCCAAAGTCGATAAGATAGCTATGATAACTCTGCTATTATATACGAAAGGGGGCAGAATAACAAGACAAAATTTCATCCTGCGGAAAAGACAAAAATTTTGAAAACTGTCTATTGAAAAATACGCTCGTTTTTCGTAGTATGTAGGAAAAGAGAGAAAAATAAAAGGTAGACGAACGCGATGGATTGGACTGCTATGCTGCTGTATATTGTTGTCACGTGCATTACGCCGGGGCCGAATAACCTGATGTCGCTTTATTTGAGTGCGAATTACGGCCTTGCCGGTGCGCGAAAGTTCATCATGGCCAGTGCAGCGGCGTTTTTTGCGAAACTTTTGCTGTGCGGTGCGCTCAATGTGATGCTTGCAACCGTGATTCCGGCGCTGATCCCATATTTGAAATGGCTGGGCGCAGCGTACATGCTGTATCTTGCCTGTTCCATGCTGCGCTCCGGATTTGCCGCGCAGAGCACACAAAAAGAGCAAAAGGGGGAGTCTACCTATCGCCAGGGTATCCTGCTCCAATGCCTGAATATCAAAAGCTGGGTATGCAACCTGAGCGTCTACTCCGTCTATGTGATTGCTCATTCAACGGCTGCATCTGTCATTTTGTCGGTGGCTGTGATCAATACGGCATGCATGATCTGTGCAACGCTGTGCTGGGGCGCATTCGGCAGTGCGTTCCGCCGCCTGTATGCCGCGCATCGCAAGGCGTTCAGCGCGGTGATGGCGCTGTCTCTTGTCTACTGCGCGATAACTGCTTTACTGTGAGGAAGATTCGTGTGTAATTTCCTTTCACACGAATTAGATCAAAAATTACAATCATCTTATCATTCCTTTGCTTCGCGTGATAAGATTCCCTGCTTCATTACTGTTTGTGCCGACGCGAAGCGGCAGAATGGGTGATTACTATGAGAGTCATTACCGGTTCGGCGCGCGGACGCCGGTTGAACGAATTGAAGGGCATGGAAACACGCCCGACGACCGACAAGGTCAAGGAAAGCATTTTTAACTGTATTCAATTTGATGTCGAAAGTGCGCGCGTGCTGGATCTTTTTGCCGGCACGGGACAGCTCGGCATCGAGGCACTGTCCCGCGGCGCACAGTCTGCCGTTTTTGTGGACAAGCGCACGGATGCGGCAAAGCTGGTGAAAGACAATTTGGCACTGTGTCAGATGTCGGACCGTGGGCAGGTGATCTGCGGCGATTCGATGGGCTATCTTTCTTCGCTGCGCACGAAATTTGACATCATTTTTCTCGATCCTCCCTACGCCGAGGATCTTCTGGAGCGTGCCATCGCACAGATCGCAAAGTTTGACATTTTGGCACCGCATGGTATAATTGTGGCGGAAAGCCCGGTGGAAAAGACGCTGCCGGCGCTGTCTGAACCGTACAGCATCTATCGGGAATATCGCTACGGTAAGATTAAGGTGACGATCTATCACCGCGGCGGGGAGGATGAGGAATGAAGATTGCTGTTTTTCCCGGCTCTTTCGATCCGGTGACGCTGGGGCACATGAACATCATTGAGCGAGCGAGCCGGCTGTTTGACAAGGTGATCGTCTGCACGGTGAGCAATGGGGAGAAAAAGTCGCCTATGTTCACGCCCGAGCGGCGTCTTGCGCTGCTGGAGGCTTCTGTCGCAGAGTTTTCCAATGTTGAGGCAGCAGCGTGGTCCGGACTTTTGACAGACTTTGCCCGCGACTGCGGCGCGGTGGCGCTGATCCGGGGCACACGCTGCGGCTCGAACTTTGACGAGGAATACGCGATGGCACAGATCTATCGCTCTCTCTGTCTGCAGCTCGATATGGTGGTCATTCCGGCCGAGCCGACGCTTGCGCATATCAGCTCGACGATGGTGCGCGAGATGATCAAATACGATCAGCCGCTCGAAAAATATATGCCGCTGCCGGCGGCGGAACTTGTGAAAGGATGGCAGAAAAATGGCTAACAATGACGTACAGCATCTTATTGATATGCTCTTTGACATGATCGACAATGCAAAAAGCGCACCGCTTTCCGGTGAGAAATGTATGCTCAACCGCGACGAGGCGCTTGACCTGATCGACGAAATCCGTGCTCAGCTCCCTGTTGAGCTCAAGCGTGCGCAGGAACTGATCCGCGCCAAGGAGGAGTATGTGGACTCCGCCAAGCGCGAGGTCGAGCGCATGATGCAGAAGGCGGAGCTTGACGCCAAGAGCAAGGTTTCTGAGACGGAGGTGCTTTCTGCCGCACGCGAGAAAAGCCGCGAGATCATCAAAAAGGCAGAGGAACGCTCCCGTGAGCTGTACCGTGTCGCCAATGAGTACACAGAGGATGCGCTGCGCCGCACGGAGGAAGCCATCCAGATGGCACTTGACGAAGTGAAACAGTCTCGTACCAACTTCCGCGCCGCCTCGGCTGAACAGATGCGCAAAAAACAGTCGGAGCTTACACAGTCGGGGGAAAATTGAACAAAAATCAAATGAAAAGTTTGTCGAAATAACCAAAAACCTTTGATGTTTTTCCGAAAAACTATATTTTGAAGCTTAAAAAACACCTGCCACAAGATATTGTGTCGGGTGTTTTTTTGCGCAAAATGAGAATCGAACGTGCGTTTGAAACGGGGGGAAAGAAGCTGGAAAAATATGGAAAAAATCCTGAAAAAGCCTTGAAAACACGCGAAAAATTCTTCTTGCATTTTCTGGGGGAATCCAATATACTGAGAGCGTCAAGTGGTGCAAAGTGGTGAACAATATCACCTAAATGGTGGATGTTCCCACGAAAGCACATGAGAGCGGAGCCGGCTCGACTTCCCCGAAAAAAGAGGAAGCCGAGGCTTTGCCCTCTTCAAACGCCAAAATCCTGCGGAAAGGGGGAAGAACCGTGACCGGACAATATCAGCATACGATCGATGCCAAGGGGCGGCTCTTTATCCCCAGCAAGCTCCGTGAGGAACTGGGCGAGACGTTCTATGTGACGATGGGTATGGATTCCTGCCTGAGCGTGTACTCCGATGTCTCCTGGGCGCGCTTTACCGAAAAATTTGAGAGCCTGCCCTATACCAAGACCAAGGCGATGCGTCCTCTGTTCGCCAATGCCGCCAAGTGCGAGCCGGATGCGCAGGGACGAATCCTTTTGCCGCAGAAGCTGCGCGCTTATGCAGGGCTTGAAAAGGATGTTGTGGTCATCGGCGTATCCAACCGTGCTGAGATCTGGAACGCAGAGCGCTGGGCTGCTCTGGAGGAAGCCGAGCTCAATCCGGAAAACCTCTCTGCCGTGATGGAAGAGCTGGGGTTCTGAGATGGAAGAGAACTACGGCCATAAGCCGGTGCTGCTGCAGGAGTGTCTGGACGAGCTGCAAATCAAACCGGAAGGTATTTACGTGGACGGTACGCTCGGCCGTGCGGGACACTCGCTGGAGATCGTCCGCCGCCTGACAACGGGACGTCTCATCGCTCTTGACCGCGACGAGACGGCGATCGAAGCGGCAACGCGCCGCCTGCACGACTATAGGGATCGTGTGACACTGGTACACAGCAACTTCAGCAACCTCGGACAAGTCCTGCGCGAGCTGAATGTTCACGGTGTGGACGGAATGCTTTTTGACCTGGGCGTCTCCTCTCCGCAGCTTGACGATGCGCAGCGCGGTTTTTCCTACAAGCAGGACGCGCCGCTGGATATGCGGATGGACGCAAGCGCCGCACTGACGGCGCACGAGGTGGTCAACACCTATTCCTATGAAGAACTGAGAAGGATTCTCTTTGAATACGGCGAGGAGCGCTATGCGCCGGCCATCGCCAAAAAGATTTGCACCTGCCGTGAGCAGAAGCCGATCGAAACGACGCTGGAGCTTGCGGAGCTGATCCGCAGCGCGATGCCTGCTGCGGCGCTTCGGGAAAAGCAGCACCCGGCAAAACGCAGCTTTCAGGCAATCCGCATTGCCGTCAACGATGAGCTGGGCGAAATTCCACCAATGCTGGACGCGGCGGAGAAGAACCTGAGTCCCGGCGGACGGCTTGCCGTGATTACCTTCCACTCGCTGGAGGATCGCATCGTTAAGCACAAGATGCAGGAGCTGGCACAGGGCTGCACCTGTCCGCCGAGCTTTCCGGTGTGCGTCTGCGGCAGAAAGCCGAAAGTGAAGATCATTACCCGCAAACCCATCGTTTCGGGGGGAGAAGAACTGGAAGAAAACCCCCGAGCACGCAGCGCAAAGCTGAGAGTTGCGGAAAAATGCTGAAAATTTTTGAAAGGAGATTGCCATGGCACGCGAGCAAAGAAGAAAATATCCGTATGGCGGCGGCCGTGTCGAAGGCAATCTTGCTTACGACTTTGACTACGAACAGCGCCGCGAACAGCACGAGCAGCCGCGCCGTACCGAGATAGCAAGACCGACTCCGGCTCCGAGCGTGCGCAAAGAGCAGCGCACGCAGACCACCGTGCGCACGAGGCAGCGCCAGAAGGTGTCATTCACAGCGCTTCTCGGCTTTACGGCACTTGCTGCGATGGTCGTTATGCTGGTGATGAGCTACGCACAGCTTACCAGAATCTCCGACAATGTCGTATCCATGAAGCGCGAGCTTTCCATGCTGCAGGAAGAGCATGTGGCGCTATTGACGCAGTATGAAAAGACCTTCGACCTTGCCACCGTCAAGGAAGCTGCCGAGGCGGCCGGCATGTCCAAGCCGAGCGCATCGCAGATTTACTATGTCGATC